>DASUMX010000153.1:0-13712 GCA_036277455.1 Thermoleophilia bacterium
GGCCCTGCCCGGCCGCGAGGACATCTTCCGCGGGTTCACCAACGTCGGGCCGTCCCTGGACTACCTCGAGCGCGCCTTCGACGAGGGCAAGTACGGCTGGTACAGCTCGCGGCCGTACATCGACGGCGCCATCCAGAGCACGATCGACCCGGACATGGCGCCCCCCGGCAAGCACGTCATGTCCTGCTTCATCCAGTACACGCCGTACCACCTGCGCGAGAGCGACTGGGACACCGAGAAGGAGAACCTGGGCGACACCGTGCAGCGCACGCTCGAGTCGTTCTTCCCGGGGTTCGGCGACCTGGTCCTGCAGCGCGAGGTGGTGACGCCGCTCCACATCGAGCGGACGGTGGGGCTGTCCGAGGGCAACATCTTCGCCGGCGAGTTCTTCGCGCCGCAGATGTTCTTCTTCCGTCCGGCGCCGGGCTGGTCCCAGTACCGCACGCCGATCGCCGGCTACTACCAGTGCGGCTCGGGCACCCACCCGGGGGGCTGCGTGATGGGCGCCCCCGGCAAGCTTGCCGCGGAGCGGATCCTCGGGGACCGCGCGAAGGCGCGGCGCGCGTAGGTCAGGCCGGCTCGTCGCCGAGCCAGGCCGGGGTGTGCGCCGTGCCGTCGAAGAGCGCCGTGGTCTTGAACGGCTCGAACTCACCTCTCGCGGCGCTCGGCGCCGTCCTCGCCAGCAGTCTCCCCACCTCCGCCTCGCCGAGCGGGCGGAACGTGCGGACGGCCTCCAGCGCCTGATCCAGGACCTGCAGGCTGTCGATGCCGGTGATGACCACCGACGTGGGCAGGTTCAGGGCGTAGTGCAGGCACTCGGCCGGCGTCACGAGGCCCGTCTCGAGAAGGATCCCGGCGGCCATGCTCTTCATGCCGAGGACCCCGATGCCCTCCTCGACGAGGCGCGGCAGCACCTGGCGTTCGAAGCTCCGGTAGTGCGCATCCATCACGTTCAGCGGCAGCTGGACGGCGTCGAACCTGAAGCCGTGGTCGGCGGCCACGTCCAGCATGTGCAGGTGGATGTGCGGGTCCTTGTGGCCGGTGAAGCCGATGTAGCGCAGCTTGCCGGCAGCGCGGGCCTCGACCAGCGCCGCGTTGGCGCCCTCGTCGGCGAAGATGCGGTGCGGGTCTTCGTAGCGGATCACCTCGTGGTGCTGGACGAGGTCGATGTGGTCCACCTGGAGGCGACGGAGCGACTGGTCGAGTTGCCGTGCGGCCTCCTTCCCGGAGCGGCCGTCGATCTTCGTCATGAGGAAGACCTTGTCCCGGTACCCGTCACGCAGGGCCTCACCCATGCGCAGCTCGCTCGCGCCGTCGTTGTAGTCCCAGCAGTTGTCCATGAAGGTGATGCCGCGGTCGACCGCCGTGCGCACGATGCGCACGGCGAGGCGCTCGTCGACCTGGTCCGCGGCGAGGTGGAACCCGCCCACACCTACGGCAGAGACCCTCTCACCGGTGCGGCCGAGGGGTCGGTAGATCATGTCCGGATGTTCGTTCACGGCCATTCCCTCCTCCGTGCGGCCGACAGCGACAAAGGGACTATTCCCGTGCGGCGGCATCTGGGTCGGCTCCGCCACCACGGGCGGCGGCCGGGCTTGGGATACGCTTGGGGGCATGCAGGCTCGTCCTCCGGCATCCGCCTACGCCGCCGCCGTCGGCATGACGGTCGCCTTCGGGCTCTCGTTCGTCGCCACCAAGACGGCGCTCAAGGGTTTCGAGCCACTGTTGCTGGCGCTGCTGCGCTTCACCCTGGCGGGCGGCATCCTCTGGGTCGTGTGGCGCCTGCGCCCGCTGCGCGAGCCGGTGACGCGGGCGGAGCTCGGCCGGCTCGCGCTCGTCGGGTTCGTCTCCCTCACCGTCTACTTCAGCTTCGAGAACACCGGGATCGCGCGCACCAGCGCCTCGGAGGCCGCGATCCTCATCGCGACGATCCCGATCTTCGTCGCGCTCATCGGCGCGTTCCTGCCGGCCGAGCGGCCCACGGGCCGTCAGTGGGCCGGCATCCTCATCTCATTCGCGGGGATCGTGGCTCTCGTGCTCGCCGCCGGAGGGGCCGGCGGCGGCTCGCTCACCGGCAACCTGCTGGTGCTGGCCGCCTCGCTCTCCGCAGGCGTCTACGCCGTGCTGGCGCGGAGGCTGCTCGTGAGCCGCTCCGCGCTGTTCGTCACCACCTGGCAGAACCTGTTCGGCGCCCTCTTCATGGCGCCGCTGGCGCTGGTGGAGGCGCTGCTGCTGGGGGTGCGCCGGCCCACGGTCCCGGCGGCCGGCGGCGTGCTCTTCCTCACGGTGGTCTGCTCGATCGTCGCCTACCTGCTGCTCAACTACGCGTTCCGGTTCCTGCCGGCGAGCCGGGTGAGCGTGTTCATCAACCTCACGCCGATCGTCGCCGTGGCGAGCGCCTACGTGCTGCTGGGCGAACGGCTGACGGCGGGGCAGGCGCTGGCTGCGGCCGTGGTCGTGGTGGGGGTGTGGCTGACGAACAGCGGGAGGCGCGCGGGGGACGAGCTGGAGCTCAGAAGTCCATCGGCAGGATGAGGTCGCACTCCAGCGCGGCCACCATCCGTTCCACTTCGTCCTCGAAGTTGCGCCGCGTCAGCCGATCGGCCTCACGGGCGATCGCCTGCGCGCCCTGGTACAGCTCGCGGTTCAGCTCCTCGACGGAGGCGCGACCCAGGGTCACCTCGCGCCGCGTCTCGCACTCGGGACAGCGGAGGATCATCGTCCAGCTGGCCGGCCCGGAGCGGTCCCAGTCGAGCGGGTAGACGAGCGGGCTGCGACAGACGGGACAGTGATGCGCGTCGGGGTCCTCCTGCGGCGGCGGCGGGACGCGGCAGGGAGCGGGGGCCGGCCTCGCCGGCGCCACGGCCGCGGGGCCGGCGGACGCCTGCGCGGCCTGCGCAGCGCCGCGCGCCCGGGCGGCGGCGTCGAACACGATCATCTCGACGCGGGTACCGTCGGGAAAGATGAACAGCTCGATCTTGTAGTCGGCGTTGCGCACGACGCGCCTCCGTAGCCTCTCCGTTGCCCCTCGCACTCCACCTATCGGACGCTCCCCGGCGGCGCTTGAGCCCCGCGTGCGCTTCATCTCCTGGGCGCGACCGGTCCCCCGGAACGGGTCGTCTGGACAGTGCCGAGCGCGGTGAGGAATACTACCGGGGCGCCTCACGGCGCCCCTGACATGACCGCCTCCTCCTCCGACAGCCTGCACGACCCCGCCGCCCTGCCCATCGGGATGTTCGACTCGGGCATGGGCGGGCTCACCGTGCTGCACGAGTGCCTCGTGCAGCTGCCGGGCGAGCACTTCGCCTACGTCGGCGACACGGCCAGGTTCCCGTACGGCGAGAAGCGCCCGGCGGAGCTGGAGCTGTTCTCGCGCCAGATCACGGCGTTCCTCGAGACCGTGCCGGTCAAGCTCATCGTCGTCGCCTGCTACTCCGCGACGTCGGCGGCGCTGCCGGCGCTCCAGGAGCAGTTCGAGACGCCGATCATCGGCGTGGTGATGCCGGGCGCGCGGGCGGCCGTGGCGACCTCGCGCTACCGCAGGATCGGCGTGCTGGCCACCGAGGCCACCGTCGCCAGCGGGGCCTACCCGCGAGCCATCCGCAGCCTCGACTCCGGGGCGGAGGTCATCCAGCAGGCCTGCCCCGGCCTGGTCGACTTCATCGAGGCCGGGGACGTCGCCAGCCAGGCGCTCGCCGACGCGGTGCGCGGCTTCACCGAGCCGCTCAAGGCCCAGCGCCCCGACGTGGTGATCATGGGCTGCACGCACTACCCGCTGATCGCGCCCATGCTGCAGCGCTTCCTGGGGCGCGACGTCACGCTCATCAACCCAGCGGCGGAGATCGCCCGGGAGGTCGAGGCCATGCTCGTCCGTCAGGGCCTCGAGCGCGCGGGCGACGCCATCGGCTCCTACCGCTTCTACACGACGGGCGATGTGGAGCGCTTCCGCGACACCGGGGCGCGCTTCCTCCAGATGCCGCTCACGCGCGTGCGCGCGCTGCCGCTCGAGCGCCTCGGCGAGCTCGTCTCGCCGTGACCAGCAGGTTCCTGGTGCGGGCGGCCGTCTACGCCGCCCTGTACGCCGCGCTCACCCTCGCGCCCGGCCTCAACGCCTTCGCGTATGGCGAGGTGCAGTTCCGGGTCGCGGAGGCTCTCATGGTCTTCGCCTGCTTCGACCCTGCTGCCGTGCTCGGGCTCACGCTGGGCACGGCCATCGGCAACCTCGGCAGCCCGATGATGCCGGTGGACGTGGTGGTCGGTGCGGCGCTCACGCTCGTGGCCGCCGCCGTCATGCACGCCATCGGGCCGCGCGTGATCGCGCTGGCCGCGCCGGTCGTCGTCAACGCGCTGGGCGTCGCGGCGATGCTCGCGATCATCCTGGACCTGCCGTACTGGGCGAGCGCGGTCTGGGTGGGTGTCGGCGAGGCCGCGGTGCTGTTCACGCTCGGCCTCGCGCTTCTCCTCGTGGTGCGCGGGCGCCGCGAGGTGTTCGGTTTCACACGACCGGCCGCCTGACGCGGCCGTCTGCCGCCTGCGGCGGCGAGGAGGACGACCTTGAGAAAAGGACGCAAGCCCGACGAGCTCCGGCCGGTGCGCATCACGCCGGCGGTGGCCAAGTTCGCCGCCGGCTCGGCGCGCATCGAGCTGGGCGACACGCACGTCTTCTGCACCGCCTCGCTCAGCGACGGCGTGCCGGGCTGGCTGCGCGGCTCCGGCCGCGGCTGGCTGACCGCCGAGTACAGCATGCTGCCGGGGGCCACGCCCACGCGCACCGCGCGCGAGGCGGTCCGGGGCAAGCAGAGCGGGCGCACCATGGAGATCCAGCGGCTCATCGGCCGCAGCCTCCGTGGCGTCATGGACATGGGCATCATCGGCGAGCGCACCATCGCCGTGGACTGCGACGTGCTGCAGGCCGACGGCGGCACCCGGACGGCGAGCATCACCGGCGCCTACGTGGCCGTCTATCAGGTCGCGCTCAAGATCAAGGACCTGCTCGGGCTGCACGAGGTGCCGCTGTTCGACTCGGTCGCCGCGGTGTCGGCCGGCATCGTGGACGGCGAGGCGCGCCTCGACCTCGACTACGAGGAGGACTCGGCGGCCGAGGTGGACCTCAACGCCGTGATCACCGGCGACGGCCGCCTCGTCGAGGTGCAGGCCACGGCCGAGGGCGAGCCCTACTCGCGCGCGGCGCTCGACGGCATGCTCGACCTCGTGACCGCCGGTGCGGCCAGTCTGGCGGCCGCGCAGGCCGCCGCCTGCGCGGAGCTGGAAGGGGCCTGATGCGCTTCGTGCTCGCCACCGGCAACCGCCACAAGGCCTCGGAGTTCGCCGCGATCCTCGCGCCGTGCCGCGTCGACGTCATGCCGGCCGGGACCGAGTTGCCGCCGGAGGGCGTCGAGTCGTTCGCCGAGAACGCTCTCGGCAAGGCCGAGGCGCTGGCGCGGGCGGTCGAGGGCGATCCCGCGCTGCTCCGGCGGCTCGGCCTGCGGCCGGACGAGGAGGTGCTCTTCCTCGCGGACGACTCCGGGCTCGAGGTCGAGGCGCTCGGCTGGGCGCCGGGCGTCACCAGCGCCCGCTACGCGGGCGTGGACGGGCCCGGCGCCGACAGGGCCAACTACGAGCGCCTGCTGGGCGAGATGAGCGGCCTCGCCGGCCCGCTCGCCCGCCGCGCGCGCTTCGTCTGCGCGGTTGTCGCCGTCGCGCCCGACATGACACACTGGGCCGCAACGGGACATTGGTGGGGCGCCATCGCCGAGGCGCCGCGCGGTGAGGGCGGGTTCGGGTACGACCCCGTCTTCGTTCCGGAAGGGTCAGACCTCTCCGTGGCCGAGTGGCCACAGGATGCCAAGGACCAGGCCAGCCACCGCGCACTGGCCGGGAGGGCCCTCGTCGACGTCTTGCGACGGGAGGGGTTCCTGCATGGAGACGAAGGCCAACAAGTCTGCTGACGCGGCGGTCGTCGTCGACGACCGCCACAACCACTCGCTCAAGTCGCGCGCCGCGGCGGTATCCATCGCGTCGAACGCGACGCTGATCGTCTTCAAGCTCGTGGTCGGCCTCATGTCCGGGTCGATCGCCATCATCTCCGAGGCGCTGCACTCGGGCTCCGACCTCGTCGCGGCGCTCATCGCCTTCTGGTCGGTCCGCCAGGCGGCGCAGCCGCCGGACGAGCGGCACCACTACGGCCACGAGAAGGTCGAGAACCTCAGCGGCGTGATCGAGGCGCTGCTCATCATCGCCGCCGCCGGCGTGATCATCTTCGAGGGCGTGATGAAGATCATCGACGGCCCGGAGCTGGACCACATCTGGCTCGGCATCGGCGTGATGGCGATCTCCGGCGTCGTCAACCTCATCGTCTCGAAGAAGGTGCTGTACCCGGTCGCCAGGCGCACCGAGTCCGCCGCCCTCGAGGCCGACGCCGCGCATCTCCTCACCGACGTCTACACGTCGTTCGGCGTGGCCTTCGGCCTGCTGCTCGTCAAGCTCACCGGGTGGCCGTACTTCGACCCGATCGCCGCCATCGCCGTGGCCGTGCTCATCATCAAGACGGGCTACGACCTCGTCATGCAGTCGACCCGCGTGCTGCTCGACGAGACCCTGCCCGACGACGAGCTCGAGGAGATCAGGCGCTGCGTGCGCGAGCACCGCGGCGACATCATCAGCGGCTATCACAAGCTCCGCGCGCGGCGCGCCGGCAGCCGCAGGCACGTCGACCTGCACGTCGTCGTCGACGCCGACCTCACGGTCACGGAGGCGCACGACATCGCCGAGCACATCGAGGACGACATCCGCGCCTGCATCCCCAACACCGACGTGCTCGTCCACGTGGAGCCGCGGTCGCCGGACCGGTTCGAGGACGCCTGAGCGGCCGGGCCCGCCGGTGGTCGCGGCCGGCCGCTTGCCGCCCTCTCAGCCGTCAGCTGAACAGCGGCGAGAGGAGCAGCACCGCGCTCATGCCGATGAGCGCCACGGTGAACCCCCAGGCGATCACGTTGCGCAGGCGCCCGTTGACGTGCGCGCCCATCACCCGCGGGTCGTTGATGATGAGCAGCGTGAAGATGAGGATGATCGGCAGCAGGACGCCGTTCAGCGACTGGGCGACGAGGATCACGTCGACCAGAGGGAGGCCGGGGATGATCGCCACCGCGGCCGGTACGAACATGAGGAACGTGATGAGGCCGTTGAACACCGGAGCCTCGCGGAACGAGTTGTCGAGCCCGCTCTCGAAACCGAACGCCTCACACACCACGTAGGCCGTGGCCAGCGGGAGCACGCCGGCGGCGAGGATCGAGACGCTCAGCAGGCCGACGGCGAAGAGATACTGCGCCGCAGCGCCCAGGAACGGCACCAGCGCCATCGCCGCCTCCTCGGCCGAGCGCACGACGATCCCGTCCTCGTACAGCGTCGCGGCGCAGGCGAGGACGATGAAGAAGTCGATGGTCGTCATGAAGACCGACCCGGCGTAGATCTCGTACTTGGTGTACTTGAACTGCCTCCACGGCACCTTCTTGTCCACGACCGCAGCCTGGATGAAGAACTGCCCCCAGGGCGTCAGCGTGGTGCCCACGGCGGCGATCACGGTGAAGATCCACAGGCTGTCCCACGAGATGTAGGGATGCGTCGCGCCGTGCAGCGCCTGGCCCCAGTCGGGTCCGGCGAGGATGCCCGAGACGACGTAGGTGAGCAGCACGAACCCCAGGACGAGGAGCACACGCTCCACTTTGCGGTACGAGCCGCGGGTGACCAGCAGCCACACGCCGACGGCGACCACGGGCACGGCCACGTACGAGGGCACGTGGAGCAGCCCGCTCGCCGCGGCGACGCCCGAGAACTCCGCCACGGTGGTGCCGAAGTTGGCGACCACCGTGGCGAGGATCGCGAGGGCGGTGATCTTGATGCTGAAGTTCTCGCGGATGAGCCCGGCGAGCCCGCGTCCGGTGACGACGCCGACGCGGGCGTTCATCTCCTGCACGATGGCCAGGATCGGCGTGATCGCCACGAGCAGCCAGATCATGCTGTACCCGTACCGGGAGCCGATGACCGACCAAGTGGTGATGCCGCCGGCGTCGTTGCCGGCGTTGGCGGCGATGAAGCCCGGCCCCACCAGCGCGAAGATGACGAGGAGCCGGGTGCGGCCGACGCGGCCTGCGAGTCGCAGGCCGCCTACACGGCGGGGAGTCCGCGCCATCGAGGCCTCCTCAATGGAAGATCCTCGGCAGGCGCTTCTTCCAGGCCAGCGGGAGCACCAGGTCGATGGCGTCGTCGATGGTGATGATGCCGTGCAGTTCGCCCTCCTCGTCGACCACCGGCAGGGCGAGGAGGTTGTACTTGGCGATCACGTTGGTGATCTCTTCCTCGCTCGCTGCGGTGCGCACCGAGACGGGGTTCTCGGTCATGAAGTCGCGCACCTTCTTCTCGGGCGGGGTCATGAGCAGGTCGCGCAGCGAGAACACGCCGCGCAGGCGCTCGGAGCGGTCGACGACGTAGATGTAGTAGACCGTCTCGGCCTCGGCCTCCTGCTCGCGCAGGCGCTCGATGGCGCGCTCGGCGGTGTCGTCCAGCCGCGCCCAGGCGTAGTCGGTGGTCATGATGCCGCCGGCCGAGTGCTCCGGATAGCTGAGCAGCTCGCGCATGTCCTCGGCGTCGTCCTTCTCCATCATCGCGATGAAGTGCTGGCGGCGGTCGTCCGGCAGGTCCGCCAGGAGGTCGGCGGCGTCGTCCGGCGACATCTCGTTGAGGATCTCGCTGGCCTTCTCGTCGGGCAGGTCGAGCAGCAGGGAGGCCTGGTAGGACGGGTGCAGCTCCTCGAAGGTGTCGGCGGCGAGGTCGTCCTCGAGGGCGTCGAACACCGCCGCGCGCTCCTCCGGCGAGAGCTCGTGCACCAGCTCGGCGATGTCCGCCGGGTGCAGCAGCTCGAGCTTGGTCTGCGGCACGGCGAGGCGGACGGCGGCCTCGTCGGTCTGCTCGATGTCGACGTCCTTCCAGTCGATCAGGTGAGGCTTGGGCTTCTGGCGTCCTTTGGCGATGCGATCGCCCACCTTGGCGAGGCCTACACGGCGGAGGATGGCGTTGCTCGAGACGTCCACCGCCGCGACCTGCACCCAGGGGCCGTTGCGCACCAGCTCGATGTCGTTGACGCGGATGACCTTGTGGCCCTCCGTGTCCACGAGCTGCTTGTCGAGGAACGTCGCCGAGAGGAGCAGCTCTCCGGGCTCGAGCTCACGCTCGGCGAGAGCGGAGGCGGGGATATTGAGAAGGGTCGCGGACTCCTCGAGGCTGGTGACCGCGTCCCACGGCGCGAAGAGCGTCCTGCCGCGCCGCCGGACGTCGACCGCGGTCACGCGTGGGTAGGCCTGTCCGGTGCTGACCACCAGGTCGTGCAGCGTTCCGGCGGACTTGTTCTCGACGTCCTTGACGGGACTGCCCAGCAGCTTGCTCAGGTAGAACACAGGCCTCACCTCCTTCGCGTGACCAGCGGTCACCGGACATACAAAAGCCTCCCTGGCCGGGAGGCTCCGGGCGCGCAGAGCGAAGGGGCGATCCTCACTCGTCCCAGCTTTAGCACAGCACACCGTAGAGGTCAGGGCCTCAGCCGTTTCGGGCAAAACCTTGTGCCGGTAGTGCCTGTCCTACCCGTTGGCGTCTCTGGACGTTTCCGGGCAACGGCCTCTATGTGTGCCGGAGCCTCACCTAACGAGGAATGCACATGGTTGACGCTCCGAGAACGTATCGCCGCGCCCCGGCAGTGTCAAGGCGCGGCGCGGTGGTATACTGGGCGCCGCCGAGGGCCGGCGCCGACCAGGGCGCCGGCTTCTGTGCGCAAGGCTGACAGGAGGCCAGCGTGATCATCACCGTCACGCCCAACGCTGCGGTCGACAAGACGCTCACCGTTCCCAACTTCCGGACCGGCTTCCGCCACCGTGCCAGCGAGAGTCTCACGCTCCCGGGCGGCAAGGGGGTCAACATCGCCCGGGCCCTCAAGACGCTCGGTGAGCCGATGATCGTCACCGGCCTCGTGGGCGGCCGCGCCGGCCAGCAGATCGTCGAGGGCCTCACGCGCGAGAACATCCTCAACGACTTCGTCCACATCGCCGGCGAGTCGCGTACCTCCACGGCCGTGGTCGATCCCACCACCATGACGCAGACCGAGGTGGTCGAGTACGGCCCCGTCGTCACCGCGGCGGAGACCGCCGGCCTGCTCGACAAGATCGAGTACCTCGCCAAGGGTGCCCGCTTCGTCGTGCTCGCCGGCTCGCTCCCGCGCAAGGTGAGCGAGGACTTCTACGCGACGGTGCTGGCGCGGATCCGCAAGCACCGCTGCTTCGTCGTCCTCGACAGCGCCGGCGAGCCTCTGCGCCGCGGGGTCCGTGGCCGCCCCAACCTGGTGATCCCCAACCTGCGCGAGGCGGAGGATCTCGTCGGCCACGAGTTCCACGACGACCAGGACCTCGTCGACGCCACCGGCATCGTCTGCGAGATGGGCGCCCGCAACGCGATCATCAAGACGCAGCACGGCTGCGTCGCCCGCTTCCAGGTCGGGCGCAAGCAGCGCGTCTTCCGGGCCTCCATCGTCCATCTCGACGCCGTGGTCAGTACCGTCGGGTCCGGAGACGTGTTCCTCGCGGGCTTCATCAGCGCCCGGTTCCGCAAGCTCGATCTGCCCGAGTGCCTGCGGCACGCGCTGGCTGCCGGCGCCGCGAGCACGCAGCAGTACGGCGCCGGCGTCCTCGACGCGCCCACCGCCGCCTCCCTCCTGGAGTCCGCCGAGGTCAAGGAGCTCTCCCTCCGCCCCTGACGCGCGCGACGGTCGCCTGCCCCTCCTCGCCGGCGCGTCGACGCTCGGCGATTCGCGCGGCTCGAGAACGGGCATCCGAGGGGCATGAGCGAGGTGCAGATCGGCGAGTCTTTCATCGGCCACGGCGCAGATGCGGCGCACGTCAACACCGTGCTGGGCGAGCGCGGCGGGCCCGTGGGCACGGCGTGGGCGACGGCGCTCGCCACGCCGCGTGCCGGGCACGTGCCGTTCGTCGCGGTCGTGCAGCCCGGACTCGCCGTTCAGCCGATGACGCTGTTCGTGAACAAGGCGCCCATCGAGCCCGGACGACACGCCGACCTCACGTGGGGCGCCGCCCAGGCGGGCGTCGCCGCCGGCGTTGCGGAGGCCGTGGCCGCCGGGATCGTCGATCGCGACCGCGCCGGTGAGCTCCTGGTGATCGCCGCCGTGTGGGTGAATCCCGCGGCTGAGGACGAGGACGCGGTGTTCGCCAACAACCGCGAGGCCACGCTCGCGGCGCTGCGCAACGGGCGGGACGGCGCGCCGCTCGCCGAGGACGTGCTGGCGGCGCGGTCAGACCCCTGGAACCCCTTCTTCCACGCGCGCTGACCGCCACGGACTCGATGAACGCCAGGAATGACAAGATCTCGTTCGTCGGGCTGGGCCACATGGGCGGCCCGATGAGCCGCAGGCTCGCCGAGGCCGGCCTGGACCTGACGGTGTTCGACCTCGACCCCGGGCGCGCCGGACCCGCGCTCGCGCGCGGCGCGCGCCTCGCCGGCACCGTTGAGGAAGCGGCCCGAGGCGCGGGAGTGTTCATCACCATGCTGCCCACGCCCGCCGCCGTCGAGGACGTCATGCTCGGCGCCGGCCGGGCCCTGCGGGCGCTGCCAGCCGGCGCGCTGTGGATCGACATGTCCACCTCGTCGCCGGACGTCGCCGGGCGCGTGCGCGTGCGGGGAGCCCAGAACGGCCTGCGCGCGCTGGACGCGCCCGTGGCCGGCATGGCCGCGGGCGCCGACGCCGGCACCCTCGAGATCTTCGTGGGCGGGGCCGCGGCCGACGTGGCGCAGGCGCGGCCCATCCTCGAGCATCTGGGCGACCCGGAGCGCATCTTCCACGTCGGCGGCAACGGGGCCGGGTACGTGGTCAAGCTCATGCTCAACCTGCTGTGGTTCGACCAGCTCGTCGCCATCGCCGAGGTGCTCGCCATCGGCACGCGCGCCGGGGTGGACCTCGAGGTGCTCCACCGGTCTCTGGTCGAGGGTCCCACCTCGAGCCGGCTGCTGGCGCGCGACCTCCTGCCCCTGCTGCGGGACGGGGAGTACGAGGAGGGCTTCTCGATGGCCCTGGCCACCAAGGACCTGCGCCTGGCCGTGGACCTCGCGCGCTCGGCCGGCGTGCCGGCCGAGCTCAGCGCGGTCGTCGAGCAGCTGTTCACGCGGGCACGCGCCGTGTACGGCGACGACGCGGGGGAGATGACGCCGGTGCGGCTCTACGAGGAGACCGCCGGCGTCCTCCTGCGCCTGCCGGCCGCGGGCGCGGGCCGGGACGGTCCGTCGTCCGGTCGTGAGACCCCGGACGAGGGCGACGGGGAGCGGGCCGCCTGACGGACCGCGCACCCGTGCGCGCGTACCGCGCCCGCGCGTTGACCCTCGGTGGGGGCGCTGGTAGAGTCGGAGCACGTTGCCACCGCAGACAGCAAGAGACATCGCCCAGAGCTCAGAGACCCAGGGACGTCCGTGCCCGGGTCTTTTGTTTATTTCCTATCCCCCTGTCAGGAGGACGGCATGGAAGTAGAGATCGGCCGCGGAAAGAAGGGCCGCAGGGCCTACGGCTTCGACGACATCGCCATCGTGCCCAGCCGGCGTACCCGCGACGCCGAGGATGTGGACATCACCTGGAAGCTCGGCGAGCACACGCTCGAGCTCCCGTGCCTGGCCTCGGCGATGGACGGCGTGGTCGACCCCGCCTTCGCCGTCACCATGGGCAAGCTCGGCGGCCTCGCCGTCCTCAACCTCGAGGGCGTGCAGACCCGCTACGAGAACGCCGACGAGCAGCTCGACCGCATCGCGTCGCTCCCCAAGGAGTCGGCGACGCGCACCATGCAGGAGATCTACCAGGAGCCCATCAAGGCCGAGCTCGTCGCGAAGCGCGTCAAGGAGATCAAGGACGGCGGCGTGCTGGCCGCGGCCTCGCTCACGCCGCAGCGCGTGGAGGACTACTACGAGGTCGCGCTCGAGGCCGGTCTCGACGTGCTCGTCATCCAGGGCACCGTCGTCTCGGCCGAGCACGTGAGCACCAGGGTCGAACCGCTCGACCTCAAGAAGTTCATCAGCGGGTGCGCCGTCCCGGTCATCGTGGGCGGCGTGGCCAGCTACGCCACCACGCTGCACCTCATGCGCACAGGCGCCGTCGGCGTGCTCGTCGGCGTCGGCCCGGGCCACGCCTGCACCACGCGCGGCGTGCTCGGCATCGGCGTCCCGCAGGCGACGGCGATCGCCGACGCCGCCGCGGCGCGCGTGCAGCACCTGCTCGAGACCGGGGAGTACTGCAACGTCATCGCCGACGGCGGCATGCGCACCGGCGGCGACGTGAGCAAGGCCATCGCCCTCGGCGCCGACGCCGTCATGATCGGCTCGCCGCTGGCCTCGGCCACCGAGGCGCCGGGGCGCGGCTACCACTGGGGCATGGCCACGTTCCACCCCGAACTGCCGCGCGGCACGCGCGTCAAGGCGGGCAACAAGGGGACGCTGCAGGAGATCCTCCTCGGCCCGGCGCACGAGAACGACGGCACGCGCAACCTGTTCGGCGCGCTGCGCACGAGCATGGCGACCTGCGGCTACGAGTCGCTGGTCAAGTTCCAGAAGGCCGAGGTCATGGTCGCGCCGGCGCTCATGACCGAGGGCAAGAAGCTGCAGAAGGAACAAGACGTCGG
>DASUMX010000154.1:0-14738 GCA_036277455.1 Thermoleophilia bacterium
GCGGCCTCAAGCTCCCCGAACCCCGCGTCGGCGAGGCGGCTGATCGCGGCCAGCGCCTCCGCCGCCTGCGGCCCATCGGCCGTGACGACGAGCTCGTCGCCACGGCGCGCCCCCAGGGTCGCGACGCCGTTGAGGCTGCGCGCCCCGACGGGTCCGCGGCCGTTGGTCGCGTCCGCGACGGTGACCACGGCGTCGAAGCCTGCCGCGGTGCGCACCAGCAGCGCGGCCGGCCGTGCGTGGAGCCCATGCGCGTTGAGGACCGTCACGCGGGCGGTCGGCGCCGCCGGGCCGGTCACCGGACCCGTGCCGGCGGCCTCATGCCGGCTCGCGCGCACGTCTGCCTCGCCCGCGCCCGGCGCCAGGTGGGCCGCCTTGCCGGCGAGCCCGGCGCGAGCCGCGGCGGCCACGGCGTCCAGCGGGTCGCCCAGCCCGGCGGCGACGGCCGCGGCCACGGCGCCCTCCACGAGCGGCGCCTCCGTGAGCAGGAGCCTGCCGCGCCGCTCCTCGTCCAGCAGGTCGACGGCCAGCTCGGCGGAGAGGACGGCGCTCCCCAGGTCCATCAGGACCAGCACGCCGTCCTCCGACCACACCTCCTCGAGCGCTCGCAGCACGAGCGCGGCGTCCGTGCCGAGCGCCCCCTCCGGCTCGTCCAGCCCTCCGGCGGCCGCGATCCGCACGCCGGGACCGGCCATCTGCGCGGCCAGCTCCAGGACGCCTTCCGCGATCCGGGCGCTGTGGCTGACGATGACGATGCCGACCACGGCTAGCCCGCGTCACCCTCGCCGGCCAGCGTCTCGGCCGCCGTCCGCAGGAGCAGCCACGACGACGTCGCGCCCGGGTCCTGATGCCCGGCGCTGCGCTCGCCCAGGTAGCTGGCGCGCCCCTTGCGCGCCACGAGCGGCACGGTCGCCTCCATGCCGCCGTGGGCGGCGTCCGCGGCCGCCCGCAGCGCGTCGCCGAGCGACGCGCCGGAGCCGGCCGCGGCCTTCAGGGACTCCACGGCCGGCAGCAGCGCGTCCACCATCGTCTTGTCTCCCGCCTCGGCCTTGCCGCGTCTCTGCACCCCGGCCACCCCCGCGCCGACGACGCCGGCCCACTCGGCCCCGGAGAGGGCGGTCCTGTCCGCGGCGGCTTTGCCCATCTCCAGGAACAGCGTCCCGTAGAGCGGTCCCGCGGCGCCGCCGACGGTCGAGACGAGGGTCATCCCGGCGGTCTTGAACAGCGCGCCGAGGGTGGGCGCCGCGCCGGCGTCAGCGGCGACCGCCCCGTCCGGCAGCTTCGCGACCACCGCTCGCATCCCGCGGTCCATGTTGACACCGTGGTCCGCGTCCCCGATGGCCGCGTCGAGCTCCGTGAGCTGCTCGCGCCGCGCCGCCACCTCGGCCGCGAACGCCCGCAGCCACGCGACCGCCCCCGCCGTCGTGACCGTCCCGCGCGGCGCGTTCACGCCCCCCACCGCAGGCCGGGGGTGTCGACCGGGGCGTCCCACAGCCGCGTCAGCTCGTCGTCCAGCCGCAGGAGTGTTATCGAGCAGCCCGCCATGTCGAGGGACGTGGCATAGGAGCCGATCAGGTTGCGCGCGATGACGATGCCGCGGTCCTCGAGGAAGTCGTGGAGCTCGCCGTAGACGATGTAGAGCTCCATGAGCGGCGTGCCGCCCATGCCGTTGACGAACGCGAGCACCTTGTCGCCGCTCGAGAACGGGAGGTCGTCCACGACCGCGGCGGCCAGCTCGGAGACGATGGCGTGGGCCGAGGCCGCCAGCGCGCGCTTGCGCCCGGGCTCCCCGTGGATGCCGACGCCGACCTCCATGTGGAACGCGTCGAGGTCGATCGTCGGCTTGCCGGCCATGGGCGTGGTGCACGAGGTGAGCGCCACGCCCATGCTGCGGCTGAGCTCGTTCACCGTGCGACAGAGGCCGGCCACCTCCGCGAGCGGCCGGCCCTCCTCGGCCGCAGCGCCGCAGATCTTCTCGGCCAGCACCGTGGCGCCCACGCCGCGGCGTCCGGCGGTGTACAGGCTGTCCTCGACGGCCACGTCGTCGGCGATCACGACCTGCTCGACCACGAGCCCCTCGTCGCGGGCCAGGTCGGCGGCCATCTCGAAGTTCATGACGTCGCCGGTGTAGTTCTTGACGATGTGCAGCACGCCGGCGCCGCCGTCGACGGCCTGCGTCGCCGCCAGCACCTGGTCGGGGGTCGGCGAGGTGAAGACTTCGCCCGGGCAGGCGGCGTCGAGCATGCCCGGGCCGACGAACCCCCCGTGCAGCGGCTCGTGCCCCGACCCTCCGCCGGAGACGATCGCCACCTTGCCCGCCACGGGCGCGTCGGCGCGCGCTATCCAGTGCGGGCTGGTGTGGACGACGAGACGGCCGGCGTGCGCGAGCGCCATGCCGACGAGCTCCTCCCGAACGACGTCCGCAGGACGGTTGATGAGTTTCTTCATCGCGCTCCCCTCCAGCTACGGCCGCCGGCACGGTCCGGCGGCGTCATGGTCCTCGCGACCATCGTTCGCCGCGCGCGCGCCGCCGTCAAGGCGCGGGGAGAGTTCCGTCCGGCGCGGACGGCCGGGCTCACACCCAGCCGCGCTCTTCGTAGAGGCGCCAGCCCGCCGCGAGCGCGGTCTCGATCTGCGCCCTGAGCTCGGGCGTCATGCGTTTGAGGTGGAAGCACGACTTGCCCTTGAGCGTCGCCAGCAGCTCGGGGCCGAACACGCGGGAGAGGTCGTCGTCTGCATACAACGGCATGAAGTAGAAGCCGACGAAGCTCTTCTGGACGATGGCGCCGGCGAAGAAGACCTCCTTGCGTCGCCGGCCGGAGACGACGATCTCCTTCTCCGACCACAGGTCGTAGTAGCCGGGCTCGTTCCTGCGCACCGTCAACCGAGCCGCATACGGAGTGAGCAACTGCTTGACCTCCGCGAACAACGGGAGGAGTTCCTCGTTCTTGACGTCGATGGTGTCCTCCGGATGCGGAAGTCGCCTGCAGTAGTCTGGTGTACCCGGCGCGTCGGTGGCGTAGACTCCCCGTGCATGTCGCGCGTGAACCGCGACCCAAGACACCAGATGGAGGTGCCGCCCATGTCCCGCACCGCGAAGGCCTATCGACTCGTGCCCGCCGACGTACCGCCGCCGGCCGGGAGAGGCGCCGGGCTGTACGCCGAGATCGTCGCCGACTTCGTCTCCTCCGGCGTCGCGTCGGCGCTCGTCGAGATGCCGGGCCGCAAGGCCAACTCCATGAACGTCGGCCTGCGCAAGGCCGTGGCTGCGTCCGGCGCCGGCGTCAAGGTCGTCATCCGCGCCGGCCAGGTGTACCTGAAGAAGACCTGAGGGCGGCACGCGCCGGTAGGCCTTCCCCCTCGGAGGACACCCGCGCGGCGCGGCGGTAGACTCAGGCGATGACCGCGACTTCCCCCACTCCGGCGCGCGCCGGCCCGCTGCAGCGCACCTTCCGCTCGCTCCACGTGTACAACTACCGGCTGTTCTTCTTCAGCCAGGTGATCTCGATGAGCGGCACCTGGATGCAGTCGGTGGCGCAGAACTGGCTCGTGCTCAGCCTCACCGGCAGCGCCGTCGACCTCGGCATCACCGTGGGGCTCCAGTTCGGGCCGGTGCTCCTGTTCGGCGCGTGGGCGGGGGCGCTGGCCGACCGCGTGGACAAGCGCAAGCTCTTGATGGGGACGCAGGCCGCGGCCGCGGTCCTCGCGCTCGTGCTCGGCGTCCTCGCCGCCACGGATGTGGTGACGGTGTGGATGATCTGGGTGCTCGCCGGCCTCACCGGCACGGCCACGGCCATGGGCATCCCCTCACAGCAGAGCTTCCTGTACGAGATGGTCGGCCCCGACGACGTCGCCAACGCGGTCGGCCTCAACTCGGTGGTCATCAACTCCTCGCGCATCATCGGCCCGGCCATCGGCGCCGTGCTGATCGCCGGCGTCGGCGTCGCCCCCTGCTTCTTCATCAACGGCGCGTCGTTCCTGGCCGTCATCGGCGCGCTGGCGATCATGCGCACCGCCGAGCTGCGCCGCGGCAAGCCGCTGGCGCGCGAGCCCGGTCAGGTGCGCGCGGGGCTGAGGTACGCCTGGAGCACGCCGGCTCTTCGCGTGCCGCTCGTCATGCTCGCCGTCATCAGCATCCTCGCCTACAACTACTCCGTCGTGCTGCCGCTCCTCACCAAGTCGGAGTTCGGCCGCGGCGGCGGCTCCTACGGAGTCATGTCCGCCGCCATGGGCGTCGGCGCGCTCGCCGGCGCCCTGCTCATGGCGAGCAGGGCGCGCCCCTCGCGCCGGCTGCTCGTGGGCGCGGCCTTCGCTTTCGGCGTCGTGACCATCGCCCTGTCGCTTGCTCCCGGCTATTACGTGGGGCTCGGGCTCCTCGTCCTCATGGGCGGCGCGGGCGTGTTCTTCATCAGTACGACCAACGCCATGCTGCAGGTCAACGCGGCGAACGCGATGCGCGGCCGCGTCATGGCGCTCTGGTCGATCGTCTTCCTCGGGAGCACGCCCATCGGAGGACCCATCACCGGGCTCCTCGTGCGCGGCCTCGGCGTGCGCTGGGCGATCGCCATCGGCGGCATCGCCGCCATCGCCACGGCCACCGGCGCCGTCATCGCCCTGCGTCACCGCCGCGTGGTCGAGGAGGGCAGCTGCGAGGCGCCGGCCTGCCTGCCGGACGGGCCGGCGCCGGGCGACGCTCTGGGCGAAGCCGTGAAGGTGGGCGGCGGCTCGTCCGCCGGCCGCCCCCCCGACGCGGCTCCCGCCCCCGCCGCCGGCAGGCGGTAGCGGACCTCAAGTCGGCGGCGGCGTCGCCGATGTAGGTCACGGGGCCGCGCGACGGGCGCGGCCCTCCCCATGAGGCGGCGGCGAGGAAAGGAGAGCGGTGCTTCTCCAGGGCAACCTGCAGGAGTTCAGTCTCCCCAACATCTTCCAGCTGGTGAAGATGAGCGCCAAGAGCGGCTCCCTCAGCATCCGCCGTGACGGCGAGTGGGGCAGGATCTTCTTCCGCAACGGGATGATCTCGTACGCCTATTCCTCGCCGCAGCTGCTCCCGCTCGGCGAGCGGCTCGTCAAGTCCGGCGCGATCAGCAAGACCCAGCTCAAGCAGGCGCTCGCCGCCCAGAAGAAGTCCCCGGACGGCCCCCGCCTCGGGCACATCCTGCTGGAGCAGGGGCGCATCGACAGGCCGACCCTCGAACAGGCGGTGCGGGAGCAGATCCAGGACACCGCCTTCACCTTCTTCAGCTGGGCCGACGGCGAGTTCGAGTTCGGCGCCGAGGAGAGCCCTCCGGAGGAGGACATCCTCGTCGAGATGAGCGTCGAGAACGTCATCATGGAGGGCTGCCGCCGCATCGACGAGTGGGAGCTGATCTTCGAGCAGCTGGGGTCGCTGGAGCGTGTGCCGCACCTCGCCTGCGGCGACCACGTCGACGACGAGGGCAGCCTGACGCTCACCGCGGAGGAGTGGCGCGTGATCGTCCACATCGACGGCCGCGCCGACATCAACACCATCCTCCACGAGTGCGGCCTGGACCGCTTTCACGGCGCCAAGGTCATGTACAGCCTGTTCTCGAGCGGGCTCATCAGCGTCAGCGAACCGGTCATCGAGAGCATCGGCAAGGGCACGAGCGTCGCCGTGCGCGGGCCCATCGACATCTACAACGAGGTCTTCATCAGCACGCTCACGGACTCCAACACCGTCAAGCAACTCCGCGTGGAGCTGATCGACGAGAAGGAGGTCGAGATCCCGGTGGTGGCCGGGCAGATGCCGGCGCAGGGCAACGGCCACGGCGGGGGAGAGGGCGAGGGCGCCGGCCCTGCCGAAGACGTCCTCGTCTTCACCGCCGCCTCCACCTGCCCGGAGCAGGGCTGGCGGCGGCTCGCCGGCGAGAGCTCCGCCTGGGTGGTGCTCGCCAACGCCAACGACGCCGACAGCCTGCGCTCCACGCGCGCCGACCTGCAGTTCATCCGCACGCTCGACGACGTGCCCTACGTGGTGGCCACCTACGTCTCGATGGCCGACGACGAGCTCAGCCCGAAGCAGATCGCCAGGGCGCTCGGTCTCGACGCCGGGACGCCGGTGCTGGCCTGCCAGCTGCGCGACCGGGAGTCGGTCGCCGGCGTCGTCAGAGCGGCGCTCGATCTGGCCGCCGCGCGCCGCGGCGCCTGATCCGGCGCTGCGTCCGGCCGGCGCCGCCGCGCCAACGCCGCCCCGCGCTTGTCATCCTCGCGTCACGGCGCGAAGATTGACCGCCTAGGCGGGCCGCGCCCGGGCCCGCGCGAAGAAAGGACACCACCGCATGTACTACCCCAGCTACCGCATGAGGCGCCTGCGCCGCACCCCCGCCATCCGGGATCTGGTGCGCGAGACCAGGCTGCAGCTCGACGACCTGGTCTACCCGCTGTTCGTCATCGCCGGCGAGAACGTCAAGAACCCCATCTCGTCGATGCCCGGCTGCTACCAGCTCTCCATCGGCAACGTGCTGCCCGAGGTGCGCGAGGTGGTCAGGCTCGGCATCAAGGCGATCCTGCTGTTCGGCATCCCGGCGCACAAGGATCCGGCCGCCACCGGCGCCTACGACCACGAGGGCGTCGTGCAGATGGCCATCCGCGCGATCAAGGACGAGTTCCCGGAGCTGGTGGTCATCACCGACGTGTGCCTCTGCGAGTACACCGATCACGGGCACTGCGGCGTCGTCCAGGAGGGTGAGGTGCTCAACGACGTCACCCTCGAGCTGCTCGCCAAGATGGCGATCACGCACGCCGAGAGCGGCGCCGACATCGTCGCTCCGAGCGACATGATGGACGGCCGCGTCGCCGCCATCCGCAACGCGCTCGACGACGACGGCCTGACGGACACCATCCTCATGTCGTACTCGAGCAAGTTCGCCTCGGCGTTCTACGGCCCGTTCCGAGAGGCCGCCGAATCCGCCCCCGCGTTCGGCGACCGCAAGACGTACCAGATGGACCCGGCCAACCTCGAGGAGGCCGTGCGCGAGTCCCTGCTCGACATCGAGGAGGGCGCCGACATGATCATGGTGAAGCCGGCGATGCCCTTCCTCGACGTCATCCACGCAGTCAAGCAGGAGACCAAGTTCCCGCTCGCCGCCTACAGCGTGAGCGGCGAGTACGCGATGATCAAGGCGGCGGCGGCCAACGGCTGGCTCGACGAGCAGCGCGCCGTGCTCGAGGCCGTCACCGGCATCAAGCGCGCCGGCGCCGACCTCATCATCACCTACCACGCCAAGGACATCGCCGCCTGGCTCGGATAGCCGCCGCGGGCGGGCCGGCGGCGGCGGCGCGAAGACGCGCCGGTCACTGGCTATCGGGCTCCCGGCGCTGTAAGGTGGCAGTCCGTCCCTCGCGGGCGGCTGCAGGAGAGGGTCGGGCGGCGCACCCATCTGCGCGTTGCGCCGCCCGCCCGTCTCTGGCACACTGGACACGGTTTGCACCATCCTCACGCTGAAAACCCCCATGGTATGAACGCGCGACCCGGCGAAGCCGAGGGCGCATCCGGCCCGGCGCCGCCGCGCGTCATCGCCTGGGAGGTCACGCGCAGCTGCAATCTGGCCTGCGTGCACTGCCGTGCCTCGGCGGTCCACGGACCCTACGAGGGCGAGCTCAGCACCGACGAGGCCTTCACCCTCGTGGACCAGATCGCCTCGTTCGCGAACCCGATCCTCATCCTCACCGGCGGCGACCCGCTCATGCGCGCCGACATCTTCGACATCGCCGGGCACGCCATCGCCAAGGGCCTGCGCACCGTCATGTCGCCCAACGGCACGCTGGTCACGCCCGAGGTCGCGCGGCGCATGCGCGACGTCGGCATCGCCCGCGTCAGCATCTCCATCGACTTCCCGAACGCCGCGGAGCACGACGCGTTCCGCGGCGTCCCCGGCGCCTTCGACGGCGCCGTCCGCGGCGTCCGCAACTGCCTCGCCGCGGGCGTCGAGGTGCAGATCAACAGCACCATCACCAAGCTCAACGCGCACTACCTTCCCGACCTTCTCAAGCTCGCCACCGACCTGGGCGCCGTCTCGTTCCACCCCTTCATGCTGGTGCCCACGGGGCGCGGCAAGGAGCTCGAGGAGCAGGAGCTGCCGCCGGACGAGTACGAGAAGGCGCTCGAGTGGATGTACGACGCGCAGCAGGAGAGCGACCTGTTCATGAAGCCCACCGACGTGCCGCACTACTGGCGCGTCATGCGCCAGCGCGCCAAGGCGCAGGGCCGCAAGCTCGAGGTGCACCCGCACAGCCACGGCGGCATGAACACCCTCAGCCGCGGCTGCCTCGCCGGCATCGGTTTCTGCTTCATCAGCCACATCGGCGAGGTGCAGGGCTGCGGCTACTTCGACAAGGTCGCCGGCGACGTCCGCACGCAGACGTTCCCCGAGGTCTGGCGCGACTCACCGCTCTTCAACGAGCTCCGCGACTTCGACGGACTCAAGGGCAAGTGCGGCGTCTGCGAGTTCAAGAGGGTCTGCGGCGGCTGCCGCGCGCGGGCCTACGAGGCGACCGGCGACTACATGGCCGAAGAGCCCTACTGCGCCTACGTCCCCAAGGGCTGGTGCATCCCGGCCGCCGGGATCTGAGCCCGCTTCCTCCTTCGTGAGCCTCAGGGGCGCGCCGGAACCGGTGACCTTCGGCCGGCGGCGTCCCGCGGGAGTCGCAGCGTCATCGTCCACGAGCCGTCGACGACCGCGACCCGCCGGAACCCCGCCTGCAGGTACAGCTCGCGGGCCGGGTTCTCAGGCATGACGCTCAGGCTGAGCGCGGGATGGCCGAGCTGCTCCGCGCGGGCCACGGCGGCGGCGAGGAGGCGCCGGCCTATCCCCCGGCGCCGCCACCGCGGGGCGACGGCGATACTGAGCTCGGGCACGTCCGGTCCGACGAACCCCCAGCCGTGCGACTCTTCGCCGAACAGCCGCAGCCAGCAGGCTCCGACACGGGAGCCGGCCACTTCGGCGACGATACCGTCGTCGCCGGGGCGTCCCCACCCCTCCACGTAGACGCGCACGTGCGGGTCGGCGAGGATCTCCGCCAGCGGCGGCCGAGGAGCGTCGATCGGCAGGCGCCAGCGGTCCGCCTCTCGCAGCATCTCGTGCAGAAACGCTTCGTCCCCGGCCGCCGGCGGCCGGAGGTCCACCGGCATCACGTCCGCGACTTGGATCCGGCGGAGTCGAAGTGCGTCTCGAGCAGCAGGGACGACTCGGTGAGTCCCGCGTCGCGGTAGACCCTCTGCGCGCCGGCGTTCTCCTCGCCGGTGCTGACGGACGCCTCGGCGCAGCCGGCCTCGTGGAACGCGCGCAGGGCGGCGCGGACGAGCCGGTGTCCGATGCCCTCGCCGCGGCGCGTGCCCGTGACGATCAGCAGTTCGATGAGGCCGGAGTCGGCGGCGTGGTACAGCCCGGGCACGAGCGCGTAGCTGAGCAGCCCCACCGCCTCGCCGTCGTCCTCGGCCAGCAGCACGCCGGCGGCCGGCGACGCGAGGAAGCGGTGCGCGTAGTGCTCGTCTACGGGGGAGACGTCGTCCTCGCCGGCCGCCATCTCCTGCGTGAGACGCACGATGGCGGCCTCGTCTCCGGGCCCCGCCTGTCGGATCGTGATCGTCATGCCTGCTTCCCCCCCGAATCTGGGTAGGTCGTGTGTCGAGGCACATGCGCGCCGGCGCGCGTAGTATAGTGCCAGCTTTGCACAGGCTTTCTCACTCGCAGGGAGGACCCGGGTGAACACCGAGACGTCCGCGCGCCTGTTCCAGGAGGCGCTCCAGTACATCCCCGGCGGGGTCAACTCGCCCGTTCGCGCGATGAAGGGTGTCGGCATGCCGCACCCCCTGTTCATCGCGCGCGCCGACCGCTCCCACATCTGGGACGCCGACGGCAACGAGTTCGTCGATTTCGTCTCGTCCTGGGGTCCGATGATCCTGGGCTGGGGGCACCCCGAGGTCGTCGGCCGTCTCAAGGAGCAGGTGGACCGCGGCACGAGCTACGGCGCGCCCACCGAGCTGGAGGTCGAGCTGGCGCGCCTGGTCACCGAGGCGGTTCCGTCGGTGGAGCTCGTGCGCATGGTCAACTCGGGCACCGAGGCGACGATGAGCGCCGTGCGCGTCGCCCGCGGGTTCACCGGCCGCGAGAAGATCGTCAAGTTCGTCGGCTGCTACCACGGCCATTCCGACGGCTTCCTGGCCGCGGCCGGCAGCGGCGTGCTCACGCTCGCGCTGCCAGACAGTCCCGGCGTCACCAGGGCGACGACGGCCGACACGCTGCTCGTCGAGTACAACGACGTGCAGACGCTCAAAGAGCTGTTCGCGGCCGAGGGCGACGCCATCGCCGCGCTCATCGTCGAGCCGGTGGCCGGCAACATGGGCGTGGTGCCGCCGCAGCCGGGCTTCCTCGAGGCCTGCCGCGACCTGTGCACGAGGTACGGCGCCGTGCTCATCTTCGACGAGGTCATCACCGGCTTCCGCGTCGCCTGGGGCGGCGCTCAGGAGCGCTACGGCGTCCTGCCGGACCTCACCACGCTCGGCAAGATCATCGGCGGCGGCCTCCCGGTCGGCGCCTTCGGCGGCCGCCGCGACATCATGGAGACGGTGGCCCCCCTGGGCTCGACCTACCAGGCCGGGACGCTCTCGGGCAACCCGCTCGCCATGGCCGCCGGCGCGGCGACGCTGCGCGTGCTCGCCGAGCCGGGGACGTACGAGCGCCTCGAGGCCAGCGGCGCTCGCGTCGAGGAGGCGCTGCGCGCGGCCGCCGGCGCTGCGGGCCGCGCCGTCACCGTCAACCGGGTCGGGCCCATGCTCACGATGTTCTTCTGCGAGGGTCCCGTGCACAGCTTCGCCGACGCCAAGGCGGCCGACACCGGCGCCTACGCGGCGTACTGGCGGCACATGCTCGAGCGCGGCGTGTACCTCGCGCCGTCGCAGTTCGAGGCGGCCATGATCTCACTGGCGCTCACCGACGCGGATCTCGAGAAGGCTGCCGGCGCGGCGAGCGACTGGTTCGCAGGGGCGGGGGCCTGAGGTGCGCGGCATCGACAAGAACGACGTCCCCAGCGTCACCGTCCCGCGGCTCGCGCTGTACCTGCGCAAGCTGCGCGAGCTCCGGGCGCGCGGCGTCGAGAGGGTCTCCTCCAAGGATCTCGCGGAGATGATCGACCTGAACGCCGCGCAGATCCGCAAGGACTTCTCGTACTTCGGCGAGTTCGGCACGCGCGGCGTGGGCTACGAGGTGCCGGTGCTGGTCGACGAGATCACCCGCTGTCTCGGTCTCGATCACACCTGGAACGTCGTCATCGTCGGCGCCGGCCTCCTGGGCACCGCGCTGGCGCGCTACCGCGGGTTCGGCGAGCAGGGCTTCCGCCTCGTCGGCATGTTCGACAGCTCGGCGACGGTCATCGGCGCCCGCTTCGGGTCCGACGAGGCCGACCGCGTGCGCAGCATCCACGAGCTGGACGAGTTCTGCCGCAAGGAACGGGTCGACATCGCTATGGTCACCGTTCCCGCCGGCGAGGCCGAGAGCACGGTGCAGCGGCTCGGGTCATCCGGCGTCAAGGCCATCCTCAACTTCGCGCCGGTAAAGGTCCACGCACCCGAGGGTGTGCTGGTCCGTCAGGTCGACCTCTCCAGCGAGCTGATGTCCCTGTCGTTCTACCTCGACAAGGAACGCGATTGATCGCCGCAGGCACCGTAGTGCCGGTGAGCGGCTCGCGGCCGAAGCGATCACGGTGGACGTCCTGAGCACGGATCTCGCCGCCGGCGTCGCCGCGGCGCTGGCGGTGACCGGGAAGGCCTTCGGCCCGCCGCCGGCCGCCGCCCCCGAGCCCCGGTGGGGCGCGCTCTACGAGGAGCTCGACCCTGCCGGGGACGTCGCGTTCGCGGTCGACATCGAGCTCATCTACGAGGGGTACCTGCTGCACTACCGCGAGAGCCGCGCCCTTTCACTCGCGGCCGGCGACCTCGAGACCCGGCTGCTGGCCGGTGACTGCTTCTACGCACGCGGCCTGCGCGGTGTCGCCGCGCGCGGGGACGCCGACGCCGTCGGCCTTCTCGCGCGACTCATGGCCGCCTGTTCGTTCCTTCGTGCGGCCGCCGCGCCGTTCGCCGGCGACGACGCCCTCTGGGCGTACACGACGGCCGGCGTCGCGGCGCAGCACGCCGGGGCGGCCCCGGCGTCGGTCGCGGCGCTGTTCGACCACATCGAAGCCGGCTTCCACCGGGAGCGCCTGCCGGACGTGACCGCCGCGGTGGCCGGCGCCGTCGCGCGTCTCTCTCTGCCGGACCCCGCCCCGCTGCTGCGGGAGCTCGAAGTCGTCGCCGGGAGGTGACCGTGGACCTGCGTGCCTTCATCAGCCTGCTGGACCGCGAGGGCGAGTTGGCCCGCGTGCGCCCGGAGGTCGACCCGTATCTCGAGATGGCGGAGATCGCCGACCGCGCCAGCAAGGCGCACGGCCCGGCGGTCCTGTTCGAGCAGCCCAAGCGACCGGCAGGGCAACCCGCCGTGCCGGTCCTCATGAACCAGCTCGGCTCGTACCGGCGTCTCGAGTTGGCCTTGGGCGCGCCGCTGGACGACATCGCCGGGCGCATCGGCGGCCTGCTCGAGTTGCAGGTGCCGAGCGGCCTCGTCGGCAAGGTCAAGGCGCTCGGCCAGCTCAAGGAGCTCGCCTCCTACGGGCCGCGCTACGGCAAGAAGGCGTTGTGGCGCGAGGTCGTCGTCGACCCGCCGGACCTCGCGCGCCTGCCGGTGCTCACCACCTGGCCCGGCGACGGCGGCCCGTTCATCACCCTGCCGATCGTGGTCACCAAGGACCGGCAGGGCCGCCAGAACGCCGGCATGTACCGGCTGCAGGTGTTCGACGGCCAGACCACCGGCATGCACATCCACATCCACCACGACGGCGCGGCCAACTTCCGCGAGGCGGGCGACCGCATGGAGGTGGCGGTCGCCCTCGGCACCGACCCCGCCGTCACGTATGCCGCCACGGCGCCGCTCCCGCCGGGCATCAGCGAGTTCATGTTCGCCGGCTTCCTCCGCGGAGAGCCGGTCGACATGGCGCAGTGCGCCACCGTGGACCTGCAGGTGCCGGCCGACGCCGAGATCGTCCTCGAGGGCTACGTGGAGAAGGGCGAGACGCGGCTCGAGGGGCCGTTCGGCGACCACACCGGCTACTACTCCCTGGCGGATCAGTATCCGCTGTTCCACCTCACGGCCATGAGCCACCGCCGCGACCCCATCTACCCGGCCACCATCGTCGGCAAGCCGCCGATGGAGGACGCCT
The DNA here is from genome assembly GCA_036277455.1 of Thermoleophilia bacterium. GTDB lineage: Bacteria > Actinomycetota > Thermoleophilia > UBA2241 > UBA2241 > CAIXSE01. The sequence goes on from DASUMX010000154.1 coordinate 13,267, forward strand.
ACCTCGGCAAGGCGACCGAGCGGCTGTTCCTGCCGCTGCTCCAGCTCGTGCAGCCCGAGATCGTCGACATGGACCTGCCGATAGAGGGCGTGTTCCACGACTGCGCCATCATCAGCATCCGCAAGGAGTACCCGGGCCACGCGCGCAAGATCATGAACGCCGTGTGGGGGATGGGGCAGATGATGTTCACCAAGTTCGTCGTCGTGGTCGACGAGCACGTGGACGTGCACGACTACAGCGAGGTCACCTGGCGGGTGTTCAACAACGTCGACCCCGAGCGGGACACGGTCATCGTCCGGGGACCCCTCGACGTGCTCGATCACTCCAGCCCCTTCGCCCGCTACGGCGCCAAGATGGGCATCGACGCCACCAAGACCTGGCCGGACGAGGGGCACGGGCGCGAGTGGCCCGAGGAACTCGCCATGGACCCGGCCGTGGTCAGGCGCGTCGACGAGCGCTGGAAGGAGTTCGGGCTGCCGTTCTCCTGATCCCCCCGGGGTATCGGCCCCGGGGTTTTGACCCGTGTGGCAGGCATAAGTGCAGGATGGTACAATCCCGGCCAACTCGGGCGGCCTCGAAGAGGGGCAGGCCGCCCGGGATGAGATGGAGCCCACGGGGAGTCACTCTTCTTGACCGAACGAGAACTTCGCCACCGTCCTGCGACCCGTCCCTGGTATCGCCGGGCGTGGTTCACCTGGATCGTCGTCATCGCCATCGCGGTGGTGGTCGTGGCCATCCTCGTGTTCCCCGTGGCCGCGATGGACGACCAGTCCTACTGCACGTCCTGCAAGGCGATGCAGCCGGCGGAGAAGACGCTGGCCGCCTCCGCCCACGCCGGCATCGACTGCACCAAGTGCCACATCCCGCCCGGCGTCGTCCCCGCCGCCAGGTGGCGCCTCGCCGAGGCCAAGAACGTGTGGGCCGACTACCTCGGCATGCCGAGCACCGCCGAGAAGGAGCACGTCCCCACCAACGCCAACTGCCTCGAGTGTCACCCGCTCAGCGGCATCCCCAACGAGTCAGACGGCGTGCGCATGAACCACGAGGAGCACCTCAAGCTGCGCAACCTGCTGTGCGTCGACTGCCACGACACCGTCTCCCACAAGCTCCCCGGCCAGACCGACGGCGTCAGCATGGTCACGTGCTCCATGTGCCACAACGAACAGGGCGCGCCCGACGCGTGCGATTACAGCCACCCGGCGCCGCCGGCTTCCGAGCACGCGCCGGACTTCATGAAGGAGCACGGCAAGGAGGCGCTGGTCGACGAAGAAGCCTGCCTCCGCTGCCATCACGACAAACCAGCGTTCTGCGACGACTGCCATGCGTACCCGCCGTCCACCCACTACTCAGGACAGTGGCGCTACACCCACGGCGAGGACGCAGAGGCCGACCCCGCGAACTGCGAGGCCTGCCACGACGAGGCCTACTGCTCGCAGTGCCATCAGGTCAACCACCCCAACGGCTGGCTCCAG
>DASUMX010000155.1:0-5342 GCA_036277455.1 Thermoleophilia bacterium
CCGCCCTCGCCGTGCGGCACCTTGAGGCTGGTGTCGCGCACCTCGCGCGCCTTCTCCTTGAAGATGGCGCGGATGAGCTTCTCCTCGGCGGTGAGCTCGGTCTCGCCCTTGGGGGTGACCTTGCCGACCAGGAGGTCGCCGGAGTTGACCTCGGCGCCGATGCGCACGATGCCGCGCTCGTCGAGGTCCTTGAGCGACTCCTCCGAGCGGTTGGGGATGTCGCGCGTGATCTCCTCGTCGCCCAGCTTGGTCGTGCGCGCGTCGACCTCGTACTCCTCGATGTGGATCGAGGAGAGAAGGTCGTCCTTGACGACCTTCTCACTGAGGATGATGGCGTCCTCGAAGTTGAAGCCCTCCCAGCTCATGAAGCCGACCAGGAGGTTGCGGCCGAGCGCGAGCTCGCCGCTGTCGGTGGAGGACCCGTCGGCGAGAACGGCGCCGGCGGGCACCTTGTCGCCGGGGAACACGATGGGCTTCTGGTGGATCAGCGTGCCCTGGTTGGAGCGCATGAACTTGACGAGGTCGTAGGTGTCGACCTCGCCCTTGCCGGCGTCGATCTCGATGTGGTCGGCGTCGACGTAGGCGACCTTGCCGCCGCGCTCGGCGACGACCACGTCGCCGGTGTCCACGGCGGCCCGGAACTCCATGCCGGTGCCGACGAACGGCGCCTCGGCGTGGAGCAGCGGCACGGCCTGGCGCTGCATGTTGGAGCCCATGAGGGCGCGGTTGGCGTCGTCGTGCTCGAGGAACGGGATGAGGGCCGTGGCCACCGACACCAGCTGGGTGGGGCTCACGTCCATGTAGTCGATGTCGGCCGGCGGCACCTGGACGATGTCGGCGCCGGCGCGCGTGCGCGCCAGGATGAGCTCGTCCTCGAACTTGCCGGTCTTGCCGTCGAAGGCCGCGTTGGCCTGGGCGATGGTGACGTAGCGGATCTCGCCGGTCTTGGGGTCGACGATCTCCTCTTCTTCCTCGGAGGCGTCCAGATACACGATCTCGTCGGTGACCTTGCCCTTGACGACCTTGCGGTACGGAGCGCGGATGAAGCCGAACTCGTCCACGGTGGCCATGGATGCGAGCGAGCCGATGAGACCGATGTTCGGGCCTTCCGGCGTCTCGATGGGGCACATGCGGCCGTAGTGGGTGGGGTGCACGTCGCGCACCTCGATGGGCGCGCGCTCGCGCGTGAGGCCGCCCGCGCCCAGGGCGCTCAGGCGGCGGCGGTGCGTGAGGCCGGACAGCGAGTTGGTCTGGTCCATGAACTGCGAGAGCTGCGAGGAGCCGAAGAACTCCTTGAGCGCGGCGACGACGGGCCGGATGTTGACCAGCGTCGCCGGCACGATGGTGTCCGGGTCCTCGGTGGTGAGGCGCTCGCGGATCACGCGCTCCATGCGCGCGAGGCCGATGCGGAACGCGTCCTGCACCAGCTCGCCCACGGTGCGCAGGCGGCGGTTGCCGAAGTGCTCGTACTCGTCGATCTCGTGGGCGATCTCTTCGCGCCGCGTGGCGAGGAAGGCGTTGGCCTCGGCGGCGTAGTCCTTGGCGTCTTCCGGCACGCCGAGCTTGCCCGGCAGGGAGATGAGCCGCTTGATGAGCTCGATGATGTCTTCGTTCACGAGCACGCGCACGTCCGCGTCCGGCCGGTCCGCCGGCTTGATGTGGTTGTGCAGGCGCACGTTGAGCTTGTGGCGCCCCACGCGCGAGAGGTCGTAGCGCTTGGGGTCGAAGAACAGGCCCTTGAGCATCGCCGTGGCGCCGTCGAGGGTCGGCGGTTCGCCGGGGCGCTGCTTGCGGAAGAGCTCGACCAGCGCCTCCTCCTGCGAGGAGGTCGTGTCCTTCTCGAGGGTGTTGCGGATGTACACCGAGTCGTCGAAGAGGGCGATCAGCTCGTCGTTGGAGCCGTAGCCCATGGCGCGCAGGAGGACGCTCACGGGGAACTTGCGCTTCCGGTCGATGCGCACGTTCACGGTGCCCTTCTTGTCGATCTCGAGCTCGAGCCACGAGCCGCGCTGGGGCATGAGGTTGGCGACCAGGACCTGCTTCTCGCGCTCCGCCTGCTTGGGCTCCATGATGTAGGCGCCCGGCGAGCGCACCAGCTGCGTGACGACCACGCGCTCGGTGCCGTGGATGATGAAGGTGCCGCGGTCGGTCATCATGGGGAAGTCGCCCATGAACACCGACTGCTCGCGGATCTCGCCCGTCTCCTCGTTGATGAAGGCGACCTTCATCGTGAGAGGGGCCGAGAAGGTCATGTCCTTGTTGCGGCACTCGGCCAGCGACTTGGACGGTTCGCCGAACTGATGCTCCCCGAACTGCACGAGCAGCTTCTCGGAGTAGTCCTTGATCGGGTTGATGTCGGCGATGGTCTCACTCAAGCCGTCGCTCAGGAACCAATCCCACGACTTCTTCTGGATGTCGATGAGGTTGGGGAGCGGGAGCGGCTGATCGAGCTTGGCGAAGGACGTACGCACGCGAGGCGCCTGGGGCTCGTTCAAGCGAGTCTCCTCTAGCTAAGCAGTGACTGGGAAAAAGAGCACACCACACCAGAGGAATCGAGGTATGGCCGCAGGTAACGCACGGCCAAGTAATCTACCACAACGAACAAGGCGATGCAAGACCACGCGCCCCACCGCTGGGCGGGTCGCCGGCTCGAGCGACGGCGGAAAGACGGAGGCCCGGGGCGGCGCTGCCACCCCGGGCCTCCGGGACACGAGAACTCGGGAGGAGCGTGACTACTTGATCTCGACGGTGGCGCCGGCGTCCTCGAGCTGCTTCTTGGCGTCCTCCGCCTCGTCCTTGGTGACGCCTTCCTTGATCGCCTTCGGCGCGCTCTCGACGACCTCTTTGGCCTCCTTGAGGCCGAGACCGGTCAGCGCGCGCACGACCTTGATGACCTGGATCTTCTGGTCGCCGAAGGCGGCGAGCACGACGTCGAACTGCGTCTGCTCCTCTGCCGGGGCGGCGGCCTCGGCGGCGGCGGGAGCCGCGGCCATGGCCATGGGCGCCGCAGCGCTGACGCCGAACTCTTCCTCGAGCGCCTTGACCATCTCGCTGAGCTCGAGCACGGTCATGCCCTTGATGGCCTCGATGAGCTGGTCTTTCGTGAGAGTCTTGTCTGCCATTGTCAGTTCACCTCGCGTGGGGCTTGAAAGCCTTGCTGGACGGGATGGATGCGGCTGCGGCTCACGCCTCGCCGGCGGCGGCGCGCTGCTGCGCCACCTGGTCGAGGGCACGGACGAATCCGCTGATCGTGCCCTGAAGGACGGTGACGAGACCCGTCATCGGTGCGGCCATGGTGCCGACCACCTGTGCGATGAGCACGTCGCGCGGCGGGAGGCTGGCCAGCGCCTTGACGCCGTCCGGGTCGATGAGACTCGCGTCGAGCAGGCCGCCGCGCACCGCGAGCTGCGGGTGCGTCTTGGCGAAGTCCGACAGAGCCTTGGCGGCGCCGACCAGGTCGTCGCCGCAGAAGGTGACCGCGGTAGGCCCGGACAGGAGGTCCTTGACCGGCTCGCGGCCCGCCTTGTCGGCGGCGATGCCGCCCAGGGTGTTCTTGACGATCCTGAAGCTCGCGCCGCTCTCGCGCAGCTTTCCGCGGAGCTCGGCGAGCTCCGCCACCGTGAGGCCGCGGTAGTCGCTGACGAACAGGTTCTCCGTGTCCGTGAGCAGCTGCTGCACCTCGGCGATCACAGCGTCTTTGTCGTTTCTCAGCATCTCGACCTCGCAGTCGCAACAAAAAACCCGCTCCCGAAGCGGAAGCGGGCACGGGCGCATGGCCTGGACTCGTTCTCGCCTCGGGTGGCGGACCCGTGTGGATCCATTCAGCTCCCGGGGGAGCACCGACCGTCATCGGCCGCGACGCACGTGCAGCGCCGCGAGGCGGCAGTATAGAACAACGAAGGGGCGCCGGCAACTGCCGCGGCCGGTGCGGTGCACCTGCGGCGGCCGCCGGCGCCCCCTTTGTGCTTAGCTCTCGAAGAGATCCCGCGTGCGCGCCGGGTCGAGCTCGATGCTCGGGCTCATCGTCGCGGCGAGATTGACGCTCTTGATGTACTTGCCCTTGGCGGCCGCCGGCTTCGCGCGGACGATCTCGTCCAGCACCGCGCCGTAGTTCTCCACCAGCATCTCCTCGGTGAACGACTTCTTGCCGATGCTGAGGTGGATGATGCCGGAGCGGTCGGTGCGGTACTCGACCTTGCCGCCCTTGGCGTCGCTGACGGCCTTGCCGACGTCGAACGTCACGGTGCCGGACTTGGGGTTGGGCATGAGGCCGCGCGGACCGAGGATGCGGCCGAGCTTGCCGACAGTGCCCATCATGTCCGGGGTCGCGATGGCGATGTCGAAGTTGAAGACGCCCTCCTGGACCTGCTTGGCGAGGTCGTCGGTGCCGACGATGTCGGCGCCGGCCTCCTCGGCCTCACGCGCCTTGTCGCCCTCGGCGAACACGGCGACGCGCATCTCCTTGCCGGTGCCGTGCGGGAGCACCGTGGTGCCGCGCACGATCTGGTCGGCGTGGCGGACGTCGACCCCGAGGCGGAAGTGGACCTCGACGGTCTCGTCGAACTTGGCGCCCTCGAGTGACTTGAGCAGGCGCACACCCTCGAGCGGAGTGTAGAGGCGTCCGGGCTCGATGGTGCGCTTGGCGGCGGTGTAGGTGCGGCCCTTCTTGGCCATGTGCTACCTCCTGTGGTGCAAGCGGCGACACTGGTCGCCTCCCACGTCGGCGGCCGGTCGGCGGGAGCCGGGCCGGCCTTGTTCGTCCTACTGTTCGACCTCGATGCCCATGCTGCGGGCGGTGCCCTCGATGATCTTCATCGCGGCGTCGACGTCGTTGGCGTTGAGGTCGGGCATCTTGGTCTCGGCGATGGCGCGGACCTGGTCGCGGGTGACCGTGCCGACCTTGTTACGGTTGGGCTCGCCGGAGCCCTTGTCGATGCCGAGGGCCTCGCGCAGAAGCACGGCGGCCGGCGGCGTCTTGGTGATGAAGGTGAACGTGCGGTCCTCGTACACGGTGATCTCGACCGGCACGATGGTGCTCCCGGACGCCTGGGTCTGGGCGTTGAACGACTTGCAGAACTCCATGATGTTGACGCCGTGCTGGCCGAGCGCCGGGCCCACGGGCGGGGCAGGGCTCGCCTGACCGGCGGGGATCTGCAGCTTGATCTTGGTGAGGACCTTCTTGGCCACTGGTTGCCTCGCTTACTTCCTGGTTAGGACGTCTTCTTGACCTGGTCGAAGGCGAGCTCGACCGGCGTCTCGCGGCCGAAGATCGACACCATGACCTTGAGCCGGCTCTGGTCGAGGTTGACCTCGACGACCTCGCCGGAGAAATCGCTGAGCGG
>DASUMX010000156.1:0-13082 GCA_036277455.1 Thermoleophilia bacterium
AGCAAGGGCGCCGTGGACGCGCTCACGCGGTCGCTCGCCGCCCAGTGGGCGGAGCACGGCATCCGCGTCAACGCCGTGGCGCCGACCTTCGTCGAGACCGACCTCACGCGCTCGGTCCTGGCCGACGCGCAGTTCGCCGCCGGGCTGCGCGCCAGCATCCCGATGGGTCGCTGGGGCGAGACCGAAGACGTCGTTGGCCCGGTGCTGTTCCTCGCCTCGACGGCGGCGCGGTTCGTGACCGGCCAGATCCTGTACGTGGACGGCGGTCTCACGGCGCGCGTCTAGCTTCTCCGCGCAGCGGAACTCTCGGTCCGGTACGCAGCCGATCGGCGACCGCGGCGGCCTTCGCGCACGCACGGCGCCGATGCTTGACCTGCCCGAACCCCTGCACTAGTGTTCGCATCATGGACTAGTTGTTCCGCATCGTGGGCACTCGCCCGCGACAGGGACAGGCGTGAGGGGGCCCGGTGGAGGGTCGGTCCCGCGGCGGCAGGGCGTCCGATCCCGCCGCCGGACCGGCGCACGACCGGACCGGGCCGGACACGAGGTGAGAGGAGAACTGCGATGGCTGACCGTGAGATCTGGGGCGTCGACAAGATCCGCAATCTGTTCGACCTGAGCGGCAAGACGGCGATCGTCACCGGCGGCTCCGGCGCGTTCGGCCACGACGCCGCCAAGGGCCTCGCGGCCTTCGGCGCCAACGTCGTGGTCACCAGCCGTCGCGCCGAGACCCTCGAGGCGGCGGCCAAGGACATCGCCGGCGCCACCGGCGCCAGGGTCAGGGCCGTGTCTTGCGACGCCGTCGATCCGGAGAGCGTCGAGGCCATGGTCGCTGCGACCGTCGCCGAGTTCGGTGCGGTCGACATCCTCGTCACCGCCGCAGGTCAGGCCGACCGCCACCCCGCCGAGGAGTTCCCCATCGACGCCTGGCAGATGGTCATGGACTCGCTCGTCAAGGGCACCTACCTCTGCTGCCAGTCCGCCGGCCGCCAGATGATCGCGCAGGGCGGCGGCAAGATCATCACCGTCGGCTCCGTGCGCGGCGAGTTCGGCCACCCGGGCGGCTACTCCGCCTACGGCACCGCCAAGGGCGCGGTGCACCTGCTCACCAAGCAGCTCTCCACCGAGTGGGCCAAGCACCACATCAACGTGAACAGCATCGCCCCGTGCATCTTCTGGACCCCGCTCACGCAGCAGGTCATCGAGGATCCGGAGCTCAAGAAGATCTTCCTCTCGCGCATCCCGTGGGGCCGCGTCGCCGATCCTCAGGACTTCATCGGCGCCGTCGTCTTCCTCGCCTCCGCCGCCTCCGACTTCGTCACCGGCGAGATCATGGCCGTGGACGGCGGCAGCACGGCCGGCTGAGCGCCGGCCGGCGAGGAGGTCGATCATGGAGAGCGCCGAGCGCGTCGCCGTCATCGGCGGCGGCATGATGGGCGTGGGCGTCGCCCAGGTCTTCGCCGCCGCCGGGCACGAGGTCGCGCTCCAGGACGTCCATCCCGAGGCCCTGGAGCGCGCCCCCGGCACGCTCACGGCCAACCTGTCCCTCCTGGCCCAGCACCACCTGTTCCCGGCCGACGGCGTCGAGGACGCCGTCGGCCGGGTCCGCACCACCACCGACCTGTCCGACGCCTGCGAGGGCGCGGACGTGGTCGTGGAGTGCGTGTTCGAGGACCTCGCGCTCAAGCAGGACGTCTTCGAGCGGCTGGACGCCGCCTGCCGGCCGGAGACGATCCTCTGCACCAACACGTCGGTCATGAGCATCACGCAGATCGGCGAGAAGACGCGGCACAAGGAGCGCGTGGTGGGCACGCACTTCTGGAACCCGCCGTACCTGATCCCGCTCGTGGAGGTGGTCCGGACGGAGCAGGTCGACCCGGCCGTGGTGGACGCGACCATGGGCCTGCTGCGGCGCGTCGGCAAGCGGCCCATCGACTGCAGGAAGGATGTACCCGGGTTCGTCGCCAACCGTCTGCAGCACGCGCTGTGGCGCGAGGCCATCTCCATCGTCGAGCACGGCATCGCCGACGCCGCCACGGTGGACGAGAGCATCCGTTTCGGCCCCGGCCTGCGGCTGCCGATCCTCGCCCCCATGGAGAACGCCGACATGGTGGGGCTCGACCTCACGCTGGCGATCCACGACTACATCCTGCCTCACCTCGAGGCGTCGGGTGAGCCGTCGCCGCTGCTGCGCGACAAGGTCGCCGCCGGCGATCTGGGGTTCAAGTCGGGGCAGGGGTTCTTCGCGTGGTCGCCGGAGGCGGCGGACGCCTCGTGCAAGCGCCTGGCTGCGTACCTCGTGCACGTGCTGGGCGACGCAGAGCGGGGCTTCTGACCGCCGGCCGGGTCGGAGGCCGGGAGGCGAGATGACTGAGCGGCGCGACGGTGTGCAGGTGCTCTCGCGCGCGGCGCTGCTGCTGCGCGAGCTCTCGGTCGCGCCCGAGGGCCTCACGCCCATCGCTCTGGCCGACCGCGTGGGCCTGCCGCGCTCGACCTGCTACCGCATCGCCGGGGCGCTGTGCCAGGAGGGGTTCATGCGCCTGGCGCCCTCCGGCAAGCTGCACATCGGCGCCGGCCTCATCAGCATCGCCGCCGCGGGACGCCGCGAGCTGCGCCACGAGGCGGCGCCCTTCCTCAGGCGGCTCTCGCTCGAGCTGCACGAGACGGTGGAGCTCGTCGTGCTCGACGGTGACGAGGCGCTCTTCACCGACCAGTACGTCCCGCAACGCTCGCTGCGCGTGGTCGCGGAGGTCGGGGACAGGTTCCCGCTCTACTGCACGGCGTGCGGCAAGGCGATCCTCGCTGAGCTGTCCGAGGAAGAGGCCGAGCGGCTCATCCCGGATCGCATCCGGCCGCTCACCGGCCACACCATCGTCGACCGCCGCGCGCTGCTGCGGGAGATAGAGGCGGCGCGCGCTGCCGGTGTCGCCTTCGACCGCCAGGAGCACACGCTCGGCGTCTCGGCGGTCGGCGCCGCCGTCCAGGATCCGGGCGGGTCGATGGCCGCCATCACGGTGGCCATGCCGGCCGCCCGTCTCGAGGGCCAGGAGGAGCGCATCGTCGCCGCGCTCCTGCGCGCGCGCAACGACATCCAGAAGGCCATCGCGCACGCCGGCTGAGGCGCGGCCCCGCCCGGCAGACAGAGCCGGCCCTCGTGCAACGGCGGCGTATTGACAGCGGATTCCGAAGACCGGTACCGTATCCACGATACGGCATCAAGTGTCCGCCATGCGGACAGTAGCGAGGAGAAGCAGACCTATGGGCAAGAAGGTGTTCGTTGACCTCACACATCCGTTCAGCGCGGAGATCCCCCGGTGGCCGTACTTCGTGAAGCCGGTCATCGACTCGATGCACACCCTGGCCAAGGGCGGCGTCCTCACGCAGCGCATCGACTGCGTGCAGCACACCGGCACCCACGCCGACGCTCCTCGTCACGTCATGGAGCGTGAGTTCAACGGCAAGCGTGCCCGCTACACGCACGAGATGCCGGTCGACGCCTACACCGGCGACGCCGTCTGCCTCGACATCCAGATCGAGAAGTGGGGCCTCATCCTGCCCAGCCACCTCGAGGACGCCTGCGCCCGCGCCGGCATCAAGCCGGAGGAGCTCAAGGGCATGGTCGTGTGCCTCAACACCGGCATGCACCGCAAGTTCGACGACTCCATGGACTACTACCAGTACTCGTGCGGCACGGGCGTCGAGGCCGGCAGGTGGTTCGTCGAGAAGCAGGTCAAGGTCGTGGCCATGGACATGCAGGCCCTCGACCATCCGCTCCACACCGCGATGGGCAAGAACGGCCCGCCGCAGATGAACCTCCCGGGAGCCTCCGGCCGTCCGATCACCGAGGAGTACATCGAGAAGTACGGCATCGAGGCCTACGCCGAGTTCGAGAAGGCCGTCTACATCGAGGTGCACGGCCAGGACGCCTACGACGCCAAGTTCGGCGACCTCGAGGCGATCGGCTGCGAGGGAACGTGGGAGCCCTGCCACAAGCAGATGCTCGGTCACGGCATCGTCGGCGTCGAGAACCTCGGCGGCGACCTGGACAAGGTCAAGGGCAAGCGGTTCCGCTTCTTCTGCTTCCCGATCCGTTGGTACATGGGCGACGGCTCCATGGTCCGCTGCGCCGCGGAGATCGACGAGGACGACCTGAACGACGTGCCGGACCGCACGTACACCTACGCCGGCACCGGCTACGGCCCCGGAGCCGGCTACTGAGAAGCCGGGAACGGCTCGAGGAGGAGTGAGGCATGGAGGTAACGAGGTACGACGAGGCGCCGAGCTACGAGGCTCCCGGTCATTTCGACGTGTACGGCCTGCGCCTGCAGGGCTTCGAGGTCAGCAAGACCCGTAACTTCTGGATGAGCATCTCCCACTTCCTGCCCAAGGGCGGGTGCACGTACGACGCCACTCCGCTCGAGAAGGTGTACTTCGTGCTCGACGGCGAGGTGACCATCAAGACGGAAGAGGGCGAGGTCGTGCTGAAGAAGTGGGACTCGATCTACCTCGCGCCGAACGAGACGCGCTCGATTGAGAACCGCACCAACTCGCCGGCGTCGATGCTCGTCGCCATGCCGTACCCGGAGCCCCGCGAGTTCTGAGGCAGCCGCCGGGACCTTCCCGGCCCCCGGCGGGGAAGACGCGCACAGGCCAACGGCCGGCGCGGGGACGCGCGGCGGCAGGACCGCCGCGCGTCCCCGCGCGCTGACCACACGACCTCCGAGGAGGGTCTCAATGCCCAACCCGATCATCACCGCGGCGCTCACGGGGCCCGTGGCGACCAAGGCGGACAACGCCGGCATGCCGGGCAGCGTCGCGGAGATCGCCGCCGACGCCAAGGCGTGCCACGAAGCCGGCGCGGCGGTCATCCACATCCACCTGCGCGACGACCAGGGCAGCATGACGGCCGATCTCGACGTGGCCAGGCGGACGGTCGCGGCCGTGCGCGAGGTGTGCCCCGGCATCACGCAGCTGTCCACCGGCGGCCTGCAGTTCACGTACGAGCAGCGCATGGCGCTGGTCGAGGCGAGGCCCGCGATGGCGACCTTGAACCCGTGCACCATGACCTTCGGCGCGGCGGAGTTCAAGAACCCGCCCAAGCAGATGATGGAGCTCGCGGCGCGGATGATCGAGCTGGGCGTCAAGCCTGAGGTCGAGATCTACGACACCGGTCACCTCGACATGATGCTCTACCTGCTCCACAAGGAGCTCCTCGTCGAGCCGCTCCAGGTGTCGTTCGTGATGGGCGTCCGCGGCGGCATGCGCGGCGACCCCCAGCTGCTCTCGTGGCTCGTGCGCGAGCTGCCGGAGGGCACCAGCTGGCAGGTCATCGCCGTCGCCAAAGCCAACCTGCCGATGACGACCATCGGCTTGGCCATGGGCGGGAACGCGCGCACGGGGATGGAGGACACGCTGACGCTCTCCAAGGGCGTGCCGGCGGCGTCCAACCTGCAGCTGGTCGAGCGCCTCGTCGGCATCGCCCACTCCATGCAGCTCGAGCCGGCGACCGTGCCGGAGGTGATCGAGCGTCTGAAGCTGCACCCGGAGCTCGTCAGCGGGGCCTGATTGCTTGTGCCGGGCGGCACAAACACCGCTCCGGACGCAGTCGTGGCGTGCTTGACACCGTCCGGCCCGGCTATATGATGCCCGTATCGTGGGAGGAAGCGTCCGTATGGTGGATAGCCATGGAGGTGGTGCGCACCGTACAAGCTGACTCACCGGGAACCCACGGCTGCGGGAGCAGCAGCACGAACAGCCGTTCGGGGGATCCGGGACCAGAAGGCCATCGGGGGGGTCCCGGCTGCCGGCGTCGCTCATGGCGGGTGGCGAGGCGGCGGGACTACGTAAGGAGGCGGTATGAGTTCTGAGGACAAGACCACCAAGGGCACGGAGTCTGTGATCCGCACGCCGCTCTCGCGGCGCGACTTCCTCAAGACGGCCGGCGTCGCCGGACTCGCGCTCGGCGCGACCGGCGGGCTCGGCGCCGTCGCGGCGGCCTGCGGTGGCGGGGAGACCAGCGACAGCGCCAGCGAGGGCGAGGGCCGCGAGATCAAGATCGGCTTCGTCTCGCCGCTCACCGGGCCGCTCGCTGCCTTCGGCGAGGCGGACCAGTTCTGCGTCGACCAGTGGAACGCCGCCGTCAAGGACGGTATCGCCACGGCCGACGGGGCGGTCCACCCGATCAACATCATCATCAAGGACTCGCAGTCAGACTCGAACCGCGCCGCGACGGTGGCGGGCGACCTCATCAACAACGACGGCGTGGACATCATGATGGTCGCCTCCACGCCGGACACGGTGCCGCCGGTGGCGGACCAGTGCGAGGCCTTCGGCGTCCCCTGCGTGTCCAACGACTGCCCGTGGCAGGCCTACTTCTTCGGCCGCGGCGGCGACCCCGAGAACCCCTTCAAGTGGACCTACCACTCGTTCTGGGGCTCCGAGTCGGCGGCGGCCGTGTTCATGGCCATGTGGGACAGCTTCGACACCAACAAGAAGATCGGCGTCATGTGGCCGAACGACGCCGACGGCAACGCCTGGGCCGACCCGGAGACGGGCATGCCCAGCTACTGGGAGCCGGCAGGCTACACGTTCGTGGATCCCGGCCGGTACCAGAACGGCACCGAGGATTTCACCTCCCAGATCTCCCAGTTCAAGGCGGCCGGAGTCGATATCCTCAACGGCGTCATGATCCCGCCGGACTTCACGAACTTCTGGAAGCAGGCGTACCAGCAGGGCCTCAAGCCCCCGTTCGTCACGATCGCCAAGGCTCTGCTCTTCCCGTCGGCCCTCGAGGCCCTCGGCGACATCGGCAACGGGCTCACCACCGAGGTGTGGTGGACGCCGCAGCACCCGTACAAGTCGTCGCTCACCGACGAGACCAGCCAGCAGATCGGCGACGCGTACGAGTCCAAGACCGGCAAGCAGTGGACCCAGCCGATCATGCACTACGCGGTCTTCGAGGTCGTGGCGGACGCCATCAAGCGCACCGAGAACATCGACGACAAGGAATCCATCATCGCCGCGGTCGAGGCCACGAACATCGAGACCATCAGCGGACCTGTGTCCTGGAGCGGCGGCGAGAACAACCCCGTCAAGAACGTGAGCATCACGCCGCTGGTCGGCGGCCAGTGGGTGCCCGGCGAGAAGTACATGTACGACCTCAAGATCGTCAGCAACACGATCGCGCCGGACGTCCCCACCAACGGCGAGCTCAAGCTCATGGAGTACTGAGTGACTGACCCGATCCACGTGCCCGGTCACCCGTCTCCGCATCATTCGGAGGTAGCAGCGATGCAGGGTGAGAGACCCTCATGACCGTGGTGCTCCAGACCAGCGGTCTCAGCAAGTCCTTCGGCGGCGTGAAGGTCATCGACGACCTGAGCGTGCAGCTGAGCGAGGGCGAGGCGCTGGGCATCGTCGGGCCGAACGGCGCCGGCAAGACGACCTTCTTCAACCTCGTCTCCGGCGTGTATCGGCCCGACTCGGGCCGGGTCGAGTTCAAGGGCAAGGACGTCACGCACACGGCGCGGCAGGACATCTGCCGCCTGGGCCTGGGCCGCACCTACCAGATCCCCAAGCCGTTCTCGGACATGAGCGTCTTCGAGAACGTGCTCGTGTGCGCCGCGTACGCCCGCGGCTTGAGCGAACGCGCGAGCTACGAGCGCTGCGTCGAAGTGCTCGAGCAGACGCGGCTCTCGCACAAGGCGAATCACCGGGCGGGCGCCCTGCCCCTCCTCGACCGCAAGCGGCTCGAGCTGGCCAGGGCGCTCGCCGGCGATCCCAGCGTGCTGCTGCTGGACGAGATCGCCGGCGGCCTGACGGAGAGCGAAGTGGAGATCCTCATCGGTACCATCAAGGACCTTCGCCTGGGAGGCATCTCGATCATCTGGATCGAGCACATCGTCCACGCGCTGCTCGCGGTCGTCGACCGCATCTGCGCGATCAGCTTCGGCGCCCTGCTCATCGAGGGCGACCCCAACGAGGTCATGTGCAGCGACGAGGTGCAGGCCTGCTACATGGGGGGGACGCCGCTGTGAGCATCCTCGAGCTCAAGGACGTCGATGTCTTCTACGGCGATTTCCAGGCTCTCTTCTCGGTCAGCTTCACCGTCCAGGAGGGGCAGACGTTCGCGTTCATCGGCGCCAACGGCGGCGGCAAGTCGACCCTGCTCCGGACGCTCGCCGGCCTGCTCAAGCCGCACTCCGGCGAGGTGCTGTTCCAGGGCGAGCCGATCAACGATGTCCCGGCGCACTCGCGCGTCGGTATGGGCATCGCCCTCGTGCCCGAGGGACGCCGCGTGTTCCCGAGTCTCACCGTCAACGAGAACCTGCTCATCGGCGCCTACGGAGGGCGCAAGGGCGAGTGGAACGTCGAGTCCGTGCTCGAGCTCTTCCCGCTTCTCCAGCCCCTCATGAAGCGCCAGGCCTCCAGCCTGTCGGGCGGCGAGCAGCAGGCGCTCGCCATCGGGCGCGCGCTGATGTCGAACCCGCACCTCCTCCTGCTGGACGAGGTCTCGCTGGGTCTCGCGCCCGTCGTCATCAAGCGCATCTACGAGGCGATGGGTCATCTGGTGCAGAAGGGCACGACCATCCTCGTCGTCGAGCAGGACGTGCAGCACGTCCTCACGGTGGCGGACCACGTCGCCTGCTTCCTCGAGGGCAGGATCTCCCTTGAGGGAAAGCCCGGCGACCTGAGTTCCGAGCAGATAACCGCGGCCTACTTCGGGATGTGATCGTATGGATTGGGTGAACGTCGCCCTGCAGGGCGTGCTCCTGGGTGGGCTCTTCGCACTGTTCGCGACCGGGCTCGCCCTCGTCTTCGGCGTGATGCGGCTGGTCAACCTCGCGCACGGCGACCTCGGCATCCTCGCTGCGTTCGTCGCCCTGTTCCTGCTGGACAGCTTCGACATCGGCGTGTTCTGGGCGTCCCTCGCGGCCGTCGTCATCATGTTCGGCATCGGCTACGTGCTGCAGCGCGGGTTGCTCAACTTCACCATCGGCACCGACGACACGCGGCCGATCCTGGTCACGTTCGGCTTGTCGATCATCATCCAGAACGGGCTGGTGATGTGGTTCTCGGCCGACTCACAGGGTCTTGACGCCGGCCGCCTCGAGAACGCCAGCGTGCGGCTGACGGACCAGCTCGCGGTCGGCTGGTACCCGCTGATCGTGTTCGTCATCGCTGTCGTGGTCATCGCGGCGCTGCAGCTCTTCCTCAACCGGACGACCTTGGGCCGCGCCTTCCGGGCCACCTCGGACGATCAGGAAGCGGCGGAGCTGATGGGCATCAACAACCGCCACATCTACGGTCTGGCCATGGCCATCGCTTTGGCGATCGTCGCGCTCGCCGGCATCCTGCTCGCGGTCCGCACCACGTTCGACCCGAGCCAGGGCCCGTTCCGCCTCATCTTCGCCTTCGAGGCGGTCATCATGGGCGGCATGGGCTCCATCTGGGGGACGCTCATCGGAGGGATCGTGCTCGGCGTCTCGCAGACGCTCGGGGCGCAGGCCTTCGGCGCCGGCTGGGGTATCTTCGTCGGCCACGTCGTGTTCCTGACCGTGCTCGCCTTCAAGCCCAGCGGCTTCTTCGCGAAGACGGTGACGGCATGACTCCTCCCGCCGAGACCCCTCAGGCGACGGCCGTCCCGGCGTTCCGCGTCGCGCGTTCGGCGCGGATGCACCGTTACGTGCTCGTCGCCTTCGTGGCCGTCGTCGTCGCGCTGGCCACCGTCCCCCTCTGGGCGGAGACCGCCACCACCCGTACCCTGGTGACGTTCTTCACGCTGCTGGCCCTCGCCCAGATGTGGAACCTGCTCGGCGGCTACGCCGGCCTCATCAGTGTGGGCCAGCAGGCCTACGTGGGCATCGGCGCCTACGGCGTCTGGCTCATCGGCGACGTCCTGGGCATCCACCCCTTCGTCTCGGTGCTCCTGGCCGGCGTGCTGGCGGCCCTCATCGCTCTGCCGATCGGGCCGCTGATCTTCCGCCTCAAGGGCGGCTACTTCGCCATCGGCACGTGGGTCGTGGCGGAGGTCGTCCGGCTGGTCGTGGCCAACATCCAGGCGACGGGCGGCGGCTCCGGCAAGACCATCATGTCGGCCGCCCGCCTCCCGATGGAGACGCGCGTCCCGGGCACGTACTACCTGGCGCTCGCCGTCGCCGTCGGCTCCATCCTGCTCGTGTACTTCCTCCTGCGCTCGCGCGTGGGCCTGGCCCTCACCGCCATCCGTGACAACGACCTGGCGGCGCAGAGCTCGGGCGTCAACGTGTTCCGCGCCAAGCTGCTCGTGTACGTCGTGGCCGCCTTCGGCTGCGGGGCCATGGGCGCCGTCGTCGCCATGAACCTGCTGCGCATCCAGCCGACGGCCGCGTTCAGCATCAACTGGACGGCGTACGCGATCTTCATCGTGGTGATCGGCGGCTTCGGCACCATCGAGGGGCCGCTGATCGGCTCCGTCATCTACTTCGCGCTCCTGCAGACGCTCAGCCAGTACGGCACGTCGTACATGCTGCTGCTGGGCGTCATCGCCGTGATCATGGCGGCGAAGGCGCCGCGCGGCATCTGGGGCTTCGTGGAGAAGCGCTGGGACATCCACCTGTTCCCGGTGCGCCGCGAGCTGCTTCTGGAGTCGCCGCCACCCGAAGAACGCAAGCCGGCCGACAGGCCGGACGCCGCCGCGACCGAGACCGCCTGAGGCGGGCACGGCGCCGGGGCGCGCCGGGGTCCATGCGGAGGGACTCCGGGCGCGCGGCCCGCGCAGGACTGACCGCCGCGTGAGCGGCGACACGACGAGGCGCTCCGCTTGGACCGCCGACACAGCTCGCGGGCGTCGCCCCGGGGTGGGCCTGGCCGCGAGGATGGAGGGACCGTGATCGAGACCGATCGCGACGAGGAGAGAGAACAGCGCAACGGAGTCCAGGTGCTGGCGCGCGCCGCCACGATCCTGAGGTTGCTGGCGGCCGACTCCTCCGGGGGGCTCACGTTCAGTGAGCTAGTGGCGCGCTCAGGCCTCCCGCGGACGACCGTCCACCGCATCCGCGGCGCCCTGGAGCACGAGGACT
Organism: Thermoleophilia bacterium; assembly: GCA_036277455.1. Classification (GTDB taxonomy): domain Bacteria; phylum Actinomycetota; class Thermoleophilia; order UBA2241; family UBA2241; genus CAIXSE01. The sequence continues at coordinate 11,061 of DASUMX010000156.1, forward strand.
TCATCTACACCGACGCCGCGACGGGCCGGCTGCACCTCGGCCCCGGCATCATGCGCCTGGCGATGGCCAAGCGGGACCTGCCGACGGTCGTGCGGCCGTACCTCGAGCGGCTCTCGCGAGAGCTCAACGAGACCGTGGACCTGGGCGTGCTCGACGGTATGCACGTGCTGTTCATCGCGCAGCATCCCGCGCCCCAGCGGTCTCTCATGGTCGTCTCGCGCGTCGGCGCGCGGTTCCCGGCCTACTGCACGGCCAACGGCAAGGCGCTGCTCGCGCAGCTGCCCGAGGACGAGATCAAGCGCCGTCTCCCCAAGAAGCTCGAGACGCCGGCCCGGCACACGCCGGTCAGCCGCAAGGCTCTGCTGGCGGAGCTCGACGACGTGCGCGCCACGGGGCTGGGCTTCGACCGCGAGGAGCACCGCGCCGGCATCTGTGGCGTGGGCGTGGCCATCACCGACATCGACGGGAGTTCGGCGTCCATCTCGGTGCCCATGCCGGCGGCGCGCTTCCACGAGGATCCGGACACCGTGGCCGCGGCCTTGCTGCGCGTGCGCGACGAGGTCCAGATCGCGCTGCACAACAGCTGAGCGCAGGGGCAGCGGGTCGCGCAGAGCATGGACGCCCGCCCCTCCGTCGTCGCCGTCATCGCCAGCCCGCGCCGCGGCAACACGGCGGCGCTCGTCGGCGCCGCGGTGGCCGAGCTCGAGGCCCGCGGCGCGGCCTGCGAGACCATCGCCCTCGGCGACCTCTTCATCGCGCCGTGCCAGGCGCACGACGGGTGCGGCGACTTCGCCGCGTGTCCCCTGCGCGACGACGCGGCGGCGGTGCTGGACCGCGTCTACGCCGCCGACTGCCTGATCCTCGGCAGCCCGGTCTACTACGAGAACGTCTCCGCCCAGATGAAGGCGTTCATCGACCGTAACGTCTTCCGCTACGCTCACGACGAATGGCTGCGGGCCACGGCAGTCGGGCTGGTCGCGGTCACCGCGGAGACGGGGCTGCAGGAGACGCTCGACGCGCTGCGCCGCTACGTCGCCCTGTCCACGGATCACGACGTGCCGGTGTTCACCTGCGGCGGGTACGCCGACGCCGCCGGCGCGGCCGCCGCCGACGAGGCGCTCCTGGCAGAGGCCCGGCGCCTCGGCGCCGAGCTCGCCTCGGCGCTCGGCCTCAGCCGGGCCTGATCACCCGCCGCTCGGTGACGATGGCCGTCACCGGGAGGTCGTGCGCCTCGCCGGCGATCCTCGGCACGAGCTGCGCCTCGAAGGCGAGCGCGACGCGCGGCGTGCCCGGCCGCGTGAGCGGCAGGTAGGTGTCGTAGAAGCCGCCGCCCCAGCCGCAGCGGCCGCCCTCTTCGTCGAACGCCGAGCCGGGGACGAACACCAGGTCGATCGTCTGCGGCGGGACCTCCGGCAGGCCCTCGCGCGGCTCGGGGATGCCCCACGTGCCGGGCGCGAGGTCGGCGGCCCGGTCGGTGACCCGGAAGGAAGCCATGCGCCGCGGGCCGAGGATGCGCGGCAGGCAGAGCGTCTTGCCCGCGCGCAGCACCCACTCGGCGATGGGGGCCGTGTCCAGCTCGCTGCGGAACGAGGCGAAGAGCATCACGGTGCCCGCCGCCGCGAGCTCGGGAAGCTCGAGGGCGCGAGCGCGGACCGCGGCGGCGAGGCGCTCGCGCGCGTCCTCGGGCAGGGCGTCGCGCGCGGCCAGCGCCCTGCGGCGCGCCTCCGCCTTGGGCAGGGCGCGATCGTCTCCGCGGGACTGGTCTCGAGGCTGGCTCACGCTCGACACGGCCTTTCGTCGTACACTGCGCTGGCAACGCTTGGGGCCTTGCCCCAGACTGGGCGTCGGCTCTCTCGCCTATAGTATAGGCAGAGCAGCCCCGCGGGCATGCGGGCTGCTCCCGGGAGGGGACAGTGGCCTGCGCGGGGCGAGAGACCCGTCGCTTGGCCGCCGAGAGGACGAGGATGGCACTGCGTTCCCAGGAAGAGGTGTCGCTGGCGACCGTGTTCGCGCGCACGCTGC
>DASUMX010000157.1:0-6388 GCA_036277455.1 Thermoleophilia bacterium
GTCCTGGTGACGGCCGGAGCGGCGTTCGCCGCCGGCCTCGCCCTCACGCTCGTCCTGGACCGGATGCCCTGGTGGATCGCGCTGCCCGTCGGCGCCTGCGCGCTCAAGACGACCTTCTCGCTGCGCGGGCTGGTGCGCGCCAGCCGCGACGTGCAGCGCGCGCTCGCCTCCGACACCGACGCGGCGCGCGCGTCACTTGCGGCCCTCGTCAGCCGCTCGCCCGACCTCGACCCGCCGCTGATCGTCTCCGCGACCATCGAGTCGCTCGCCGAGAACCTCACCGACAGCGTCGTCTCGCCGCTGCTGTACTACGCGCTCTTCGGCCTGCCCGGAGCACTCGCCTATCGGGCCGTCAACACGATGGACGCCATGCTGGGGTACCGCGACGAGCGCGAGTACGTCGGCAAAGCCGCGGCGCGCAGCGACGACGCGGCCAACTGGCTGCCGACCCGGATCGCCAGCCTGCTGCTGATCGCCGTCTCGGCGTTCACGGGCAAAGCCGGGCAGGCGTGGTGGGCGTTCCGCACCCAGCACCAGCCGCGGTACGGCCCCAACAAGACGCTGGCGATCGCGACCATGGCCGGGAGCCTCGGGGTCCGGCTGGAGAAACCCGGCGCCTACACGCTCGGGACGCCGGAACGGCCGCTCACCGCCGACGTGATCGACGACGCCGTCCGGCGCGTGTGGGCGGCCGGCGGCGCGACCGTCGCGCTCGCCGCCGGCCTCGCTGCGCTGCTCACCTGGGCGGTGTAGGGGTGAGGGCCGTGCCGCCGGCGCGCGGCCTCGCTCCCCGTCCGGCCGCTCAGCCGCAGGACGACGCCCTGGAGCGTCTGGCGGACCACGTCGAGGCGCATCTCGACGCGGACGTGCTCGACGCCGTCATCTGGGCCTGAGGGATTCGCCCGTCGCACCTCCGGGCACCGTCTTCAGCGTCGGTGCGGCGCAGCGGTGCGCCGCGACTGCCCGCCAGACGAGGTGATCCACGTGTGCCGGAACATCAAGACCCTGTACAACTTCGAGCCGCCGGCCACCGACGAGGAGATCCGGGCGGCCGCGCTCCAGTACGTGAGGAAGATCAGCGGCTTCGCGACCCCTTCCGCCGTGAACCGCGAAGCCTTCGACCGGGCGGTGGACGAGGTGGCTCGCGTCTCCGCGACCCTTCTCGGCGAGCTGGTCACGACCGCCGCGCCCAAGGACCGCGAGACCGAGGCGGCGCGCGCGCACGCGCGCGCGGTCCGCAGGTTCGGCGCCTGAATCCGGGATGAGGATCCATCTCGTCGACGGGACCTACGAGCTCTTCCGCAGCCACTTCGGCGCGCCGCCGCGGCGCGACGCCGAGGGCCGCGAGGTCGGCGCGACCGTCGGCCTGCTGCGCAGCCTGTGGCTGCTGCTCTCGACCCCGGGGGTGACGCACGTCGCCTGCGCCTTCGACCACGTCATCGAGTCGTTCCGCAACGGCCTGTACGCCGGCTACAAGACGGGCGCCGGCGTCGACCCCGTCCTCCTGGCCCAGTTCGAGCGCGCCGAGCGGGCCGTGGGAGCGCTGGGCGCGGTCGTGTGGCCTATGGTCGAGTTCGAGGCGGACGATGCGCTGGCCGCGGCGGCGGCCCGCTTCCGCGACGCGCCCGGCGTCGAGCAGGTCGTGCTGTGCTCACCGGACAAGGATCTTGCCCAGGCTGTCGTCGGCGAGCGCGTCGTCTGCTGGGACCGCCGCCGGGACGTCGTCCTGGACGAGGCCGGCGTGATGCGCAAGTACGGCGTCCCGCCGGCCTCCATCCCCGATTGGCTGGCGCTCGTCGGCGACGCGGCGGACGGCTATCCCGGCATTCCCGGCTGGGGCGCCAAGTCGGCCGCCGCCGTGCTGGCCAGGTTCGGGCACCTCGGCGCCATCCCCGACGACCCGGCCGAGCTCGGGCTGCCCGTGGCGCGGGCGGCCCGCCTCCTCGAGAGCCTGCGGGCGGGCCGCGACGACGCCGAACTGTTCCTCCGTCTCGCGACGCTGCGGCTGGACGTCCCGCTCGAGGAGGACGTCGCGGACCTCGAGTGGCGCGGCGTCCGGCCCGGCTTCGCCGAGCTCTGCGCCGCGCTCGGCGACGAGGGCCTCGCGCGGCGCGTCGCGGAGGCCGGCAGACCGCGGTGACGATCCGCCGATCCCCTGGGCGGACGCGCGGTGCTGCCGGCGGGCCGCGGCGCGTGGGTACACGCGGCGGACCGCGCAGGGACGAGTCCGCTTGCCGCCGTCGCCGCCGCCGGGCGATGATGCTGTCGTGATCGGCTCCGCGGACAAGAAGGCCCTCGTGCTCTCCGCGCTGGACGTCGACGCGCAGCATGGCGCGTCGACTCGGGCCATCCTCGAGGAGACCCTGGCGGGCCGAGGGTACGCCGTCGAGACGGTGGACTGCCGGAGCGTCGACGTCATCCCCTGCACGGGCTGCGGGAGTTGCGGCCTGCGCACGCCCGGCGCCTGCGCGGTCACCGACGACATGCAGGGCATCTTCAGGAAGATGGTGGCGAGCGACGTGCTGGTCCTCGCCACGCCGGTCCGGTTCGGCTCGTACTGTGCGGAGCTCAAGAAAGTGGTGGACCGCTTCCAGCCGCTGATGGTGCCGATCTACGTGTTGCGCGACGGCGAGATGCACTTCCAGGGCCGCTACGACCTGCCGCCGCTGCTCGGGGTCGGGCTGGTGAGGGACGGCCTCGGGCCGGACGGAGCGGCCGGTGGAGCGGCGGCAGAGGAGGCGGACGCCTTCCGCTTCCTCATCGGCCGCCTCGCCGTGAACACCGGCACGCGCCACGCGGCCGCAGCCTTCGCTGGCGGCGACGAACGCGTGGCGCGCGCCGAGATCCAGCAGGCTGTGGACGCCGTCGCGCGGAGGACGTCGTGACCGTCCTCGTCATCGAGGGCAGCCGGCGGCCGAAGTCCAATACCGGTGCGATCGTCCGCGACCTGGTGTCCCGGCTCGCGGCCGCGGACCGTGCGGCCGAGGTCTGGCGCGTCCCCAGGTGGAGCGCGGGCGTGGAGGCGACGGATGAAGGGATGGAGAAGCTGCGTGACGCCGATATCGTCGTTCTCGTTGCGCCGAGCTACCTCGACGAGCTGCCGGCCGTCACCCAGCGTCTGCTCGAAGACGTGTGGGAGCGGCGTGCGGAGCTCCGCGGGCACGCGCCGCTCTTCTACGGCATCGCACACTCCGGCTTCCCGGAGCCGATCCAGCGCCGCGCCGAGCTGCGCAGCATGCGCTTCGTCGCGGAGCAGATGGGCTGGACCTGGATGGGCGGCGTCGGCTTCGGCGGCACCTCCCCGATCGACGGCCGGCCGCTCGACGAGGCCGGTATGTTCTCGAAGCAGCTGCGCAACGTCCTGCCGCTCGTCGCGGCGGACATCGCCGCCGGCCAGCCGTTCTCGCCGGAGACCGTCCGTCGCTCCGAGAAGTCCCCGTTCCCGATGCCGGTCAGGATGATCATCACGCTGGTGAACTCGCGCACGCGTAAGACGGCGCGCGACAAGCAGCTCGAGCTCGACGCCAAGGTGTACGCTCCCGACTGACGACGACGGAAGGAACGCTTGCGCGGCACGCTCAGGATCGGCGAGTTCTCCGCGCTCGGCCGCGTCTCCGTGCGCATGCTTCGTCACTACGAGAAGCTCGGACTGCTCGAGCCGAGCCAGACCGACGCGTGGACGGGCTATCGCTCGTACACGCTCGAGCAGCTGCCGCGCCTGAACCGGATCATCGCCCTCAAGGAGCTCGGCTTCTCGTTGCAGGAGGTCGGCGCGATCCTGGCGGAAGCGCCCTCGGCCGGGGACATGCGCGCGCTCCTCAGCGAGCGGCGCGCGCGGCTCGCAGCCGAGCTCGAGCTCAGCAGTCGCCGGCTCGAGCAGGTCGACGTGCGCCTCGCCCAGATCGAACGCGAGGGCGTGCCACCCGGCGAGGCCGACGTCGTGGAGAAGCCTCTCCCGGCGGTGACGGTTGCCGCCGTCCGCGGCATCGTGCCGTCGATCGACCGCATGTCCGACTACTGTGACCTGCACTTCGGCCGCATCGCCGAGTGGCTGGGCGAGCAGGGCATCCCGGCCGACGGGCTCACCATGAACCTCTACCACATGGACGAGTATCGCGAGACCGACCTCGACGTGGAGTCGGCCATGGTGATCGACGCGGCCGTGGCCGCCGGGCTGACCGGGCCCGGAGCCGGCGAAGTCGGCGTCCGCCGGCTCGCCGAGACGCCACGCGCGGCGAGCCTCGTCCTGCGCACCGGCTTTCCCGGCATGGAGGACGGCGTCATGACCCTGCTCGGGTGGGTCGCCGCGAGCGGCCTCGCGATGGCGGGACCTCTGCGCGAGGTCCACCTCTTCGGTCACCCCGAGCTCGCCGCCGCCGACGATCCGGCGGTGCTGGAGCTCGTCGTGCCCGTCGCAGGGCGCGACGACTGACGCGTCACACCTCTCCGATCGGCCCGTTGACTCTGACACTGTGTCAGGCCTGAGCCTCTTTTCGAGGCGCCGGCTCAGGAACCGGTGCATGCGAGAAGGAGGCGCCGATGGAGACTCGGCCGCACGTGATCTTCGGGACCGGACCGGTGGGATGCTGGACCGCCCGTTCGCTCGTCGACCGCGGCCTGCCGGTGCGGGCCGTCAACCGCAGCGGCGCGCGGTCCGGCCTGCTGCCGGAGGAGGTCGAGCTGGTGAGGGCGGACGTCGCCGACCCGGCGCAGGCGGCCGCCGCCGCGGAGGGCGCGGCCACGGTCTACCAGGCGCTCAACCCGCCGTACCACCAGTGGAAGAAGCTGTTCCCCGCGCTCCAGGCCGGCGCGCTCGCGGCGGCCAGTGCGGCGGGCGCCCGCTACGTGTCGATCGAGAACCTCTACCTGTACGACTCGTCGGCGGTCATGAACGAGGAGTCGCGCGTCGCTCCAGTATCGAAGAAGGGCGAGCTGCGGCGGCGGATGGCGGACGAGGTCGCCGCCGCCCACCGTGACGGCAAGGTCCGCGCCACGCAGCTGCGCTCCTCCGACTACTACGGGCCGGGAGTGACGGCCTCGGCGCTCGGCGACCGCGTGTTCCCCCCGCTGCTCGCCGGCAAGAAGGCGCAGGTGGGCGGCTCCGCGACGCAACCGCACTCGTTCGCCTACATCGAGGACGTCGGCCGGGCTGCGGCCGAGCTCGGCGTCCGCGACGAGGCGCTCGGCCATGCCTGGTTTGCGCCGCACGCTTCGGCCGTCACCCAGGGCGACATGGTCGCGGCGGCGTGCCGGGAGTTGGGCCGCGAGCCGGCGGTCTCAGTGGTCTCACCGGCGATGATGCGTCTCGCCGGGCTCTTCGTTCCCGGTGCTCGCGCGTCCGTCGAGATGATGTACGAGTTCACGAAGCCGTTCGTCGTGGACTCCGGTCGCATGGAGCGCGAGTTCGGCCTGCTTCCGACGTCGGTCGACGAGGGCATCCGGCGGACGGTCGCGTGGTACAAGGCGCAGGTAGGGTGAGGCGCGCTCAGTACGCGAAGCGCGCGCCGTCCTTCTTGCAGAGCGCGCGCACCGCGTTGCGGCCGGACTGGGCGGCCGTCGTGATGCCGCCCCAGCTCTCCACCCACTGCCCGGCCGAGTAGAAGCCGGCCAGCCCCGGCTCGTCGTAGCGAGGGCCGCCCTGGAGCAGCGCCCTCACGATCCCGGCATCCGGCCGGAACGCCTGCATCGCCCCCAGCCAGTTGCCCGTGTAGCGCTCGCGCGTGAGCGGCGTCGAGACGTCGACGACCTCGACCGTCCCCGCGAATCCCGGCCGGTGCCGTTCAACAGCCTCGATGACCAGCTCGGCGCAGCGGCGCTTCTCCGCTTCGTAGGCGTGCCTGTCCGCCTCGAGCGGCTTCCAGAAGCAGTATTCGGACTCCAGGAACACGGTGAGCGCGCTCTTGCCGGGCGGCGCGGCGTGCGGGTCGTAGTGCTTGTTCTGCACGGTCACGCGGCGTTGCGCCCGGCCGGCGGCCGCAGGAGCGTTCGGCAAGAGGTACGTGAGGGCGCCGGACGCCGACCAGTCCTCGGCCACGCCGAGGTTCACCTGGACGGGCTGGTCCGAGACGCGGTCCGGGTCGAAGCGCGCACCGTCCTCCTCGCCGAGCAGGACGGTGCGCGTGAACCGCCCGTCGGCGGCCGAGAGCACGCGGTCCGCGGCGAGGGCCTCGCCGCCGGCGAGGGGGACGACGCGGACCGCGCCGCCGCCGGTCTCGAGGTGCTCGGCCCTGGCGCCGTAGCGGATCTCACCGCCGAGCTCGAGGAAGCGCCGCTCGACGGCACGGCCGAAGGCCAGCCAGCCGTCGCGCGGGATGCCCGTCATGCGGCGATGCGCGTAGGCGATGGGGATGAGCACCGTGAGCAGGGGGACGTCCGCCCCGCCGAAGTG
>DASUMX010000158.1:0-2667 GCA_036277455.1 Thermoleophilia bacterium
AGCGTGTCGTCCGAGAGCCGCTCGAGCGGATCGAAGATCAGCGGGTGGTGGCTGACGACGACCGGTGCGCCGAGACGGCGAGCCTCGTCGAGCACGGCGTCGTCCACCTCGAGGGCGACGAGGATGACCGGCGCCGCATCCGCGGCGCCCGCCGCGCCGCGCGGCAGCTCGTCGTCCGCCGCACCCACCTGCAGCCCCACGTGGTCCCAGGGCTCGGCGAGCGCGAACGGCGCGAGGCGGTCGACCGCGGCGATGACGTCACGTACCTGCATGTCGCGAATACTACCCCGCATATACACTCGCCGCATGAACGGCAGGAGCATCCCCCCCTGGCTCGTCGTCCTCGCCCTCGCGCCGGGCGTCTTCCTCACGCTCGCCGACGCCACCGTGATGAGCGTGGCGGTCCCGCTGATCATCCGCCGCCTCGAGGGCTCCGTGATCTCGGTCTCGTGGGTGATGAACGGCTACAACCTGGTGCTCACCGTGCTCTTCCTGACGATGGGCCGGCTGGCGGACCGCTACGGCCACAAGCTGCTCTTCGTGCTGGGCCTCGCGCTGTTCACGGCGGCATCCGTGTCCTGCGCGCGCGCCACGAGCGTGGACGCGCTCATCGCCTGGCGCGTGGTGCAGGCCGTGGGCGCCGCGGCCGTGGTGCCCACGGCGCTGGCCCTGCTGCTCCAGGCGTACCCGGAGGGCCGGCAGGGCTTCGCCGCCGGCCTCTTCGGCGCACTGAGCTCCGCGGCCGCCGCCGCCGGTCCCGTCCTGGGCGGCGTGCTCGTCCAGCGCTGGGGCTGGCCGGCGGTGTTCTGGTTCAACGTGCCGGTGGGCGCGCTCGGCGTCGCGATGGCGCTGACGCTGGTGCGCCGGCGCGGCGGACAGCGCTCGGCCGAGCCGCTCGACTGGCCCGGCGTCGGCCTCGTCACCGCCGGGCTCTTCTGCCTCACGCTGGCGATCATCCAGGGCAACGACTGGGGCTGGACCTCGGCCGTCATCCTCGGTCTCTTCGCCGCCGCGACCGCGATCCTCGGGCTCTGGGTGTGGTGGGAGCTCCGCACCTCCTCCCCGCTCTTCGACCTGCGGCTCTTCCGGCGACGGACCTTCGCCGCCGCGAGCTCGGCGATCATGACCGTGGACACGGCGCTGATGGGCACCTCGTTCATGCTCGTCATCTTCATGATCGCGATGATGGACTACACGGAACTGAAGGCGGGGCTCGCGATCGCCGTCCTGCCGGCCGCGGTGCTCGTGCTGACGCCGGTCGCCGGCTGGCTCACCGACCGCGTCGGGCCGAGGATCCCGGCGGTGACCGGGGCGCTCGTCGCGGCCGCCGGCCTGGTCGCGCTCGCCTCCCTGGAGCGGACGGACCCGCTGAGCGCCGTCCTGTGGCGCAGCGGGATCGTGGGCGCCGGCATCGGACTCTCGCTGCCGGCGCTGCTCGCCGCCGGCATGAGCGTCGTCCCCGGCGGCGTCAAGGGCGCCGGCTCCGGCATGCTCAACACGGCGCGGCAGCTCGGCTTTCTGCTCGGCGTCGCGATCCTCGTGGCGGTGTTCGCGCACACCATGAACGGAGCCGTGAACAGCGCTGCCGACAAGGGCCAGGCCCTCGTGCGCGCCGACGCCTCCCTGAGCGAGCCGGTGCGCGCCAAGCTCGCCGGCGCGCTCGACGAGGCGCGCACCATCGACGCGACCGCGGGCATGAGCGAGCTGCGCCGCGTCGCCCACCCCATCGCCGAGGACATCGGGAAGGACGTCGGCTTCTTCGAGGGCCTGCGCCTGCTGGAGCTCAAGGACGTGCTCGAGAACCTGCTCTGGGACGAGGTCTCGTACGCGTTCCGCTGGCCGTTCCTCGTGGCGGCGATCGCCGCGGCGCTGGGCGCCCTGGCGGGCGCCTTCCTGCCGCGGCGCCTCCAGCGGCCCACGCGGTAGCTACGCGCCCCGCACGTATACTGTGGCCCGGTGCCCGCGCAGGAACTCATAGCACGCCTCCCGGAGCGCGTCCGGGACCACCTCGCCAACGTCCGGGAGAATCTCCAGCTGGTGGCCGACCTGGGGTACGCGGACGCGGCGCTCGCCGTTCCCGACGCCCTCGGCGAGCTGGTCGTGGTCGCCGACGCGCGGCCGCGCACCGCGGCCGATCCCGTGCCTGCCACGCGCGTGTCCGAGGGTCTGGCGCGCGACGACGACCCCGAGGCCTACGACGCCCTCGTCGAGCGCCGGCCGGTCCTGGGGACGAGCCGGCGCCTGCCCGGGGGCGTCACGGGGTCCACCGACGCCTATCCCCTGGGACTCCCCCGGCCCTACGCGGTCCTGCTGCGCACCTACGGCGAGCAGACCGAGGCCACCGCAAGCCGCATGGAGATGGCGTTCATCGACGCCGCGCGGGACCTCATGCAGACGCTGCGCGGCGGGCCGCTGCGCGACGCGCGCACCGGCGGGCCGTTCTCGACCGAGCGCCGGCCCGGGGACGGCGTGCTCCGTGCCAGCCCGGGCGGCGACGTCCTCTACGCCTCGCCCAACGCGGTCAGCATCATGCGCGACGCCGGCGTCGAGGGCAGGGTGACCGGGATGCGCGCCTCGGAGCTGCCGGGCGGGGCGCTGAGCATCTCCCCCATGCTCGGCGGGTCCGGCGGCATGGAGACCGAGCTCGAGCTCGGCGGCCGCACGCTC
>DASUMX010000159.1:0-42401 GCA_036277455.1 Thermoleophilia bacterium
GCCCGCGCCCAGGCCGACGCGGTCGCGACCGGCGCGACGGTCGAGCTCACGAGCGACCTCAAGGCGGCCGTGCAGGGAGCGGACGTCATCTACACCGACACCTTCACGAGCATGGGCCAGGAGGCCGAGCACGACGTGCGTCTCGCGGCCCTGCGCGACTACCAGGTGAACATGGACCTCGTGAAGCTCGCCGGCCCGCAGGTCAAGGTCATGCACTGCCTGCCGGCGCATTGGGGCGAGGAGATCACCGAAGAGGTGCTGTACTCGGAGAGCTCCGTGGTCTTCGACCAGGCGGAGAACCGGCTGCACGCGCAGAAGGCGATCATGGCGGGCCTCATCGCCTGAGGCGCGGGCCGCGTCCTCACGCGGCCGGGGCGCCGAGGCACGAACGCGGAAGGGGCGGGGCGGAGGCCGCAGTGGCCACCGCCCCGCCCCTTCCGCGTGCTCAGATCCAGCTCGGGAACCACATGATTTGCTCGAAGTACTTGGGGGAGATCGGCAGCCCGAGGACGATCGGCACGAATGCCACGACGATGCCGATCGCCAGTCCCGCGACGACCATGGCCGTCCACGGGCGATAGGCGCGCATGCGAGAGGACAGCAGGAAGACCAGCACGGCGAGGGCGAGCGCGACCCCGACGGCCACACCGACCCAGCCCGCCGTCTCGCCGGCGCGCCGCGGGAGCGACCAGAACAGCCAGCCCGCGCCGATGCCGAGCGGACGCCAGAGGATCGCGGCGGCGAGCGCCGCGGCCGCCGCCGCGAACCACCCGCGGCGCGGCAGCACGCCCCCGGCGAAGAGGCACAGCGCCGCGGCCACCAGGATGGCCATGAACGGCGCCACCGGCGTCATGTAGTAGAGGAACGACGTGCGCGTCGTGAGGAACCACGGCACGTAGAGCGCCACGACGATCGCGGCCGCCGGGAGCAGCGCGTAGGACCGCCGCAGCACCGCGAGCACCACGGCTGCGGCCAGCGACAGCGTCGCCAGCCACCAGAGGAAGGGGTTCCCGATGGCGATGACGCCGCGGTAGGTCTTGGTGCCCTCGAAGTAGTACCAGACGGGGCGGTAGTCGACGATCCAGGTGAACGCCCGTGAGGCGTAGGTGTGCGTGGCCTGCAGGTTCAGGTTGAAGGTGATCATCTGCCGGTGGAGCTCGCGGAAGTCGGCGAGCGTGTGTCCGGTGGCGAAGTACTGCGCGTAGCTGAGCAGGTAGACGGCGACGGGGAGGGCGAGGAGCGCGGCCGCGATCACCGCGATGCGCCGGGCCGCGGAGCCCTGCGGCGGCGCCGCGACGACGGCCTCCGCGTGCGGGACGACAGCCGGCGGGCCGACCTCGTCGCCCGGCGCCGCGGCGCGCGTCGCGCCGTCGTCCTCTGCGGACGCGGCGCGCCGGGCCGCCCGGCGCTGCAGCAGCCACGCGACGACGATGATGAGCGCGGCGGCGAAGAGCGCGAGGCCGCCCGACCACTTGGTGGCGAGCGCCATGCCGCCCGCGGCTCCGGCGGCGAAGAGCCAGCGCGGCCTCCAGCCGTCCTGAACGTAGCGGAGCGTGAGCAGGACGCAGAGCACGGTCCACGCGGCGATGAAGATGTCGAGGGTCGCGATGCGCGACTGCGCCACCCCGAGCGGGTCGGCGGCGGCGAAGATCAGGGCGAGCAGCGCCCAGGGAGGCGAGAGGCCGAGCCGGCGGCCGAGCGGGTAGACGCAGGCCAGCAGGGCGACGCCGGCGATCACGGCCGGCAGCCGCCAGCCGAACGAGCGGTCGCCGAACAGGAGGATGCCGCCGGCGATGGCGAACTTGCCCATCTCCGGGTGGGGCCACGACACCTCGTCCCCGGCGGCCCAGCGGTACTGCCCGTCGGTGCCCACGCGGCCGTCGACGATGGCCTTGCCGTCCTTCGCGTAGTAGATCTCGTCGAACATCATCTCCGCGGGGGTGCTGAGCTGCCACAGGCGGAGCGCCGTCGAGACGAGCAGGACGAGCGCCACCGCCAGCGCGTAGCCGTGGCGGCGGTCCGGGTCGGCGATGCGGAGTGGGCGTGCGAGCATCTGCGTTCCGTCCGAGTGTCTTCGCGTGTCCGTTTCGTGCGCCGCCAGTATAGTGAATCCGGCCGCTTGTGCGCTTCGGCACTTGGTTTGTGTGCCGCTTCGTGATACAAATCCGCGGGTTTGCCGCGTCGATGGCTGGAGCCGGGGGCGACGCCAGACCTGTGACCATCCTGCCGGTCTACCGAGAGTGGAGGCATCGATAGATGAGTGACGAACCAAGGTCGACGCTGGCGAGTACCACGGGCCCGATGGGCGAGCGTGGCACCATCATGGCCACGCTGCGCGACGTGACGGCCAACCCCGGCCCCCTCGGCCTGATGGCGTTCGGCATGACCACCATCCTGCTGAACATCCACAACGCCGGGTTCTACGAGATGAACACCATGATCCTCGCCATGGGCATCTTCTACGGCGGGATCGCCCAGGTCATCGCCGGCATCATGGAGTGGAAGAAGAACAGCACCTTCGGCATGACCGCCTTCCTGTCGTACGGCCTCTTCTGGCTCACGCTGGTCGGCCTCATCGTCTTCCCCAAGTGGATGGGCGTCGACGGTCCCGACGACGTGGCCATGGGCTGGTACCTGATGGCGTGGGGCGTCTTCACCGGCCTCATGTTCATCGGCACGCTGCGCATCAACCGCTCGCTGCAGACCGTGTTCCTGAGCCTCACCGTCCTGTTCGTCCTGCTGGCCGTCGGCGACTGGACGGGCAATGCCACGATCACCAAGATCGCCGGCTGGGAGGGCATCTTCGTCGGCCTGAGCGCCGTGTACGGCTCCATCGCCCAGGTGTGGAACGAGCTGTACGGCAAGGTCGTCCTGCCGCTCGGTCCGTACAAGAAGTAGCTCCGCGCGTTCGCCGCGACCGCGGCTCACAAGACGCCGAGGGGCGCCGCCACCGCAGGGTGACGGCGCCCCTCCTGCGTGTGGGCGCCATACGCGGGTCGCCCACCGTGCGATTCTTCCGTCCGAGGCCGTCCCTATCATGCTCCTTGACACGAACACGGGTTCGCTCTAGGCTCGACACGAACACGTGTTCGCCACAGGAGGAGGAACGGTGGAAGGTCTCACGCCGAGACAAGAGCAGGTACTGGAGTTCATCCGCGCGAGCGTGCGCGCCGACGGCTATCCGCCCACGGTGCGCGAGATCTGTGCGGCGCTCGATCTGTCCTCGCCGTCCACCGTCCACGCGCACCTGGCCAACCTCGAGCGCCTCGGGCTCATCAGGCGCGACCCGAGCAAGCCGCGCGCGCTCGACGTGGTCGGCGACGCGCGTCCGCCACGTCCGCTGCCGCTCATCGGTAGCGTCGCCGCCGGCGCGCCGATCACGGCCGTGGACAACGTGGAGGACCTCGTCGACGTACCGGGCTTCCTCCGCCGGGACGACGACGATTTCGTACTCCGCGTGCGCGGGGACTCCATGACGGGCGCCGGCATCTTCGACGCGGATCTCATCGTCGTGCACCCGCAGCCCGACGCGCGCAACGGTGAGATCGTCGTCGCCAGGGTCGCCGGCATCGCCGACACCGAGGCCACCGCCAAGCGCTTCTTCCGCGAGGGCGCCGTCGTGCGCCTCGTCGCCGAGAACGAGAACTACGAGCCGATCGTCGTCAATGCCGACCAGGTGGAACTCGTCGGCCGAGTCGTGGGGGTCCTGCGCCAGCTATGAGTACCGTGCCTCTCGCCACAGCCGTCCAGACAAGCCTCGCCGACGCCGTCGACGAGTCCCTCGCCGCCGCGCTCGCCGGCCGCGACGAGCCCTGCCTGTGGTGCGGAGGCCACTCCGTGCGCGTCCTCGGAGCCGACCTGTGGAGCGGCGCCGTCACGGTGAGCTGCCCCACCTGCGGGAGCGAGCTCAGCGGCGTCGTGCCGCGGCGCCTGCGCGAGGTGCCTCGATGACCGAGCGGTCCCGTCTGTACCCGGTCGTCGACGAACCCCAGCGCCGTTCGGCGGCCCCAGCCTCTCGCTCCATCGGCCGAGCCGGCCGCCGTCAGCGGCGCCGGCGTCGTGTGGCCGGCGTCCTCCGCTTCGCCGTGTTCCTCTTCCTGATCTTCGTGGCCGTGTGGGCCGGCGTCCGCGTCGCGCACGCCGGCGACGATCCAGCCATCTACAGCGGCACGCCGTACACCGTCGCGGCCGGCGACGATCTCTGGACCATCGCGCAGGCGAAGTACGGCGGCGAGTCGGACCTGCGCGCCGCCGTGTACGCCATCCGCGACGCCAACGACCTCGAGACGTCCGTCCTGCAACCGGGCCAGGATCTCACGCTTCCGTACCTCGGCGACTAGAGGATCACGTACCGTCGTGCGACTCGCGACCCGCGCGGGCGCGGCGCGAGGCGAACGAGGCGGCCCGACCTTCGCCGGGGCCGCGCGAGCCATGCGGTATACTTGCGCCGCGTCCGGGACGTGGCGCAGCCTGGTAGCGCACCTGCTTTGGGAGCAGGGGGTCGCGAGTTCAAATCTCGCCGTCCCGACCAAGCCTTACGCGGGCGGGAGTAGCTCAGTTGGTAGAGCATCAGCCTTCCAAGCTGAGGGTCGCGGGTTCGAAACCCGTCTCCCGCTCCATCTTTCTCGTCCTGCACCTCCGCGCCTCGTATACTTGCCTTCCCGCGCGCCCGTAGCTCAGCTGGATAGAGCAGGAGACTTCTAATCTTCAGGCCGCTGGTTCGAATCCAGCCGGGCGCGCCAGATCGCCGTGCAGCGCACCTTGCCGACCCCGGGAGCGGACTGTACGCTGCCAACGGACAGCGCCGCCGGCGCCCGCATCTTCGAAGGAGCCAGGATGCCGAGTAGAGGAAGACCCCGACTCGTCGAGGTTTGGTTGTGGGACCTGAGCACGAAGCGCTCCCCCTTCGGCCACAAGACGAACCCGCTCGAATACCTCCCCGCGGATGCTCCCCTGCCGCGCGTGGGGGACATGATCCACTTGCCGCCGAACGTCACCGGCGACACCAAGGAGCAGGCGTTCGGGTACGGCGGCACGCGTACCCCGTTCCGGGTCGAGGAGTGCTCGCACGTCTACGCGCGTGAGAAGAGCGAGAAGATCGACGTCCTCGACCCCTCGCCGGCTCGCCACGTGAAGACGCTCATCTTCGTCCGGCGTCTCACTCCGGAAGAGGTCTACGATCAGCGGGGTTGGGAGCGGGAAGCGGGCGTCTGACGACGTCGGCCGTCCTCGGCGCTGGCCCCGCGCTGTTCTCGAGGGCGGCTCCTCTGCACCGCGGCCGCGTCTCCGGCTCTGACAACGCCAAGATGTAGGCGAGCGGCCCACGAGGGTGCAAACTCCTTGGTGAACGACCCCCGGAGCGGATGAGTCATCCCCCGGGGGTCGGTCACGTGGTCGATGGCCCGCCACTCCTACCGTTACCATCGGCATCGTGGCGGGTAGATACGGTGCCGATGAGCGACCGCGACGACATCGATATCTCCAGCCGGGGGGCGTCCGCCGACGCCGTGTACGCGGCGGTAGCCGTCGCGCTGGCCGACCACGACAAGGCGACGGCGGTGCGCACCGCCGTGGAGGCAGTGACCGCGGGCGCCGTGTCGATCCCCGAGCTGTATCGCGACGTGCTCGCCCGGATCCTGGCCGACACCGGGGCCGCGTGGCAGACCGGCAAGACCGCCATCTGGGAGGAGCACCTCGCCAGCTCCACCGTGCGGACGATCGTCGAGATCCTGTACCCGGGCGTGCTCAAGGCCAAGGCGGCGGTCGCGCCGGCAGGGCGCAGCGTGTTGCTGGCGTGCCCACCGGACGAGGGGCACGACCTCGGCCTGCGCATGGTCGCGGACCGCTTCGACATGGCCGGCTGGACCACGTTCTTCCTGGGGCCGGACACGCCGGTGGCCGAGATCGCCGACGCCGCCAGGCGGCTCGGCGTGGACGCCGTCGTCATGAGCTCGTCGACGCACTTCCACCGCGTCGCGGTGCGCCACGCCGTCGACGTCCTCAAGAAGGAGCTCCCCGGCACGGACATCTGGGTGGGCGGGCCGGCGTTCGTCGGCGCCGCGACCGGCTGGCTGCCGCAGGAGGTCGTCGATCTGGACGCGCTGCTCGGCGGACCCGCGCCGGGGGCCGACGTCGCGAACGAAGGCGCCGCCACCGACGCGGCGGACGACGGTGCAGACGGAGCGGACGACACCGTCACCGCGAGTGGGGAAGAGGGCTGAGGTGCTCGGCTTTCGGATCGCGATCCGCTTCCTGCGCAAGAGCCCCGTCCAGTCCATCCTCATCGCCGCCGGCATCGCCGTCGGCATCGGCGTGCAGGTCTTTCTGGGCTCGCTGATCACGAGCCTGCAGGCGAGCCTGGTCGACCAGACCATCGGCAACAGCCCGCAGGTCGTGGTGACCGCCGGGCAGGACGGCGCGGCCGTCGCCTACACGCCACAACTCCAGCAGGCCCTCGAGGCGCAGGTCGAGATCACGACAGTCGTCCCCACGCGCGCGTTCTCGGCCATCTACAGCAGCGGCCGCGAGAACGCCCCGCTCCAGGTCACCGGCGGCGCGCTGGACGAGCTGGACACCATCTACGACATCACCGGCCGGCTCGTGGCCGGCGAGGCCTCTCTCGACTCGGACGAAGTGATCGTCGGAAAGGACTTCGCCGACAAGTACGGGCTCAGGCCGACCGACCAGTTCCCCGTCACGTTGCCCTCGGGCGAGCAGGCCGGGTTCGTCGTGTCCGGGGTGTTCGACTTCGGCTCCGCCGCCGCCAACAGCGCCACCGCCTTCGTGAACGGCGATCGGGCGGCAGAGGTGCTCGGCCTCGCCGCAGACGAGTTCTCGGCCGTCGACGCGCAGGTGGACGATGTGTTCTCGTCCGAGAAGGTCGCGACCGACCTGCGCGGGCAGCCGGCGCTCGAGGGTCTGACGGTCACGGAGTGGCAGGCCGAGAACGCCGACCTGCTGTCCGCGCTGCAGAGCCAGAGCTCGTCGAGCTACATGATCCAGTTCTTCGTGCTGGTCGCCGTAGCCCTCGGCATCGCCTCGACGCTGGCCATCTCCGCGGTCCAGAAGACCCGTCAGATCGGCATCCTCAAGGCGATGGGCATGAAGGACCGCCAGTCCGGGCGCATCTTCCTGTGGCAGGCCCTGATCCTCGGCGTGAGCGGCGCCGCGGTGGGCGTCGCCGCCGGCCTCGGCCTCATCGCCCTGTTCACGTTCCTCGGGCGAGACTCGGAGTCGCTGTTCCCGATCACGCCGCAGGTGGGGTTCGTCGTCCTCTCGTTCGTGGTCGGGGTGCTGGTCGCCGTGGTGTCCTCGTTCATCCCGTCCCGGCGCACGTCGAAGCTCGATCCCATCGAGGTGATCCAGGGTGGCTGAGACGCTGGTCCACGCGGAGGGGATAGGGAAGACGTACGGTACCGTCGTCAAGACGGTCGCCCTGCACGAGGTCTCGTTCGAGATCGCGGCGGGGGAGTTCGCCTCCGTCATCGGCCAGTCGGGCTCCGGCAAGTCGACGCTGCTCAACCTCATCGGCCTGCTCGACACGCCCACCACGGGACGTATCGTGCTGAACGGGCACGACGCGACGGCGGCCAGCCGCAAGCAGCGCGCCGCCCTGCGCAACGACTTCATCGGGTTCGTGTTCCAGTTCCACTACCTCCTGCCGGAGTTCAGCGTCCTGGAGAACGTGCTCATGCCCGGGCGCATCGCCGGGGCGGCGCCGTCGGACCTGGTCCCGCGGGCGGAGGAGAACCTCGCGCTGCTCGGGCTGGAGGGGCTGGAGGAGAAGAACGCCAACGACCTCTCCGGCGGCCAGAAACAGCGCGTCGCGATCGCGCGCGCGCTCATGAACCGGCCGGCGCTGGTGCTGGCCGACGAGCCGACCGGCAACCTCGACACCGTGAACACGGCGGCCGTGTACCGCCTCTTCCGCGAGATCAACGAGGAGCAGGGCACCGCGTTCATCATCGTCACGCACGACCGCGGCGTGGCGCAGCAGACCGACCGCATCCTCGAGATCAGCGACGGCGCTCTCCTGCAGGACGTGCGCAACGAGTACCTGGCCCCGGACGCGACGCCGAGCCCGGAGCGCGTGTGACGCAGGCTGCGGATGATGGTATCCTTCTACGTCGATTGCCCGGCCGGGTCCTCATGTGCAGACCCCGGCCGGCGGTCGACCGGTGGTGAAGGTAGCTCAGCTGGCAGAGCTCCGGGTTGTGGTCCCGGCGGTCGCGGGTTCGAATCCCGTCCTTCACCCCATCTCAGCGATGCACCGGCCGGCGCGGGGCGCCGGCCGTCCACGTTAACGATGATGCGGGTGTGGCGGAACTGGTAGACGCGCTAGACTTAGGATCTGGTGAGCTCTGCTCGTGGAGGTTCAAGTCCTCTCACCCGCACCACCTGCTCGATCATCGACCCCCGCACACACCATACGGCGGTCCGCAGTGCCCCCGCGGCGACTGCGGGCCGTTCCGGCGACAGACGGAGAATCCACAGTGAAGACGAAGGTCAACCCTACAGGCGAGAACGAGGTCGAACTCAGCGTCGAGGTGCCTGCCGAGACCGTCAGGAAGGCCTACGACCGCGCCGTCGCCAAGATCCGCGAGGAGATGCAGCTCCCGGGCTTCCGCAAGGGGCGCGTGCCGGTCAACCTCGTGGTCCAGAACGTGGGCGCCGACTTCATCCGCGGCGAGGCCCTCGAGGACGCCATCCCCGAGTGGGGCGACGAGGCGCTCAAGGCGGCCGGCCTCTACGACGACGCCGTCGGCACCTCGGACCTGCAGGTCGGCCCGCTCGACGAGACCCAGGACTACGCGTTCTCGCTCAAGGTGCAGACCATGCCCGTGCCCGCCCTCGGCGAGTACAAGGGGCTCGAGGTCCCCAAGCGCGAGGTGACCATCACCGAAGACCAGATCTCCGCGCAGCTCGCGATGCTGCAGGAGAGGCTCGCCAGCCTGCAGCCGGTCGAGGACCGCGCCGTGCAGACCGGCGACTTCGTGCTCATGGACCTCGCCGGCAGCCGTGACGGCGAGCCCATCGAGGGCGCCCAGGGCAAGGACCAGATGTACGAGGTCGGCCGCGGCAACCTCATCCCGGGCTTCGAGGAGGAGCTCGTGGGTGTCAAGGCCGGCGAGGAGAAGAGCTTCGACGTCACCTTCCCCGAGGACTATCACGCCGAGGAGCTCGCCGGCCAGGCGGCCACCTTCACCGTGGCGGTCAAGGAGATCAAGGAGAAGGTCACCCCCGAGCTGGACGACGCGTTCGCCGCCGACGTCAGCGAGTTCGAGACCATCGAGGAGCTGCGCAACGACGTCCGCGAGCGGCTGCAGGCGGCCGCGGACACGGGCGCGCAGCGCGAGTTCCGCGCGGCCGCGGTCGAGAAGGCCGTCGAGCACGCGACGCTCGCCGTCCCCTCCAGCATGATCGACCGCGAGGCGCACCGGCTCTACCACCAGCTCGAGGAGCGCGTGGGCGAGCAGGGCCTCACCATGGAGGTCTACCTCGGCGTGCTCGAGAAGACCGAGGAGGACATCGAGGAGGAGATGCGCCCGCAGGCTGAGTTCATCATCAAGCGCCAGCTGGTGCTCGAGGCCATCGCGCAGGCGGAGGCCCTCGAAGTGACCGACGAGGACATCACCGAGGTCGTCAAGCACGACGCCGAGGCGCTCGGCCGTGACTACCTGCAGCTCCTCGCCGATCTGGAGAAGTCGGGCAGGCGTGAGGCGCTGCGCGACGAAATGCTAGTGGCCAAGGCCGCCGACTTCGTCGCCGACGCGGCCGTGGCGGTGCCGATGACGGAGGCCGAAGAGGCCGCCGCCGAGGAGTCCGCGGACGCCGTGGACCCCGAAGACGACTAAGGGTTTCGAGCGGGGAAACCACACTGAGAGAATCAAGAGTAACGAAGAGGGTGAGTACGTGACTCCACTTGTTCCGTTCGTCATCGAGCAGACCAGCCGCGGTGAGCGGTCGTTCGACATCTTCTCGCGGCTGCTCAACGAGCGCGTGATCTTCCTGGGCACGCCGGTGGTCGACGAGATCGCCAACCTCATCGTGGCGCAGCTGATCCACCTCGAGAGCGACGACCCCGACAAGGACATCAGCCTGTACATCAACAGCCCGGGCGGCAGCGTCTATGCCGGGCTCGCGATCTACGACACGATGCAGTTCATCAAGCCGGATGTCAGCACCATCTGCGTCGGCAGCGCCATGAGCATGGGCGCGCTGCTGCTCGCGGGCGGCGCCAAGGGCAAACGTTTCGCGCTGCCCAACGCCCGCGTGCTCATCCACCAGGTGGCCGGCGGCTACGAGGGTCAGGCCACGGACATCGAGATCCACGCGAGGGAGGTGCTCAACCTCCGCAAGCGTCTGGACGAGATCATCGCCGACCACACCGGTCAGGAGATCGACAAGGTCCGCAGCGACACGGAGCGCGACTACTTCATGAGCGCGGCCGAAGCTCGGGAATACGGCATCATCGACGACGTCATCGCCCACCGGTAGGTGGCGCGGACGCCGGCCTCGTACGAGGAGGACCGCAGTGGCGGGAACGACCGACGGTAACGACCAGCTGCTCTGCAGCTTCTGCGGCAAGTCGCAGCGCCAGGTGAAGAAGCTCATCGCCGGCCCCGGCGTGTACATCTGCGATGAATGCATCGACCTGTGCAACGAGATCATCGACGAGGAGCTCACCGCCCCGGCGACGCTCGACCTCGAGCAGCTGCCCAAGCCGCGTGACATCTACGGCATCCTGAACGACTACGTCGTCGGCCAGGACGAGGCCAAGCGTTCTCTGGCCGTCGCCGTGTACAACCACTACAAGCGCGTCCAGGCCGTCAGCAGTGGCGAGTCCGACGTCGAGCTGGCCAAGAGCAACATCCTGCTGCTCGGCCCCACGGGCTGCGGCAAGACCCTGCTCGCGCAGACGCTGGCGCGCATCCTCAACGTGCCGTTCGCCATCGCCGACGCGACGGCGCTCACCGAGGCCGGCTACGTGGGCGAGGACGTCGAGAACATCCTGCTCAAGTTGATCCAGGCCGCGGACTTCGACGTCAAGCGGGCCGAGACCGGCATCATCTACATCGACGAGATCGACAAGGTCGCGCGCAAGGCGGACAACCCGTCGATCACCCGTGACGTCTCCGGTGAGGGCGTGCAGCAGGCGCTGCTGAAGATCCTCGAGGGCACGGTGGCCAGCGTGCCGCCGCAGGGCGGCCGCAAGCACCCGCACCAGGAGTTCCTCACCATCGACACGACCAACGTGCTGTTCATCTGCGGCGGCGCCTTCTCCGGCCTGGAGAAGATCATCGAGCGCCGCATGGGCCGGCAGGGCGTGGGCTTCATGGCCGACGTGGTCAGCAAGGCCGACAAGGACCCCGGCACGATCTTCACGCACTCGCTCCCCGAGGACCTGCTCGATTTCGGGCTCATCCCCGAGTTCATCGGCAGGCTCCCGGTCGTGAGCGCCGTCCACAACCTGGACGAGAACGACCTCATGCGCATCCTCACGGAGCCCAAGAACGCGCTCACGCGCCAGTACCAGAAGTTCTTCTCGCTGGACGGGGTCGAGCTCGTGTTCGCCGAGGAGTCTCTCACCGCCATCGCCACCAAGGCGCTGGCGCGCGGCACCGGCGCGCGCGGCCTGCGCTCGATCATCGAGGAGTCGCTGCTCGGCGTCATGTTCGACCTGCCGAGCCGCACCGACGTGCGCAAGTGCGTCATCACCAAAGAGACGATCGAGAAGGGCATCGACCCGACGCTTCTCACCGAGGCCGACAAGTCGCTGCCGGAGCGTGACGCCGAATCCGCCTGAACAGACTGAGCTGAACGGCGAGGGGCAGGGCGGCCCACAAGCGGCCCTGCCCCTCTTGCCGACTCGCGAGCTCGTCCTGTTCCCCAGGATGGTCGCGCCGATCTTCGTCGGGCGCGAGCGGTCCATCTCCGCCATCGAGGCGGCCTTCAGCGGGCAGACCGCGCTCATCCTCTGCGCCCAGCGCGAAGCCGCCGTCGAGGAGCCGTCGTTCGACGACCTCCGCCCGGTCGGCGTGCGCGCCCGGGTCCTGCAGCTGTTCAAGCTGCCGGACGGCAGCGTCAAGGCCCTCGTGGAGGGAGACGAGCGCGTGCGCACGGAGCGGCTCGTCGCGAGCGACCCGCACTTCCTCGTCTCGTACGCCCCGGTCGAGAGCACCGGCGTCGGCACGGCGCGCGCGCGCAGCCTCGCGCGCCGCGTGACGGACGAGTTCGTCCGCTACGTGCAGCTGCACCCGCAGCTCGCCGACGAGGCGCAGTTCGTGGTGCAGCAGGCGGCCGACGCGGACGAGCTTGCCGACATCGTCGCCGCGCACCTGCAGACGGAGACGGGGGAGAAGCAGGCGCTGCTCGAGATCGTGGACACGCAGCAGCGCCTCCTCGCCCTGCTGGAGAGCCTCGCCGAGGAGAACGCCGTGCTCGGCATCGAGCAGGAGATCGGCCTCAAGGTGCAGCAGCGCATCGAGGGCGCGCAGCGCCAGATGCTGCTGCACGAGAAGCTGCGCGTGCTGCGCGACGAGATCGAGGAGGCCGGCGAGTCCGCGGACGAGGACCTGGCCGGGTACCTGGAGCGCGCCGCCGAGGCCGGGCTCTCGCCGGCGGCGCGCAAGCTCGTGACGCGCGAGCTCACCAAGCTCCGGCAGGCGCCTCCCATGAGCCCCGAGATCGCCGTCATCCGCGGCTTCCTCGACACGGTGCTCGAGCTCCCCTGGGGCAGGCTGGCGCCGGCCGACGTGGACGTGCCCGGGGTCGCCCGGCACCTCGAGCGCACCCACGACGGTCTCAAGGACGTCAAGGACCGCATCCTCGAGTACCTCGCCGTGTGCCGCCTGCGCGCCGACGCCTCCCGCAAGACCGGAGAGCCGGCCGACGCCGCCGACCAGCCGGCCACCATCCTCTGCCTCGCCGGTCCGCCCGGCACCGGCAAGAGCAGCGTCGCCCAGAGCATCGCCGACGCGCTGGGCCGGCCGTTCGTGCGGGTCGCCCTGGGCGGCGTGCGCGACGAGGCCGAGATCCGCGGGCACCGCCGTACGTACATCGGGGCGATGCCCGGGCGCATCGTCGACGGCCTGGCCAAAGCCGGCGTGGACAACCCCGTCATGCTCCTCGACGAGCTCGACAAGCTGGACAGCGACTGGCGCGGCAACCCGGCGGCGGCGCTCATGGAGGTGCTGGACCCGGCGCACAACCACGCCTTCCGCGACAACTACCTGGAGGCCGAGTACGACCTCAGCCGCGTGTTCTTCATCGCCACCGCGAACGATGTGGACGCGATCCCGGCGACGCTGTACGACCGCCTCGAGGTCATCCACCTGAGCGGCTACACGCTGGCCGAGAAGCTGTCCATCGCCCGCCGGCACCTGCTGCCGCGCGTGGCGCGCGACACGGGGCTGCGCCGCGGCGACGTCAGGTTCGGCCGCGGCGCGCTGCCGGCGATCGTGCGCGGCTACACGCGCGAGGCGGGCGTGCGCGAGCTCGAGCGCGCCCTCCGGCGCGTCGACCGCAAGCTGGCGCGCCGCCACCTGGAGGAAGGCCTCGCCTTCCCCGCGACGGTCGCGGCGGCTGAACTCCGCGGCTACCTGGGTGAGGCTCACTGGCTCGAGGCCGAGCTGCCGCGGGCGGCGAGCGTCGGGGAGAGCCTCGGCCTCGCCTACACGTCCGATGGGGGGGAGGTCCTCACGGTCGAGGCCACGCTCGCCCGCGGCCGCGGCGAGCTCGTGCTCACCGGTCAGCTGGGCGAGGTCATGCAGGAGTCGGCTTCTGCGGCCTGGGGATACCTGCTCTCGCACGCCGAGCGCGACCGGGGTCTCGCGCCGCTGGTCGGCCGCTCACCGTTCATGACTGCGGACGGGCTCGACCTCTCGGGCCAGGACGTGCGCGTGCACGTCCCGGAGGGCGCCGTGCCCAAGGACGGGCCGTCGGCGGGCCTGGCGCTCGCCGTGGCGATGCTCTCAGCGCTCGGCGGCGTGCCGGTCAAGCCGCGGGTCGCCATGACCGGCGAGATCACGCTGGGCGGCCGCATCCTCCGCGTCGGCGGCCTCAAGGAGAAGCTGCTCGCCGCGGGCCGGTCCGGCGTCCGCACGGTCATCCTCCCGTCCTCCAACAGGGGCACGGTCGAGGAGCTTTCACCGGACCTCACGGACAAGCTCGAGCTGGTGTACGTCGCGAGCTTCGAGGAGGCGCTGCCGCACGTCTTCGGCAGGCGCGTGTTTAGGGAACGGGCATCTAAGGGTCAAGGCAAACGAGTGACAGGCAGTATGGGGGCGGCGAACATGCACGATCACGACCACGAGCACGACCACCAGACTCCCGGCTCCACCGAGGAGCCGGGCGTCGACGCGGGATCCGGCCAGCTGGAACAGCACTGCTCGCAGTGCGGGTCGCTCATCGGCGGCTCGGACGAGTTCTGCCAGGTGTGCGCGATCGAGTACAGCGGGGGAGAGGCGCCGGAAGAGGAGAAGTGACCCCGGCGCCGTCACGCGGGTCCGGAGAGGGCCGCCTCTCTCTGCGAGGGGCGGCCTTCTTCGCGTCTCGCACCAGGCGCCGACGGGCCGCAGCACCCGTCGCGCGTGACGGCGCGCGCGCCGGGCGCTCGGCAGGCGCCGCTCCGGCCCGGTATACTCTCGACTCGGCCGCGGCGGCACGTCCGCCCCGCGGCTCGCGGACCCGTGGACCGGGTCCGCCCGTGTGAACCAGCCGCCGCGGAGCCCTTCGGCGCCGCGGCCCGGCGCGGATCGAGACAGAGGCCCATGACCGACCCGAGCAGCGGCACCGACTACCTGCAGCAGACGACCCGCTTCGAGCCCGCCGCCGTCGAGGCGCGGTGGATGAAGCGCTGGCTCGACGAGCATCTCTTCCACGCCGAGCCCGACCCGGACAGGCCGGCGTACTCCATCGTCATCCCGCCGCCGAACATCACCGGCGTGCTGCACATGGGCCACGCCCTCAACGACACCGTCCAGGACGTGCTCACGCGCTATCACCGCATGCTCGGCGAGAACGCCTGCTGGCTGGTGGGCACCGACCACGCCGGCATCGCGACGCAGAACGTGGTCGAGAAGATGCTGCGCAAGGAGGGCCTCACCAAGGAGGACCTCGGGCGCGAGGAGTTCGTGGCGCGGGTGTGGGAGTGGCGCCGCGAGTACGGCGGCACCATCATCGAGCAGCTCAAGCGGCTCGGCTCGTCGTGCGACTACGAGCGCGAGCGCTTCACCTTCGACGAGGGCTACGTGCGCGCCGTGACGCGCGTGTTCGTCGCCCTCTACGACAAGGGCTACATCCACAAGGACAGCTACCTGGTCAACTGGTGCCCGCGCTGCGGCACGGCGATCAGCGACCTCGAGGTGGCCTACAGGGACATGCCCGGGACGCTCAACCACATCCGCTACGAGATCGCCGGCGGCGGCAGCGTCACCATCGCCACGACGCGCCCGGAGACGATGCTGGGCGACACCGCCGTGGCGGTGCACCCCGACGACGAGCGGTACACGGCCGTCGTCGGCAAGACCGCCGTCCTGCCGCTGCTCGGGCGCGAGCTGAGGATCGTCGCCGACGAGCGCGTCGACCCGTCGTTCGGCACCGGCGCCCTCAAGATCACGCCGGCCCACGACCTCACCGACTTCGACATCGGCCGCACGCACGGGCTGGAGACCGTCCAGGCCATCGGCCAGGACGGCCGCATCACCGCGGCCGGCGGCCCGTACGCCGGGCTCGAGGTCGAGGAGGCCGCGGCGCGCGTGACCGCGGATCTGCGCGCGCTCGGCGCCCTGGTCAAGGTCGAGGACTACCCGCACAGCGTCGCCACCTGCGACCGCTGCGGTACGCCCATCGAGCCGCTCATCAGCGAGCAGTGGTTCATGGACATGGACGAGCTCAAGAAGCCGGCCACGGACGTGGTCCGCGACGGCACCGTCACGTTCACGCCCGAGCGCTGGGGCCGCGTCTACATCGACTGGATGGACAACCTGCGGCCGTGGTGCATCAGCCGGCAGCTCTGGTGGGGACACCAGCTGCCGGTGTGGTACTGCCCGGACGGCCACCTCACGGTGGCCGAGACCGAGCCGCAGGCCTGCGCCACGTGCGGCTCCACCGAGCTCACCCGCGAGACCGACGTGCTCGACACGTGGT
The DNA here is from genome assembly GCA_036277455.1 of Thermoleophilia bacterium. Lineage (GTDB taxonomy): Bacteria > Actinomycetota > Thermoleophilia > UBA2241 > UBA2241 > CAIXSE01. The sequence goes on from DASUMX010000159.1 coordinate 16,150, forward strand.
TCAGCTCGGCGCTCTGGCCGTTCGCCACCTTCGGCTGGCCGGAGCAGACCGCCGACCTGGCCTACTTCTATCCGACGAACGTGCTGAGCACGGGGCGCGACATCATCTTCCTCTGGGTCGCGCGCATGATCATGATGGGCCTCGAGTTCATGGACGAGATCCCGTTCGACGACGTCTACATCCACTCCGTGATCCAGGCGCCGGACGGCCGCCGCATGAGCAAGAGCCTCGGGACCGGCATCGACCCGCTCGACGTGATCGACGAGCACGGCGCCGACGCCACGCGCTTCGGCTTGCTGCTCATGAGCAGCACCCAGGACGTGCGCTTCAGCGACGAGAAGATCGCCATGGGCCGCGGCTTCGCCAACAAGCTCTGGAACGCGGCCCGCTTCGTGCTGCTCGGCACCCAGGGGTACGCGGCCGAGCGCAGCGACGTCGCCGAGGTGGACCGCTGGATCACGAGCCGCTTCCAGCGGTGTCTCGCCGCGGTCGAGGAGGCGGTGGCCGTCTACGACTTCACCGCGGCCGTGGACGCGCTCTACCACTTCGTGTGGGACGAGTTCTGCGACTGGTACGTCGAGCTGATCAAGGTCCCGCTGTACGGGGAGGACGAGGCGAAGAAGGCCCAGGTCGCGGGCCACGCCCGCTGGATGCTCGACCAGATCGTGCGCCTGCTGCACCCCTTCATGCCGTTCGTCACCGAGGAGATCGCCGAGCAGTACGGCGCGGCCCCGCTGCTCAGGCAGCAGCACCCGCGCCGTGACGAGGAGCAACTGGCCGCGGACGACGAGAAGGCCATCGGAGAGCTCCAGGCCGCGGTCGACGCGCTGCGGCGCTTCCGCGCCGAGGCCGAGATCCCGCCGGGCAAGGTGCTCGCGGCCGTGTTCGCCGGCGACGCCGCCGCGGCCGAGCGCTACGAGCACCACGCGGGCGTCTTTCGCGCCATGGCCCGCACGACCCTCGCCTTCGCGGGTGAGCCGGAGACGGACGCGACGGTCGTCGTCGTCCCCGGCGGGCGGCTCTTCGTGGCGGCGGCGATCGACAAGGCGGAGGAGATCGCCCGTCTCGAGCAGCAGCTCGCCAGGGCGCAGGCCGAGGTCGAGCGCGGTGAGGCCAAGCTCGGCAACGAGAAGTTCGTCGGCCGCGCGCCTGAGGCCGTGGTGACCAAGGAGCGCGAGAAGCTGGCGAGCCACGTCGCCGAGCGCGACGGCCTGGCGGCGAGACTCGCGCAGCTGCGCGGCGGGTGAGTGCGGGCGCACCGTGAGCGCAGACGCCGGCAACCTTGAGTGGGACGCCTACCTCGAGTCGCTGGCCGCCTTCGGCATGCGCCCCGGGCTGGAGCGCGTGACCGAGCTCCTCGAGCGTCTCGGCCGGCCCCAGGACGCCTACAGCGTCATCCACATCGTCGGCACCAACGGCAAGTCGTCCACGACGCGGTACGCCGAGGCGCTGTTGCGCGCCCACGGGCGACGCTCGGGCGCGTATCTCTCGCCGCACATCTCCGGCTGGACCGAGCGCGTCATCGTCGACGGGCGGCCCGTCGAGGAGCCCGTGTTCGCCGCGGCCGTGGAACGCGTGCGCGAGGAGATACCGGCCCTGCCCCGCGGCCTCGGTGAGACGACGCAGTTCGAGGTGCTCACCGTCGCCGCCCTGCTCGCGTTCGCGCGGAGCGGGGTGGAGGCCGTTGCCCTGGAGGCCGGGCTGGGCGGGCGCCTCGACGCCACGAACGTGGTCAAGGCGCCCGTCGTGGTGCTGACCAACATCGCGCTCGAGCACACCGAGGTGCTCGGCGGCACGCGGGCCCTGATCTTCGCCGAGAAGGCGGCGGTCATCAAGGGCGGCGATGTCGTGTTCGGCGACCTCGACGGCCTCGAGGGCGAGGCGCGCCGGGTCTGCTCCGCCACCGGCGCGACGCCGCACTTCCTGCGCGAGTCCGCGTCGCAGGGCGACCTGGCCGTCGTGGGCTCGCCCGAGGACTTCACGGTGACGTTCGCGCCGGGGGACCGGCCGGAGCGCTGGGCCGGCCTGCGCGTGCCGACGCCGGCCCTGTACCAGGTGCGGAACGCGGCGCTCGCGCTCGCCGCGGCGCGCCTGCTGCTCGGCGGCCTGGACGAGGCCGCCGCCCGGCGGGCGCTGGCCGGCACCGCCGTCCCGGGGCGCCTGCAGGTGGCCGGAGAGCGCCCGCTGGTGCTTGCCGACGGAGCGCACAATCCCGACGGCGTGCGTGTCCTCGCGCAGAGCCTCGCCGCCGTGCGCATGCCGCGGCCGGCCGTCGGCGTGCTCGCCATCATGCGCGACAAGGACTACCGCGGCATGCTCGACGGCTTCCTGCCGCTGCTCGACCACGTCGTCTGCACGCAGGCGACCGAACCGCGCAGCCTCACCGCCGATGAGCTCGCGACCGCCGTGCACGCGTCCGCCCGCGCTCGCGGGGGGCGGCCGCCGGCGGTCGCCACCATCCGCGACGCGCACGCCGCTCTCGCCCGGGCCCGTGAGCTCGCCGGGGAGGCCGGCAGCGTGCTCATCGGCGGCTCGCTCTACCTGCTGGAGGACCTGAGCGACGTGCTCGCCGCCGGCCTCTGACCCCGGCTTGCCCTGCGGGGGTTCGGATATACTGGCGCAAACCCGTGGAGAGGTGCATGGCACAGCAGAGGGCCCATCCCGTCGTACGCTTTCTCGTTGCGTTGCTCATCGTGGTCGCCGTCGCGGCGGTCGCCTTCTTCGTGGGGTACCTCATCGGGATGCGTCTGGGCGCTGGTGTCGCGCTCCCCGTCACCTTCTAGGCGCGCCAGCCAGGCAGCACCGCTCCTGCAGGAGGGACCATGACCGACCCCGCTTCTCGCGACCAGCTCATCCTTGTCACCGGCGCCACCGGGTACGTCGGCGGCCGCCTCGTGCCGCGCCTGCTCGCCGCCGGCCGCCGCGTGCGCGTGCTCGCCCGCGACCCCCGGCGACTCGAGGGCCGCGACTGGGCGGAGCGGGTCGATATCGTCGCCGGCGACGTCCTGCGTCCGGAGTCGCTCGCAGCGGCGTTGGACGGCGTCGGCGTCGCCTACTACCTCGTGCACTCGATGGCGAAGGGCGAGGGGTTCCACGAGCGCGACCTCGTGGCGGCGAGAGCCTTCGCGAGCGCCGCCCTGGCCGCGGGCGTCAGTCGCCTCGTCTATCTCGGCGGGCTCGGCGATCCCGCCGCCGACCTCTCCCGGCACCTCCGCTCGCGTCAGGAGACCGGCGAGGCGCTGCGCGAGGCCGGCGTACCGGTCACCGAGTTCCGCGCCGCCGTCGTCGTCGGCTCCGGGAGCATCTCCTTCGAGATGATCCGCTACCTCACGGAACGGTTGCCGGTCATGGTGTGCCCGCAGTGGGTGTACACGCGCGTGCAGCCGATCGCCGTCGACGACCTGCTGCGCTACCTCGTCGCCGCGCTCGACGTACCGGAGAGCACCGGTCGCGTGGTCGAGGTGGGCGGCACCGATGTGCTCACCTACGGGGAGATGATGCTCGGGTACGCGCGCGCCCGGGGCCTGCGGCGGCGCCTGCAGCCGGTGCCGGTCCTCACGCCGAAGCTGTCGTCGTACTGGGTGCACCTGGTCACACCGATCCCCTCGACGATGGCCCGCCCGCTCATCGAAGGTCTCCGCAACGAGACGATCGTGCGCGAACAGGGCGCCCACGACCTGTTCCCCGCGATCCACCCGGTGGGCTATGACGCGGCCGTGCGCGCCGCCGTGGCGAGCCTCGACACGGGAGAGGTCGAGACGAGCTGGGCGGACGCTCTCGTCACGAGCGGGGGGGACGTGCAGCCGCGGGTCCTGACCACGAAGGAGGGCAAGCTCATCGAACGTCGCCAGGCGCTGGTCGCGGCGACGCCCGAGGAGACCTTCGCCGTCCTCCAGACCATCGGCGGCCGCCGCGGCTACCGTGCCTGGGACTGGGCGTGGGAACTGCGGGGCGCCGCCGACCGGCTGGTCGGGGGCGTGGGCCTGCGCCGCGGCCGCCGCGACCCGGACGAGGTGCGCGTCGGCGACGCGCTCGACTTCTGGCGCGTCGAGGCGGTCGAGGCGGGCCGCCTGCTGCGTCTGCGCGCGGAGATGAAGGTGCCCGGCGCGGCCTGGCTGCAGTTCGAGACGCTGCCGCACGACGGCGGCACCCTGCTCGTGCAGACCGCGTACTTCGCGCCCCGCGGCGTGCCCGGGCTCGCGTACTGGTACGCGCTGCTGCCTGTCCACAGCCGGATATTCTCGGGTATGATTGCGGCGCTGGCCGCCGAGGCCGGCCGGCCGGCCGCGCCGGCGGGGGGCTGAGCGCACCCGCCTGCGAGCACGGCCGCCATCACGTGGAGGCGCCGGGGGCGTCCTCGACGGACTTCTCCAGAGGAGGAAGGGTGCCTTTCTGGACCATCGTTGCGGCGAACAGCACCACCACGACGAGCGACAGCAGCAACCCGTTCCAGTCCGTGCTGGACTTCTTCGAGTCGCCCACCTGGCAGTTCCTGACCATGCTCTTCTTCTTCTTCCTGGTGGTGCTCTGGATCGCCTGCGCCTACTGGGTCTTCAAAGACGCGCGCCGGCGCATCGACGACAAGATCGTGCTCACCGTCGCCGTCCTCACCGGCATCGTCTTCGGACCCATCGGGCTCATCGTGTACGCCATCGTGCGCCCGCCCGAGACGCTCGCCGACCGCCGGGAGCACGAGCTCGAGGTGCAGATGATGGAACAGCGCATCGGCGAGGAGGAGCGCTGCTCCTTCTGCAAGACCCCGGTGCGCGAGGACTACCTGGTGTGCCCCACGTGCGCCCGGCGCCTGCGCACCTCGTGCCCGTCCTGCCGCAAGCCGATCGACCCGCGGTGGCGGGTCTGCCCGTACTGCGAGGCGGACGTGCACGCCATGCCGCCCGTCTTCGACCGCGTCTGACGCCGGCGCGCGAGCGCGGGCAGCAGCGCCTCACAGTTTCATCCGTTCACCCCTTCGGAGGACTCCCAATGGAACGCACGTTCATCATGGTCAAGCCCAACGGCGTCACCCGCGGTCTCGTCGGCGAGGTCGTCGCCCGCTTCGAGCGGCGCGGGTTCGCGCTGCGCGGCATGAAGGCCCTGCGCATCGACCGCGCCCTGGCCGAGAAGCACTACGCCGAGCACGTGGGCAAGCCCTTCTTCGAGAGCCTGGTGGCCTTCATCACCTCCGGCCCCGTGGTCGCCATGGTGTGGGAAGGGCGCGAGGCCATCAGCGTCGCGCGCGCCATGATGGGCGTCACCGACTCCGCCCAGGCCGCGCCCGGCACCATCCGCGGCGACTACTCCCTGAGCAAGGAAGAGAACGTGGTACACGGCTCGGACGGCCCCGAGAGCGCGGCCCGCGAGATCGCCCTGTTCTTCGGCGAGTCCGACCTTGTCTGACCCGGTCCCGCAGCACTTCTGGGAGCGTGTGCTGCCGGACAGGCCGGGCGAGCCCTCCGTCGGCTTCGGCGGCCTCGTGCTGGCGTCGCGCTCGCCGCAGCGCAAGCTGCTCCTGGAGCAGCTCGGCCTTCCATTCCGTGTCGCCGTCAGCGAGCACGACGAGGGCGTGAGCGACGGTGACCCGGCGCACACCGTGCAGCAGAACGCCCGTGGCAAGGCCGAGGACGTCATGGCCCGCGAGACCGTGCGTGCGGGCGAGCTGGTCCTCGGCGTCGACACCGTCGTCGTGTGCGAGGGGGAGATCCTCGGCAAGGCGCGGGACGAGGCCGAGGCAGCCGCCTTCGTGCGCCGCCTCGCGGCGCGGCGCCACGAGGTGTACAGCGGCGTGTACCTGACCTCCCGCAAGCTCGCGCTGGCGACCCACGTGGTCACCGGCGTCACCTTCCGCAGCCTCACCGACGCGGATCTCGATGCGTACATCGCCTCGGGTGAGTGGCGCGACCGGGCCGGCGCGTACGCCATCCAGGGCATCGGATCCGGCCTCGTGCGGCACGTCGACGGCGACTACTTCAACGTCGTCGGGCTGCCGATCGCGGAGCTCATGCGGCTGCTCGCGAGCTTCGGCGTCGCGCCGTTCTCCTGGCTGCCCGGGCAGGTCTGAGGGCGACTTCTCGGGACGGGGCGAGGGTACCTCCGGCGGGCGGCGAAGTAGCCCCCGCAGGCGGGTCATGGACGCAGCGTCCCTCCAGGGGCGCCGGCGGAACCCCTCTGCGCCGCCCACGAGCCGGCGCGGCACGCCCCCGGGCGCGCGGTGGCCGCGCCCAGAGGCAGCGTATACAATCGTCGTTCGAGATTCGCTTCGAAAGGAGCTCGCCATCAGCTTCCTCGGGTTCGTAACGGGCTTTGGCGCCCGTGACATGGCGGTCGACCTCGGCACCGCCAACACGCTCGTCTATCTCCGCGGCAAGGGCATCGTCCTCAGCGAGCCGTCGGTGGTCGCCATCGACCACCGCTCCGGTGAGGTCCACGCCGTCGGCGCGGAGGCCAAGCGCATGCTGGGTCGCACGCCCGCCACGATCAGTGCGGTGCGGCCCCTCAAGGACGGCGTCATCGCCGACTTCGACGTCACCGAGCAGATGCTCCGCCACTTCATCCGCAAGGTCATGCAGAACCGCTGGGCCCATCCACGCGTCGTGATCTGCGTGCCCAGCGGCGTCACCGGGGTCGAGAAACGCGCCGTCGAGGAGGCCACGTACTCCGCCGGCGCCCGCTGGGCGACCCTCATCGAAGAGCCCATGGCCGCCGCCATCGGCGCCGGCCTGCCGGTCGCCGAGCCCACGGGCAGCATGATCGTGGACATCGGCGGCGGCACCAGCGAGGTCGCGGTCATCTCCCTCGGCGGCATCGTCGTCAGCCAGTCCATCCGCGTCGGCGGCGACGAGCTGGACGAGGCGGTCATCAGCTACGTGAAGAAGGAGTACAAACTCCTCATCGGCAGCCAGACCGCCGAGGAGATCAAGCTCGAGATCGGCTCGGCCTACCCGCTCCCCCAGGAGGAGCAGGCCGAGATCCGCGGGCGCGACCTCGTCACGGGGCTTCCCAAGACGGTGGTGCTCTCGTCCGAGGAGGTGCGCACCGCGCTCGAGGAGCCCACGCAGGCGATCGTCGACGCGATCAAGGCGACGCTCGACAAGACCCCGCCGGAGCTCGCCAGCGACATCATGGACCGGGGCATCATGCTGGCCGGCGGCGGGTCGCTGCTGCAGGGCCTCGCCGAGCGCCTGCGCGACGAGACCCAGATGCCGGTGCACGTCGCCGAATCGCCGCTGACCTGCGTGGCCGTGGGCTCGGGCAAGTACCTCGAGGAGTTCGATGTCCTGGTCAAGAGCAAGCGCAACTCCCGGCCGCGGGGCCGGTAGTCCCACCCCTCGCTGACCCGTGAATCGCCGGCACGTCCTCCGGCGGCGGATCGTCGTGGCAGTCCTGCTGCTGCTCGCCGTCGCGCTGCTCACCGCGTACTTCCGCGAGTCGGACAGCGGCGTGGCGCACAGCGTGCAGGGCGGGGTCCTCACGGTCGTCTCGCCGCTGCAGAGCGGCACCGCCACCGCGACCAAGCCCTTCCGCGACGCCTGGAACTGGGTCGGCGACCTGTTCGGCGCCAAGTCCGAGAACACGGCCCTCAAGAAAGAGGTGCAGGACCTGCGCGCGCTGCTCGCCGAAGAGCTCACGACGCAGGCGGAGAACGAGCAGCTGCGCGCGCTCCTGGACTTCCAGGAGGACCGCGTGTACCCCAAAGACGTGCAGCTGGTGACGGCGCGCGTCGTCGCGCGCTCCACGAGCGCCTGGTACTCCACGGCGACCATCAGCGCCGGCAGCAGCGACGGGGTGGACGTGTACGACACGGTCGTCAACGGGCAGGGCCTCGTGGGGCGCGTCACCAAGGTGAACGCGAACGCGGCGCAGGTGCTGCTCGTCACTGACCAGCAGGGCTTCGTCGACGCCATGGTCGAGCCGGGAGGCGCGCAGGGCCTCACCAGCGGCAGCGTGACCGGCGACGTCACGCTCGAGTACGTGGACAAGAACGAGAAGGTCAAGGTCGGTCAGTACGTCGTGACGTCGGGCAGAAACGGATCGGTGTTCGTGCGCGGTATCCCCATAGGCCAGGTCGAGAGCGTCGTCCAGCAGGACGTCGAGCTGTACCAGTCCATCGCCATCAAGCCGTTCGTCGACTTCCACAAGCTGGACATCGTCCAGGTGATCACGCGTTGAGCGTCATCCGGCCCGTCGCCGAGAAGACCGAGCGCGCCTGGCCGGCGTGGGGCGAGGTGGCGCGGCTCGCCGTCGTGCTGCTGCTCGCCGTGCTGCTGCAGACGGCCGTGGCGCCGCACCTGCGCCTCCTCGGCGCCTACCCGGACTTCGCCCTCATCGCCGTGGTCTGCGTGGCGCTCGTCAAGGGCTCGGAGACCGGCGCCGTGTTCGGGTTCCTCACGGGGATGCTCACGGCGATCGCGCTCATGGAGCCCTTCGGCCTGAGCGCGTTCGTCTTCGTGCTCGTCGGCTACTTCGCCGGCAGGTACGCCGAGACCGCGGACCTGCCGGCCGGCCTCGCGCCGCTGCTCACCGTCTTCGCCGCGACCCTGGTCGCCAACGTGCTGTTCGCCATGTCCCAGTTCCTCCTCGCGCGCGAGGTGCCCCTGGGCTTCTTCCTCGGGCGGGTGCTCTTCCCGTCGCTCGTGTTCAACACGCTGCTCGCCGCGCCGGTCTATCTGCTGGTGCGGGTGTGGCTGAGAGGGGCAGGTGACCTGCGTGCCGCTGCTCGGACGTGACCCCGACCGCCGCGACCGGCCCATCCGGACCGGCCGCCGCGACAAGCCCATCATCCAGCTCCCCTCCGTCGCCCTGCGCGTGGCGGTCATCCTCGGCCTGGCCGCGGTGCTGTTCGGCGTCGTCTTCTTCCGCCTCTGGTTCCTGCAGATCCTGAGCGGCCAGGAGTTCGTCGCCCAGGCCAACGACAACCGTCTGAGCTCGGTCAAGGTGGTCGCGCCGCGCGGCAACATCGTCGACCGCAAGGGCGAGGTGCTCGTGGAGAACCGCGCGGGGACCGCTGTCGGCATCCGCCTCATGGCCGTGCCGCAGGGGCAGCTCGACGCGGAGATAGAGCGCCTGGCGGGGGTGCTCAAGATGCGCCCGGGCAAGATCCGCAAGGAGATCATGGACTACCTGCGGCCGAGCACGATGGAGCAGGACGAGGACGGCACGTGGACCAGCTTCCTCACGTGGCGCAAGGTGCTGGACGGCGATATCACCGGCCTCGACCTGATCGTGGTGAAGGAGGACGTGAGCAAGGGCGTGCGCTCGTACCTTAAGGAGCACACGCTGGACTTCCCCGGCGTTGAGGTCCGCGACCAGTACCTGCGCTCCTATCCGCAGGGCGACATGGCGGCGCAGCTGCTGGGCCATCTCGGCGAGATCGATGCCGATGAGCTCAAGGATCAGCACTTCAAGGGGTACGCGGCCGGCGACGTGGTCGGCAAGGACGGTCTGGAGGACACCTACGACGCGTGGCTGCGCGGCCGTGACGGGGTCGCCCGCATCGAGGTGGACGCCTACGGCCGGCCCAAGCAGACGGAGCCCGTGGGTGGCCGCATGGCGGAGCCGGGCCACACCCTCGTCACCACCCTCGATGTCGACGTGCAGGCGGCCGCCGAGGAGGCGCTGCGGACGGGCATCTCGCTGGCGCACAAGGACGGCAAGTACGCGGCCAACGGCGGCGCGGCCGTCGTCCTCGACGTCAGGAACGGCGAGATCCTCGGCATGGCGAGCTACCCGACCTACGACCCCGGCGTCTGGGTCGGGGGGATCAGCACGAAGGACTACGAGCAGCTGACCAGGAAGAGCGCCAACAACCCGATGATCAACCGTCCCATCTCGGAGACCAAGGCCGTCGGCTCGACGTTCAAGGCGGTGACCGCGGTAGCGGCGCTCGAGGAGGGTCACATCTCGTCCGGCACCGGCTACTTCTGCCCGGGCTCCTACAGCTCGATGTACGACAACGCGGACCCGCCGCAGAAGTTCAAGTGCTGGTCGGACGGCGGCCACGGGACCCTCGACCTGGTGGGGGCGATCACCCAGTCCTGCGACGTGTACTTCTACAACGTCGGCGACCGCTTCTACGGACGCCAGGGCAGCGAGGCGCTCGAGGACTGGGCCAAACGCTTCGGCATGGGCAAGGTCACCGGCATCGACATCCCCGGCGAGTCCGCGGGTCGCGTGCCCACGCCGGGCTGGAAGAAGAGCTACTTCGAGACGGAGATCGACAAGATCTGGAAGCCGGGAGACTCCGTCAACCTCTCCGTCGGTCAGGGCGACCTCGAGGCGAGCCCGCTGCAGCTGGCCGTGAGCTACGCCGCCGTCGCCAACGGCGGCAAGGTCGTCACGCCGCACCTCGGGCTGGAGGTGGTCGACGCCGCCGGGCAGACCGTGCGCACGCTGGAGCCCGCGCCCCCGCGCAAGGTCGACATCTCGCAGAGCACGCTCGACGTGGTGCGGCGTGGCCTCTACGAGGCCGCGCACAACGGCGCCGGCACCTCGGCGGCCGTCTTCCAGAACTACGACGTGGCGGTGTCGGGCAAGACGGGCACGGCCGAAGTCTGGGACGACACCTCCAAGCACTACGTCGACTACGCCTGGTACGCGAGCTACGCGCCCTCGGAGGATCCCAGATACGCGGTCGTCGTCCTGATCGAGAAGGGCGGCCACGGCTCCACCGCCGCCGCTCCGGCCACGCGTCTCATCTACGACGCCCTGTTCGGCATCGACGGCGGCGCCTTCACCGGCGCGCCGCGGGGTGACTGATGCACGAAGCCGGGCGTAGCCAAGCGAGAGCTATTGAGCGGGGCGCGGCCCGCAGGCTCAGCGGGTCACGGACCAAGCGCTGACGTGGTCGACTGGCGCGCGTACTTCCGGCACCTCGACTACCTGCTGATCCTGGCGACTGCCGGGCTGATCGTGTACGGCGTGACGATGATCTACTTCGCGACCCGGCACGACATCGACGGCGCGCCCCTCTACTACGTGCGCCAGCAGCTGATCGCGGTGGCGATGGGGCTCGTGGCGGCGATCGTCGCCTCGCTGCTCGACTACGAGATCTACCGCCGCTTCCAGTGGCTGCTGTACGCCGCCGCGGTCCTCATCGTGGTCGCCGTGCTGCCGCTCGGCGAGAACGTCAACGGCGCGACGCGCTGGATCGACCTCGGCTTCACGCGCTTCCAGCCGTCGGCGGCGGCGATGCTCCTGCTCGCGCTGAGCATCGGCGCGTTCCTCGCGGACCGGATGGAACTGCTGGGATCCAAGCGGATCACCGTCATCGTGCTGGTCCTGGCCGCCGTGCCGGCGTTCTTCGTCTACCAGGAGCCGGACTTCGGCTCGGCCTCGGTGATCATGGTGCTCGCGCTGGCCATGCTCTTCTTCTACGGCACGCCGTGGACACACTTCGCCGTGCTCACCGCCACGGGGGTCACGGCGTTCGTGGTGGCGCTCAAGGTGCTGCCGCTGGCCGGCGTCGAGCTCATCAAGCAGTATCAGGTGGACCGTCTCTTCGTGTTCATCAACCCCGGACACGACTCTGCCGGGACCGGGTACAACGTCATCCAGTCGATGATCGCCGTCGGCTCGGGCGCGCTCACGGGGCGCGGCGACCAGGCCACCCAGACCACGCTCGACTTCCTGCCGGAGCACCACACCGACTTCATCTTCGCCGTGATCAGTGAGCGCAACGGTTTCGTGGGCGCCAGCATCCTCCTGGTGCTCTATGCTCTGTTCATCTGGCGCGCGCTGCGCATCGCGGTGATGGCGCGCGACATGTACGGGAGCATCCTCGCCGGCGGCATCGGCGTCATGGTCCTCTTCCAGGTGTTCGTGAACATCGGGATGACGATTGGTATCATGCCGGTGACCGGCATCCCGCTGCCGTTCATCAGCTACGGCGGCACGGCGATGATCGCCTTCCTGATCTTCGTCGGGCTGCTTCAAGCGATCCACCTGCGGGCGACGATCACACCAGAATCGAGGGGGCGGCTTGGCCAGTAGCTTGAGCATCTCGAAGATCCTGAAGGCCGTCACCGACGCGCGCGGCAGCGTGGATGCCTCGCGCGTCTGCGTCGTCGGCGTGGGGGACGACCTCGCCAGGGTCGTCGGCGTGCTCTCGGCGGGGGCCCGCGACGAGAGCGGCGGGGTGTCCGCCAAGGTCGACGCCCTCTCACCGGCCGACTTCCCGCGCGAGCAGCGCCTCGCCGCGCGCTGGGACATCGTCGTCCTCGTGGCCGCGGGCTGCCCGGCCGCCGAGGCGTCACCCGTGGTCCACGCCGCGCGCCGCGGAGGCTGCAAGGTCATCGGCCTGGTCGAGGAGCCGGGCGAGGCCGCCTGGGCGCGCGAGGCCGGGCTCTTCGACGACGAGGTCGCGCGCGGCCTCGGCTACGACGCGGCCGGCAAGCCGACGCTCGAGCGCAAGATCGTCGAGGCCGCAGGCGACGGCGCCGCCGCCCTCGCCGCGGCGCTGCCGTCCGTCAGGCGCACGTACTGCGACCATGTCGTGATCACCAACGCCGCCCAGAACGGGGTCATCGGCGTGGTGGTCATCATCCCCGGCGCCGACATGCCGGCGATGACCGCCAACCAGATCCGCATGGTGCTCAAGATCGCGCACGCGTATGGGGAGGAGATGGGCATCGACCGTGCCGTCGAGATCCTCTCCATCGTGGGCACAGGGTTCGTCCTCCGCACGCTGGCGCGTCAGGCGCTCGACTTCGTGCCGGGATTCGGCTGGGCCGTCAAGGGCGCCGTCGGGTTCTCGGGCACGGTCGCGCTGGGCCAGGCCGCCATCGCGTACTTCGAGGCCGGGGCGCCGCTCCGGCTCTCGCGGATGCAAAGGATCAACAGACAGGTTGAAAAGCTCACGTCCCGGCTTCCCGGGCCGCTCCAACGACTGGCCTCCGGATGAAGTAGCGAGGCTTCTGGCGCGCGTCACGCGCCCCGGGCGCTACGTGGGGGGTGAGTTCAACACCCGCCTCAAGCCCGGGGCCCGTCCCCGGATCGTGCTGTCCTACCCGGACGTGTACGAGATCGGGGTCTCGAACCCCGCGCTGCAGATCCTCTACAGTCACCTGAACGACGCCACGCCGGCCTCTGCCGAGCGGGCCTACTGCCCGTGGCCGGACATGGCCGACCTCATGCGCGCCGCCGGCGTCCCGCTGTGGACGCTGGAGACGTTCGCGCCGGTCGGCGAGTGCGACCTCTGGGGCTTCACGCTGCCGCACGAGCTCTGCTACGCGAACGTCCTCGAGATGCTCGACCTCGCGGGAGTGCCGCTGCGCGCCGCCGAGCGGGATGGGGGAGACCCCATCGTCCTCGGCGGCGGACCGGCGGTCGCCAACCCGTGGCCGCTCGCGCCGTTCTTCGACGCCTTCTTCATCGGCGAGGCGGAGGACCACCTGGACGCCATCGCGGAGGCGATGAGCGCGGACGGCCGCGAGAGGCGCCTGCGGGCGCTCGCGGCCGTGCCCGGCGTGTGGGCGCCCGGCCGCAGCGACGGGCCGGCCGAGCGCCAGGTGTTCATGGGATTCTCGGCCGCCATGCCCGTGCTGCGTCCGGTCGTGCCGGTGCTCGAGGCGGTGCACGACCGCGTCGTCGTGGAGGTCATGCGCGGCTGCACCGCCGGCTGCCGCTTCTGCCAGGCGGGCATGTGGTACCGGCCGGTCCGGGAGCGGCCGGTCGACCTGATCGTCACGGCCGCCGACCGGCTCCTGGACGAGACCGGGTGCGACGAGGTCTCGCTGCTCTCGCTCAGCTCGTGCGATTACGGCGGAGTCGCCGAGGCGCTGACCCGCATCCGGGAACTGCGCCCCGGCCTGCGCGTCTCGCTGCCGTCGCTGCGCATCGACTCCGCGGCGCAGAGCCTCGCGAGCTTCGCCGCCGGCCAGCGCGGCTCGCTGACGCTGGCGCCCGAAGCGGGGACGCAGGAGCTGCGCGACGCGATCAACAAAGGCGTGGACGAGGCGCAGTTCGAGGAGGCCGTGCGGGCGACGTTCGCGGGCGGGTTCACCGGGCTCAAGCTCTACTTCATGATCGGGTTGCCCGGGGAGACCGACGACGACGTGCTCGGCATCGCCGGGATGGCCGGGACGGCCGCGCGGCTGGCGAGAGAGATCGGCCGCGGCCGCGCACGGCTCTCGGTCGCCGTCTCCTCGTACGTGCCCAAGGCGCACACGCCGTTCGAGCTCGAGCCGTTCGCCGGCGAGTCCGTCCTGCGCCGCCGCCAGCAGCTGGTGCGCGAGGCGGCGCCGAGGAACGTCCGCGTCGCGTTCCACGACGTCGCGGCGTCGGTGGTCGAGGCGACGCTGGCGCGCGGCGGGCCGGGGACCGACCGCCTGGTCGAGGAGGCCTGGCGGCGCGGGGCGCGGTTCGACGGCTGGAGCGAGCACTTCGACGTGCGCCGGTGGGAGGACGCGGCGGCGAGCACCGGCGTCGCCCTCGGCGAGCGGACCGTGGAGCGCGCGTTCTGGCGAGACGCCGTGGACGCGCGCCTGCACGAGGACTTCTTCGCGGACGAGCTCGCGCGCAGCCGGCAGGGCGACCTGACCGAGGACTGCCGCGACGGGGCCTGCGCCGCCTGCGGCGTCTGCGCCGGCGAGGTCGGGATGGACCTCCTCGCATGAGCTGGTGGCTCATCGCCTTCGCGCGCCGTGGTACGGCGCGATACCTCTCGCACCTGGACACGGCGCGAACGGTGCAGCGCACCTTCGCGCGCGCCGGGGTGCCCATCGCCCTCTCGCACGGCATGCGGCCCAAGCCGCGCCTGTCGCTGCCGCTTCCGCTGCCGGTGGGTGCGGCCGGAGACGAGGAGCTCGCGGTCGTCGAGGTGCCCGAGGGCGTGGACGCGTCCGCGGTCACGCTGAAGGCGCTGCGCGCGGCGAGCCCGCCCGGGTTCGAGCCGCTGAGCATCGTGGACGCGGGTGAGCAGCGTCCGCACCCGCAGCCGAGGGCGGCGGAGTACGCCTGCCTGCTCGACGGGGACGCAGGCACGATCGTCGCGGCCGTCGAACGCTACAACGACGCAGAAGACGCGATCCGCGAGCGCGTGTCCCCCAAGGGCACGCGCCGCCTGGATCTGAAGCACTACGCCGGGGACGTCGGCGCGACGCCGGTGGAGGGTGGAGCCCGTCTAGGGTTCACCATCCACCACCGCCGTGACGGCGCCGCCCGGCCACAGGAACTGATCGACCTGATCGCCGAGTGGGCGGAGGTCGAGCCGGCGATGCGAGGGCTGCAACGGCTGCGCATCGCCTGGGACGATCGGCCGGCGGGCCTCAGGGCCGCCGGCGGAAGGAGTTGACCACGTGAGCACAGCGAAGAAGGGCACGCCCGGCGACGAGCCGGCGGCGACGCCGACCGGCCAGAACGGCGCCGGCGAAGGTCAGGAGACGACGGGCGCCGCCGGCGAGGCCGCTCCGCGCCGCCGGCGCGGCAACCGCGGCGGGCGCCGGCACAAGCGGCCGGCGACGGCTGCGGGCGACGCCGGTCAGGCGCAGGCGACGGCTGCGGCCGACGCGAGTCAGGCGCAGACGCCGGCGCAGACGCCGCGAGACGGCTACGCCGCCGCGACCGACGCACTTGCGTCGCTGCCGACGGCGCCGCTGATCCCCGTCGGCGCCGCGGAGGCAGCCGCGCGCGACAAGGTCGCCGCCGATGAGGCTGCGCGAGGCGACGCCTCGCCCGGCGGCGAGCGGGCGCCGGCCGGCGAAGCGCGCGCACCGCGCGGCAGAAGCCGCGGCGGCCGCGGGCGCGCCAGGCCCAGCGCCGCCGCGACGGAGACGCCCGTCGTGGCGCCTGTCGCCGCGCCCGAGCCGGAGAAGGCGGCGGACGAGCCGGCCGCCGGCGCCGCCGCGGACGCGACGCCCGCCGGCGAGGAAGAAGAGACGCACGCCAAGCGCCGCCGCCGCGGCGGCCGCGGCGGTCGCCGCCGGCGCAAGACGGCCGAGATCGAGCACGAGGAGGCGACGCGCGAGGCCGAGGAGGCCGCCGGCGAGCCGCTGGCCAGCGGCGCCCTCGCGGAGGAGGCGCCGGCACCTGCACCCGCCGCGGAAGTGGCAGGCCAGCCGGCAGGCGAGCGAGCCGACGGCGCCCAGGCCGGTGAGGCCGGCGCCAAGCGCCGTCGCGGCGCGCGCGGCGGACGCCGCACGCGCGGCAAGGCGGAGGCTGCCGCGGCGGAGCCCGCCGAGGCGTCGGAGGCGGCGGAGCCCGCAGCAGAGCCTGGGTCCGTGGCGGGGCCGGCGAAAGCCCCGGCCGCCGAGCCCAAGACGCGGCGGCCTCGCGACCGCCGGCGCCCAAGGGCGATCGTCCGCCAGGACGAGGGCAGCGGTCTCGACACGATCGCGCCGATCGAGCTCGGCCAGCGGCGCCATTCGGTCGTGGCCGAGCGTCCGGAGCGCAAGATCATCCTCGTCACCGACGACGGCGAGGAACTGCGCGTGGCGCTGGTCGAGGACGGGAGGCTCTCCGAGATCTACATCGAGCGTCCGGACCGCAAGTCGTACCTCGGCGACATCTACCAGGGCAAGGTCGAGAACGTCATGAGCGGCATCGACGCGGCCTTCGTCGACTTCGGCCTGGAGAAGAACGGCTTCCTGTATGTGGACGAGGTGACCGCGCCGGAGGGCGAGAAGCGCGCCCGGCGCATCAGCGATGCGCTCAAGAACGGGCAGCAGGTGCTGGTGCAGGTGACCAAGGACCCGATGGGGCACAAGGGCGCCCGCCTGAGCACCAAGATCTCTCTGGCCGGGCGCTACCTCGTGTACGTGCCCGGCGGGAGCGGCGTCGGCGTGTCGCGGCGTCTCAAGCAGAGCGAGCGCGAGCGCCTGCGCGACATCTCGAAGGAGCTCAAGCCCAAGGACGCCGGCCTGATCGTGCGCACCATCGCCGAAGGCCACGGGCTCGAGGACCTGAGGCGCGACATGCGCTACCTCTCGCGCCTGTGGTCCCGGCTCAAGAAGAAGGCCGAGACGGTCAAGGCGCCGGGCCTGGTGCACAAGGAGGTCGACATCTCCCTGGAGGTGACGCGCGACCTCTTCAACGACACCTGCGAGAGCCTCATCGTCGACGACGCCAAGCGGCACAAGGCGATCCTGTCGTTCCTCGACAAGGAGGCGCCGGAGCTCCTCCCCAAGGTGCACCTGCACACGGGGGACGAGCCCCTCTTCGCCGCCTACGGCATCGAGGAGCAGATCGCCAAGGCGCTCGAGCGGCGCGTGCCGCTGCCGAGCGGCGGCAACCTGATGATCGACCACGCCGAGGCGCTCACGGTCATCGACGTCAACACCGGCCGCTTCACGCGCGGCAAGGGCCTCGAGGACACCATCACCAAGACCAACCTCGAGGCGGCCCGCGAGGTGGTGCTGCAGCTGCGCCTGCGCGACATCGGCGGCATCATCATCATCGACTTCATCGACATGGCGCACGCCAAGAACCGCGAGATGGTGCTGGCGACGCTCGAGGCCGAGCTCGAGACCGACCGCACGAAGACGTACGTGGTCGAGCTCTCGCCGCTCGGCCTCGTCGAGATGACGCGGCAGAACACGACCGACGGCGCGCGCGGCATCCTGACGCGCGCCTGTCCCACCTGTCAGGGCAAGGCGCGCGTGCTCAGCGAGGAGACGATGGCGCTGAGCGTCGAGCGCCGCGTGCGTGCCCTGGCGCGCAAGTCACAGGCCAAGGCGTGGCTCGTCGAGGTCAACGCCGCCGTCGCCGAGCGCCTGAGCGGCGCGCGCCTCAAGCGCCTGGAGAAGCAGACCGGGCGCCGCGTGTTCCTCGAGGGCGGCTCCGCGCTGCCGGTCGAGGCGTTCCGCGTGATCTCCGAGGGCACCATCGAGCACGTGCAGGAGCAGCGCGTGCCCGTGCGCGAGGGCCAGGAGGTCACCGTGGAGCTGGAGTTCAGCCTCACGTACAGCCCCCGCGACGCCGTCGGCTACGTGGACGGGTACATGGTCATCGTGGAGGGAGGGCGCCAGCATCTCGGCAAGCGACGCAAGGTGCGCGTCACCGAGATCGCGCGCACGGGCGCGCGGGCCACCGTGCTCAAGAAGGACGCGAATTGACCCGGGCGGCCGGTTTGGCTATCATTTCCTGCCGTTGTCTTGAGGGAGAAACCAATGACGAAGCCTAACGACACCTACGCGGTCGTCCGCTGCGGTGGCCAGCAGTTCAGAGTGAGCGCCGGCGACACCATCGTCGTCGACCGCGTCGACGCCGAGGAGGGCAAGAGCATCACGCTCGACGCGCTCGCGGTGCGCGACGGCAAGGGTACCTACGACGCCGATGCGGCCAAGCACGCGAAGGTCAAGGCGACGGTCAGCGAGCACCTCCTCGGCGAGAAGATCAAGGTCTTCACCTACAAGCCGAAGAGCACGTTCAAGAAGACGAAGGGTCATCGCAGTCGTCTCACCAAGTTGACGATCGACTCGATCACCCTCAAGAGCACCAAGGAGTAAGGGCATGGCCCACAAAAAGGGCGCCGGGACCAGCCGCAACGGCCGCGACTCCGAGAGCAAGCGCCTCGGCGTCAAGGCGTTCGCCGGCCAGGTCGTCCCGGCCGGATCGATCATCGTCCGCCAGCGCGGCACCCGCTTCCGTCCCGGCGAGAACGCCGGCATCGGCGTCGACCACACCATCTTCGCCAAGGTGACGGGCACGCTCGTGTTCACCGAGAAGGGCGCCGGCCGCTTCATCTCGGTCGTCCCCGAGGCCTGAGCAGAGGCCGGCGTCCGCCGGCTTCGGTCTGCACCATGCTCGACAGGGCCAGCATCTGCGTGCGCGGAGGTCACGGCGGCAACGGCTCCATGAGCTTCCGCCGCGAGAAGTACGTGCCCAAGGGCGGGCCCGACGGAGGTGACGGCGCGCCCGGCGGCGACGTCGTGCTGGTCGCGACGCGCCAGCTCCACGACCTCTCGCACTTCCGTCACAAGCACCACTTCCGCGCCGCCAACGGCGGCGCCGGCCGCGGCGCCAACAAGCGCGGCGCCGACGGCCCCGAACTGCTCGTGCAGGTCCCGGTCGGGACCGAGGTGCGCGACGCCGGCGGCGAGCTCCTCGGCGACCTCGTGCGCGAGGGCCAGCGCCTGCGCGTCGCGCGCGGCGGCGAGGGCGGCCGCGGCAACGTCTGCTTCAAGAGCTCCACCCGCCAGGCGCCGAAGTTCGCGGAGCGGGGGCTCGAGGGCGAGGAGCTCTGGCTCACGCTCTCGCTCAAGCTGCTCGCCGACATCGGCCTGGTGGGGCTCCCCAACGCGGGCAAGTCGTCGCTGCTCGCGGCGCTGACGCGGGCACACCCCAAGATCGCGGCGTACCCGTTCACGACCATCGACCCGAACCTCGGCGTGCTGTACCTCGGCGAGGGGACGGCGGTGATCGCCGACATCCCCGGGCTCATCGAGGGCGCCAGCGAGGGCGCGGGACTCGGGCACCGCTTTCTCGCGCACATCGAGCGCACGGCGCTGCTGCTGTACGTGCTCGACGGCGGGGACGGCGCCGACGCGTGGCCGGCGGCGCTCGACACGCTCCGGGGCGAGCTCGGCGCGTTCCGCACCGAGCTCCTCGAGCGGCCCGCCGTCGTGGTCGTCAACAAGCGGGACCTGCTGGACGAGGCCGGGCAGGACGCCGCCGAGGGGTTCCTCGCCGGGCTCCGCTGGCCCGCGGCGACGGCCGTCGCCTCCGCGCAGACCGGCGACGGCCTCAAGGCGCTCGTGCGCACGCTCACCGGCGTCATGGAGCAGGCGCGCGCGGCCCAGTCCGAGGCCGAGGCCGCCGCGGAGGCCGCCCAGGCGGCGACCGTCCTCCGGCCGGCCGAGGGACGGCTCGATTCCTTCACCGTTGAGCCCGTGGACGACTACTTCGTCGTGCGCGGCGCCCAGATGGAGCGGCTCTTCGCGAAGGCGGACCTGGACAACGCGGACGCCGTCGCCTACCTGCAGCAGGTGATCGAGCGCGTCGGTCTCAACGACGCCCTGCGGCGCGCCGGCGCGGTGCCGGGCGACACGGTCGTCGTCGGCGAGGCGGAGTTCGAGTTCGCGTGACCGCTCCCAAGGGCGCCCCGCCCGCGCTACAATCCCGCGCGTGAAGACCATCGTCGTCAAGGTCGGCTCCAGCACGGTCGCCGACGACCGCCTCCACCTGCGCCGCCGCCTTCTCGCCGGTCTCGTCGCCGACATCGCCGAGCTCGTCCACGGGGGTCGTCGCGTGGTGCTGGTCTCCAGCGGCGCCATCGCCTGCGGGCAGCACGTGCTCGGCGTCACCGAGCGGCCGCGCCAGGTACCGGCGCTGCAGGCGGCCTCCGCGGTCGGCCAGGGTCGCCTGTTCGCCCACTACGAGCGCCTGTTCGGCGACCACGAGCTCACCGCCGCCCAGGTGCTGCTCACCAGCGAGGACTTCAACCGCCGCGACAGTTACGTCAACGCGCGCAACACCCTGCGCCGGCTGTTGTCGTGGGGCGTCGTGCCGGTGGTCAACGAGAACGACACGACGGCCACCGACGAGATCCGCTTCGGCGACAACGACGTGCTCGCGGCGCAGGTGGCGATCATGCTGCGCGCGGACTCCCTCGTGCTGCTCACCGACCAGGACGGGCTGTACACCATGGATCCGCGCAGGCACGGCGCCGCCGAGCTCGTGCGCCGGGTCACCGAGCCGGCGCAGCTCGCCGCCCTCGATGTCGGCGACGCCTCGCGGCGCGGCGCCGGCGGCATGCGCGGCAAGACCGCGGCCGCGCTCATGGCCGCGGCGGCCGACGTGCGCACGGTGATCGCCAACGGCGCACGTCCGGGCGTCCTCGGGTCCGTCGTGGCGGGCGAGGATGTCGGCACCCAGATCCTCGCCCGGGCCACCAGCGCCTCGGCCTTCAAGCTGTGGCTGCGCTACGCCAAACCCGTGCGTGGTACGCTTGAAGTGGACGACGGCGCGGCGCGTGCTCTTGCGCAGGGGGGGAGCAGCCTGCTTCCCGTCGGCGTCAAGGCGGTGCACGGGTCGTTCGTCGCCGGCGACGCCGTCGCCATCGTGGGACCACTCGGCGACGAGGTCGCCCGCGGCATCACCACGATGAGCGCTCGCGACCTGCGTCGCGTCCGCGGCATGCGCAGCGTCGAGCTGCGGGCCCTGAGCCCGCACCTGGAAGATGAAGTCGTGCACCGGGACCGTCTGGTCCTGGTCGACGAGGAGGCAGGATGAAGGTCGAACAGACGTGCGCGGAGGCGCAGCGGGCGGCGCGCGTGCTGGCGGGCCTGTCCCGGGCACGTAAGGACGAGGTCCTGTTCGCCGTCGCCGACGCCTTGCGGCGGCGCTCCGCGGAGATCCTCGCCGAGAACGACGAAGACGTGCGCCTGGCGCGCGAGAACCGCCTGGCCGACGCGCTGGTGGACCGCCTGCTCCTGGACGAGGACCGGCTCGCCGAAGTCGAGGAGGCCGTGCGTGAGGTCGCCGCGCTGCCGGACCCTGTCGGCCAGCTGGTCGAGGGGTGGCGGCTGGACAACGGCGTGGAGCTGCGCCGCGTACGCGTGCCCCTCGGCGTCATCGCGGTGATCTACGAGGCGCGGCCCAACGTCACCGTGGACGCGGCCGCGCTCTGCCTCAAATCGGGCAACGCCGTCATCCTGCGCGGCGGCAGCGCCGCCCTGCACACCAACCGCATCCTCGCCGAGGTCGTGCAGGGCGCCGTCATCGAGACGGGCCTGCCGCGTGAGGCGGTCTCGTACCTCGGCCCCGATCGCAAGGAGCTCGCCGAGCTTCTCAAGCAGCGCAGGTACGTCGACCTCGTGGTCCCGCGCGGCGGCGAGGACCTCAAGACCTATCTGCTGGAGAACAGCAAGGTGCCGGTCATCTACGCCGCCGGGGGCAACTGCCACGTCTACGTCGACGCCGCCGCCGATCTCGACAAGGCCCTGCCCATCATCGTCAACGCCAAGTGCCAGCGCCCCGGCGTGTGCAACGCCGCGGAGACGCTGCTCGTGCACCAGCAGGTGGCGGCGGAGTTCCTGCCGCGCGCCGCCGAGGAGCTCAAGCGGCGCGGCGTCGAGCTGGTCGTGGACAAGGCGGCAGGCGACGCCATCGGCGATCCGTCGCTCAAGCGCGCCAACAAGACCCACTACGACACGGAGTTCCTGGCGCTCAAGCTCGCCGTCCGTGTCGTGAGCTCACTGGACGAGGCCATCGAGCACATCGCCGCCCACGGCACGCGCCACTCCGAGGCCATCGTCACGGAAGACCTGGCGGCGGCGCGGCGGTTCACCGCCCAGGTCGACGCGGCCTGTGTCTACGTCAACGTCTCCACCCGGTTCACCGACGGGAGCCAGTTCGGCCTCGGCGCTGAGATGGGCATCTCCACGCAGAAGCTGCACGTCCGGGGTCCGATCGCGCTGCAGGAGCTCACCTGCGTCAAGTACGAGCTGTGGGGCGACGGGCAGGTGAGGAGCTAGCCGGTGGCCGAGAAGCAGCCTCGCCTGGGCATCCTGGGCGGCAGCTTCGACCCGCCGCACGTCGCGCACCTCGCCATCGCCTCCGAGGCGTGTCACGCCCTCGGTCTCTCCCGCGTGCTCTTCGTGCCCGCGGCCGCCCCGCCTCACAAGGGCCTCGGCGAGCGGACGCCGGCGGCGGTCCGGCTGGAGATGGCCTCGCTGGCGGTCGACGACGACCTCCGCTTCACCGTGTCGGGCGTCGAGATCGAGCGTGGCCTGGTCTACACCGCCGACACGCTGCGCGCCCTGAGCGCGCGTTACGCCGGCCACGACCTGGTGTTCATCATGGGATCGGACTCCCTGCTGCAGCTCGAGACCTGGCACGAGCCGGAGGAGCTCCTTGCGCTGTGCTCGCTCGCGGTGGCGCCGCGGCCGGGCGACGCGCCGGAGGCGGTCGTCGCCGCGGCGGCGCGCTGGGGCGAGCACCGGGTGGCGCTGCTCGACCTGGCGCCGCTCGGCGTCTCCTCGTCCGACCTTCGCCGCCGCGTCGCCGCGCGCCGCCCGATCCGCTATCTGGTGCCGCAGCGCGTCGAGCAGTACATCCTGGAGACTGGGCTGTACCGGTGACCGGGATCGACAAGGCGGCCGCCGAGGCGCTCATCGAGGGCCGGCTGTCGCCCAGGCGACGGGACCACGCGCATCGCGTCGCGGCGGCGGCGGTGACGCTCGCCGGGCGCTATGGAGCCTCGCGGGACGCGGCCGAGGTCGCCGGCCTGCTCCACGACTACTGCCGGGAGCTCCCCGATGCGGAGACGCTGGCCGCGGCCGCGCGCCACGGCATCCCGGTCGGGCCCGTGGAAGCGCGGCGGCCGAAGAAGATCCTCCACGGGCCCGTGGCCGCCGCCGAACTGGAGGAGCGCGGCCTCGACCCGGAGATCGCGGACGCCATCCGCCTGCACACCGTCGGCGCGGCCGGCATGACCGTGCTCGCGAAGTGCCTGTACCTCGCCGACTACCTCGAGCCCGGGAGGGACTTCCCCGGCATCGACGAGGTGCGCGCCCTGGCCGAGACGTCGCTCGACGCCGCCGTCGGCGCCGCCGCCCGCCTCAGCCTCCTGGACATCATCGGCCGCGGTCGCGGGGTGGTCCCCGGGGCGCTCGCGTTGTACAACGAGACCCATGCCGGCCACTAGGGGATACCGCAGCGACCGCCTGCGCCGCCGGCGACGCTCGCGGGTGGAACGCTCGCAGGCCTGGATGCTCTACGCGCTGGCGGCCGTGGTGGCCTTCGTCGCCGTCCTCGGCGCCTGGTACATCTCCAGCCGGTTCGGCGGGGACGAGCCCGTCGCGAAGAAGAGCGGCTACCTTGCGGCGATCCAGCTCACGGCGCCGGGCCGGGAGCAGCCGGTCGCCGCGCTGCTGGTCGCGCAGGACCCCGCCGGCGGCGACCCCGGCGTGTACCTCGTGCCGCCGGACCTGCTGCTGGAGGGGCCCAACGGCGAGTACGTCTTCGCCGCCGACGCGATGGCCGCCGGCGAGCTGGCGGGCGACCTGGGCCGCGTGGTGCACGCGCCGATCGACGCCGTGTACACGCTGCCGGTGGCGGCGCTCGGGCGCTGGGCCGGCACCGATGAGCTCCAGGTCGAGCTCGACGCGCCGGTGGCGGTGGAGGTCGGCGACCGCACGCAGATGGTCGAGGACGGGGACACCGTCGCCGTCGCCGACCTGCCCGCGGTCTTCTCCGACCCCGGCGGCGACCGCGAGGCGCTCACGGCGCTGCAGGTCGCGGCCGTGCGCGCCGTCCTCGAGGCCGCCGCCCTCCGGCCGGCGGCCGAACGTGCCGGGCTCGCCGGGGTGAGCCCCTCCCCGCAGGCGGGGCCGGGGCTCTCCGAGGTGCTGCGGCGCATCACCTCGGGGAACGCGCAGGTCGAGCTGTTCCCGGCCGGGACGCGGGTGGCGGAAGGGCAGTTCGCGTTCGTCCCCGACGCCGAGGCGATCCAGGCAGGCATCACCCGGCGCGCTCCCTCGTACGACGCCGACGTGACCGTCCAGGTGCTCAACGGGAGCGGCAGGGTGGGAGTGGGCCAGGCCGTGGCGGAGCGTCTCGCCAGCCTCGACGTCAATCTGCCGGCGCCGCTCAACGCGGAGAGCTTCTCGTACCGGCAGACCCAGATCCTCGCCGGCCCCGACACGCTCCAGGTCGCTCGCGACATCCGTGCTATACTCTCGCGCGGCGTCGTCCTCGACGGGCCCGATCTGCCCGACGGGACGATCCAGGTCATCGTCGGCGACGACTTCGAGGCCCCGTAATCCAGCACAAAGGATCAGCCGTAGCCGCCCGCCCGGAACCCACAAGCTCCGAGAGCCTGGCCCGCGACATCGTCGCCCTGGCCGACGGCAAGAAGGCGCAGGACATCGTCGTCCTCAGCATGGACGAGGCGGTGTCGTACACCGACTACTTCGTCGTCGTCAGCGGCGCCAACTCCCGCCAGACGAGGGCCATCGCCGACGAGATCCAGCAGCGACTCCGTGCCCACCGCCGCCCCGCTCGTGTGGAGGGGGAGCGCGAGGGAGAGTGGATCCTGATCGACTACATCGACGTCGTCGTGCACATCTTCACGACGGCGGCTCGCGACTTCTATCGGCTGGAGACCCTGTGGGGCGACGTCCCGCGGCTCGACGTGCCGACGGAGGGGTGAGCGTCCGCAGCCAGAAAAGGGCCCGAGAGCCCGGCCATGGGGAGGTCCACCATGATGCGCAGACTCACGGGCGCGGCACTCGTCGCGCTGACCATGTTGCTGTTCGCCGGGGCGGCCCCGGCGCTCGCGTTCGACCGTTCCGCGAACGAGGCGGCGGTGCTCAGGCTCATCAACCAGACGCGCCGGAGCCGGGGGCTCGCCGCCGTCCGCGTGGCCGGCGCGCTCGACCGGGCGGCCCTGGCGCACTCGCGTGACATGATCGCCCGGGACTACTTCGCGCACTCGTCGCTGGCCGGCGCCGGAGTGGCCGCACGGGCGCGGGGCGCCGGCTACTCGGTGAGCGGGTACGAGCAGTGGTACGTGGGTGAGGTGATCGCCTGGGGCACGGGCACGCGCGGCACCCCGGCGAGCGTCGTCAAGGCGTGGATGAACTCGAGCACCCACCGCCAGGTCATCCTGACCGCGCGCTGGCGTGACGTGGGCATCGGGTGCTCGCGCGGCACCTTCCAGGGCCGCTCCGGCGTGGTGATGTACACGGTCGACTTCGGGCGGCGCGTCAGGTAGCCGCCGGCCGGCGCGGCGCCTTGGGCGCGGTCGCCGGCCGTTGACCCCGGACGTTGTCTTGCCGTCCCCACCGGGGGTAAGATACGAACGTATGTTCGTATCAGGCAGAGCCATCCTCCACCTCGACATGGACGCCTTCTTCGCCTCCGTGGAGCAGGCGCGCCGCCCCGAGCTGCGCGGCAAGCCGGTCATCGTCGGCGGCGAGCGCGGGGGGCGGGGAGTGGTCTCGGCCTGCTCCTACGAGGCGCGCGCCTACGGCGTGCACAGCGCGCTGCCCATCGCGCAGGCCGAGCGGCTCTGCCCGCACGGGGTGTTCCTGCCGGTCGACATGAAGGCCTACCTCGCCGTCCACCGGGCGATGATCAAGCTGCTGGAGCAGTACACCGACCTCGTCGAGGTGGCGTCCATCGACGAGGCGTACCTGGACGTCACCGGCAGCCGGCGGCTGTTCGGCCCGCCGCGCACCATCGCCCACCGCGTCCAGGAGCAGGTCTACGACGCGCACGGCGTCACCTGCTCCATCGGCATCGGCCCCACCAAGCTGCTGGCCAAGCTGGCCGCCGGCATGCACAAGCCGGCCGGCATCGGCGAGCTCACCGCCGCC
>DASUMX010000160.1:0-29874 GCA_036277455.1 Thermoleophilia bacterium
AAGCCGCCGGCCGGCGAGTGAAGGTCGGCGGTCGCGTCGCGACCGCCGACCTGCGCATCCCTCGCGGCGAGCGCTGCCCCGTACGGCGACGCCGCGGTGAGGACCGGAGGCACTGAGCCGGCCCTCACCGCGGCGTCGCGGTGACCCGGCCGGATCGCGCGTCGCGGCGCGCGCCGGGGGGTCCGAGACGCGCGGCACGTCGGCGCGCGGCCCAGCCGGGTCGCTCTCTTGATTCCCCCGTTGCCGCCGCCGCACGCCGTTGACGCCACCCGCGGGAGGCATCACAGGTTCTTCAAAGTCCGGTGCTAAGGTCTGAGCGCGTACGACGTTAGAGAGGATGGTGTCGCGGTCCATGGCGTGGGAGGTACAAGCGGAGGTCCCCGGAGGCTTCGCCGGCGAGGCGGGGCTGGTCGACGGCCTGCGCGCGGGCAGTGGCGAGGCGTTCAAGGCCTTGCACGAGGTCTACGCCGCCCCGATCTACAACCTCGCCCTGCGGATCGTCGACGACCCGGAAGAGGCTCAGGACGTCGCGCAGGAGGTGCTGCTCAAAGTGTTCCGCGGGTTGCCCGGCAAAGAGACGGAGCTCAACCTGGCCGCCTGGCTCTACCGCGTGACCGTCAACGCGGCGTTCGACCACGTGCGCGCGAGCAAGCGGCGTCCGGTCACCGTGATGGACGAGCAGGCGCCCGAGGCGCCGGCGGCCGTTGACGAGTACGAGCGCGCTGAGCTCGCGCGACGGGTGGAGACCACCCTGCGCGAGCTCCCCAAGCGGCAGCAGCTCGCGCTGGTGCTGCGCGACGTGCACGGCCTGAGCGTGGGGGAGACGGCCTCCGTGCTCGGGCTCACGAAGGGGTCGGCCGACGTGCTGCTCTCGCGAGCGCGCGCCGGCTTCCGGCGGACCTTCCTCGCCGGCGCGGGGTCACTCCGCGGACGCTGCGACAGAGCCGACAAGGCGCTCGCCGCCGGCGTCGGGCGCGGCGAGCCCGTGCCCTCCAAGCTGCTCGAGCACTCACGGACCTGTCCCGACTGTCGCCGCGCCGTCAAGCTCTGGGGCGTGGCGCCCGTCGGTCTCGGGCTGCTCCTTCCCCAAGTGGCGCTGCCGGCCAAGCTGAGCCTCGGCGCGACGCTGGCGGCCGCCGAGGCGGCCGGGATCGCCGTGCCGGCCGGGCTCGCGGCCGCGTCCGCCGCCGGCGCGTCGGCCGCCGGCTCGGCGGTCGCTGGATCGGCCGCCGCCGGGGCCGCCGCCGGCAGCGGCGCCGCCGCGACAGCGGGAGGGACCGGCTTGCTGGCCGCGCTGGGGTCCGCCGCCGGCGTCAAGGTCGCCACGCTGGCGGCGGTGGCCACCGCAGCCGTGAGCATGACGGGCCTCGCCGCCCGGCACGCGGACGCGCCGGCCGGCGTGCGCGACCCGCAGGCCGGGCTGCGGCAGCAGGCGGGCGAGCCGGGACGGGACGGCCGGGCCGGGCGCCGCGAGGCCGGCCTGCCGGAACGCGAGCTGCAGCGTGCGCCCCGCCGCAATGCGGGGGACGGTCCGGGCGGTGGCGGCATCCGCGCGGAGGAGACCGGCGCGAGAGGGACCGGGTCGAACGTCTCGGGCGTCTCCACCGCGGGAGCGGGGGATGGCGCCGGGTCGACAGGATCGACGAGGGACGCGGGGCGCTCGTCCGGCGGGGACACCCAGGCGAGCGGCGCGGGCGGCAATACGCAGAACACGGTCGCCGGATCCGGCGCCGGCAGCGGTCAGGCCCCAGGCGGGGGCGGAGACGCTCCATCAGGCGACGCCGAGACCGGCGGGACCGGAGGCTCGGGCGGCGGATCCGCCGGAGGGACCGTCAGCCGGGAGTGACGGACGCGCGCACGCGCAGCGCCGCGCGCGCGACGCCGGCGGTGACGGGGACGTCACCGAGCGGGTCGCCGTCGACGTCGAGCGGGAAGTAGCCGGCGCGGGGCCGGCGTCCCGCCGGCGGACTCGCCGGTCGCAGTTCGACCTCCCGGCAGGCGAAGTGGTCCACGCCGGGCTCCAGGAGGTGCGTGCCCGCGTACACGGTGGTGAGGCGCCGGACGAGGCGCCAGCGTGACTTCGTCTGGACCACGATCACCTCGAGCAGTCCATCGTCGAGCTTCGCCATGGGAGCGATGTTCATGCCGCCACCGAAGGTACGCCCATTGCAGATGGCGACCGCCTGCGCGTCCACCAGGAGCTCCCGGCGCTCCCCGTCCGGGCTCACGAAGCCGCAGACGAGCTTGACCCGCCGGCACATGACGATGGCGCGGAGCGTTGCCTGCGCGTAGGCGAGACGGCCGTCGAGGAACGCGGGCGCGCCCGCCGTGTACCGGTCGACCAGGCCGCCGACGCCGGCGGAGAGCACGTTGATCCAGTGCCGCTCCACCGGCCTGCCCTCGAGATCGGGGAAGCGCGCCCAGCCGATGTCGACGGCGCGGTCCGCGCCGTCTCTGAGGGCGGAGAGGTAGGCGCCAAGCTCGTGCGGGATGCCGAGCGACCGCCCGAAGTCGCCGCCGGTGCCCGTTCCGACGATGCCGAGGGCGGGGAGGAGGGCGGCGTCCCGAGGTCCGTCCGCGAGCAGCCCATTGACGATCTCGTCGAGCGTGCCGTCGCCGCCCAGTCCCACGACGAGGGGCCGCCGGTCGCGCGCGGCCGCGGCCGCCAGTGCGGTCGCGTCGCCCCGGCGCACGGTCTCGGCCACGTCCAGGTCGCCGACGGCGCCGCGGACCGCCTGGATGAGCGACGCCAGGCTTCGTCCGGTGCGCCCGCGGCCGGCCGCCGGGTTGGCGATCACGAGAGGGCGCATCTCCCCGCCTGCGCTGTGCTCCGCGGCCTGCATGCCGCGAACCGTACCAGACCCCGGTCCGTCGACGCGAGGCAGGGCGAAGACATGTCTATTACACGGAGTAACTCTATGATTGAGTTACTTGGCATATGGGCAAATATCGTGTGTCGCCCAGGCGACCGCACCCAGACAAACGAGTACCAGGGGGTTCCCGAGATGTCGGCTTCGATCACCACCAGCAAGAGGTACCTCGCCCTCGCCGTGGCGCTTCTCGCGCTCGCCGTGGGCTTCTTCGCCTTCACGGCGAGCGCTCAGGCACAGACGCTCCAGCTCGCCGGGGGATACACGCAGTTGACCACCGATCCCGGCACCACCAAAGCCCTCGTCGGGGCGCGGATCCTGCCGCTTCCGATCCTGCCGTCGTGGGTGATCCCGACCACCTCGAACGGTCAGCTCGCGCTGCGCTACCGCTTCTACATCACCGGCGGCCAGATCGACGGCCAGACGCTGGGCGGCGAGATCCTGCACTCCGGCGGGCTCAAGTTCGCCAACCTGAAGAACGGCAAGTCGCTCGCGGTCAAGCGCTTCACCATCGACACGAACGCCAAGCAGCTCACGGCCTACATCCCGGCGCTCGGCGCCCGCGCGGCCATCCTCGACCTCGATCTGTCCGGCGTGCAGGTCAGCGCCGGCAAGGTCTACACCAAGGTGGGCCCGGTGCCGGCCAAGCTGACCCCCGCCGCCGCCGGCGCGCTCAACGCCAGCCTCGGAACCAACCTCTTCACCCCGGGTCTCGCCCTCGGCACGGCCTACGTGTACGCGCGCTTCGCCAACTGACCCACCGCACTCCCGCCGGACACAGAGCCGGTGCGAACGGTACCCCAGGAGCGGCGGCTTCGCGCGAAGCCGCCGCTCCTGGCCGCGTAGACCGCCGCGAGATTCGTCCGATTCCGGGCGAAACCCCCTCAAGGATCGCCTCTCTGGCGATGCGGGCCGCGCGTCTGGTATGAATGGCGACAGCGACGGGGGAGGCAGCGCATGACGTCCATGAGGCGACCGCCGATCGAGCCCATCGAGCGGGCGTTCGCATTCACCTATCACTCGGTGGAGCAGCTCGACCGGCTCAAGCAGGCGACGCTGGACATCCTCGAGACCGTCGGCGTGCGGTTCGAGAGCGCCAGGGCGCTCGACCTCCTCGCCGAGGCGGGGGCTCGCGTGGACCGGGTGCGTCAGGTCGCCAAGCTGCCGCCCGCCCTGGTGCTCGAGGCGATGGCGACGGCGCCGCGCCGCTTCGTCCTCGGCGCCCGTGACGCGGAGTGCGACCTCTCCGTCGGCGACGGCCGCACCTACTGCACCACGGACGGGTGCGGCGTCGAGACCATCGACTTCCACACGCGGGAGCGGCGCCGGTCCACCAAGGCCGACCTGGCAGATGTCTCCCGCCTGCAGGACGCGCTCTCGAGCATCGCCTTCTGGTGGCCGACGGTGAGCGCCGGCGACCACGGGGAGACGGCGCAGCTGCACGAGCTCGACGCCGGCTGGAACAACACCGTCAAGCACCTGCAGGGGATGGTCAACGGCGAGCGGGAGGCCCGCTACGCCGTGGAGATGGCCACCGTGATCGCCGGCAGCGCCGAGGAGCTGCGCCGCCGGCCGGTGATGAGCGACCTCATCGGCACGATCTCGCCGCTCGTCGTGGACAAGGACGCGATCGAGGCGGCGCTCGTGTTCGCCGCCGCCGGCGTGCCGGTCACGTGGGTGACCATGCCGACGCTCGGGACCACCGCGCCGGCGACCAAGGCCGGCGCCTACGCGCTCGGCTCGGCGGAGCTGGTCGCCGCGACCGTCGTGCTGCAGCTGGCCAGCCCCGGCGCGCCGGTGCTGCACTCGACCATGCAGAGCTGGGCCGACCCGCGCTCCGGAGACTTCGTGAGCTTCCCGCTCGACGGCCGGACGCGAGCCCTGGGCACGGAGCTCGCGCACCACTGGGGCGTGCCGGCCGAGTCGGCCGCCTGCGGCACCGACTCACCCGTCCCCGGCACCTGGCAGGCCGGCGTGGAGGAGGCTCTGGACCTGGTCCAGGCGGCCCAGGAGGGCTCCGACCTCCTGCCGAGCATCGGTCTCGTCAACGTCTACACGCTGTTCTTCCCGGAGCACCTCGTCCTCGGGGACGACGTCTACCGCCGGGCTCGGTACGCGGTCATGGACATCGACATGGACGACGAGTCGGTGGCGCTGGACGCGATCGCCGAGGTCGGGCCCGGGGGCCACTTCCTCGGCAACCGGCACACGCGCCGGCACATGCGCGACGCGGTGGTCCCGGCGCTCACGCACCGGCTGGGGCCGGACGGGGCTCCCCGCGACCCCGTGGCGGTGGCGCGCGAGCGAGCCGAGGAGCTCTGGCGCGAGTACCGCCCGGAGCCTCTGGAGGAGGACAAGGCGGCCGAGCTGGCGCGGATCCTCGCGGCGGCCGACGCCGAGTTGCGCGGCTAGCGTGCGCCGGCCGCGCCGCGACCGTACGACCTGATGCGTGGTCCCGGCTCGCCCGTGGAAAGCTCCTCTCGTGGATCCGAGGAGAGGAGCGTCATGGACGAGAACGTCAACGCCACACAGGGCGACCCGGCGGGTGGCGAGGTACGCCACGGTCTGATCGGGATGGTCCGCGCG
Source organism: Thermoleophilia bacterium (assembly GCA_036277455.1). Classification (GTDB taxonomy): domain Bacteria; phylum Actinomycetota; class Thermoleophilia; order UBA2241; family UBA2241; genus CAIXSE01. The sequence continues at coordinate 5,457 of DASUMX010000160.1, forward strand.
GACGAGGTGGACCTGCGGCAGAGCGCGTCCTGGATCGCGACCGCCAGAGGCGGCGCGGACCTGCACCAGAGCGCGTCCATCGCGCTCGTCTCGGGCGGCGACACGACCATGAAGATGGCCGCGGCCGTCATGGTGCCCACGCTGGGCGACGCGCACCTGGAGAAGTCCGGGGCGCAGTGGGTCGTCGCCGCCGGCGACGTCAGTATCGAGAAGGGCGGGTGCGCCGCCGCCGTGGCGCCCACCGTCAAGGTCGACCACGGTGCGGTCGGCGTGGCCCTCGGCTGGCACGTGGACGTCGGTGAGGGCGGCCGCGTCATGTTCGGACCGCTGGCCGGCGCCGCGTTCGGCATCGCGTTCGGCATCGGAGCCGGCCTCGTGATGGCGCTCGGCGCCGGCTACGCCGCGAAGAAGGCGCTGGGGCGCGTGCCGCAGCTTCCCTGGCGGGCGTGACCGCGGCGGCCGCGGACGGCCGCGACGCGGCCGCCCGGGCGGAGGCGGTCCTCGCCGAGCTCGCGTCGCTCGGCAGCGAGGAGGCGCGGGCGGGCATGGCGCGCTACGGCATCGAGACCGGCGACGCCTTCGGTGTCTCCATCTCTCAGCTGCGTCCCCTGGCCAAGGGGCTCGGTCGCGACCACGACCTCGCACTCGCCCTGTGGGCCACGGGCAACCACGAGGCTCGCCTCCTCGCGAGCATGGTCGACGACCCGGCCTCGGTCTCCGCGGAGCAGATGGATGTGTGGGCGGCCGCGTTCGACTCCTGGGACGTGTGCGACCAGGTCACCTCGAACCTCTTCGACAAGACGCCGCACGCCTGGGACAAAGTGCAGGAGTGGAGCGCCGCCCGGGACCAGTGGGTGAAGCGGGCGGCGTTCGCCATGGCGGCCGCCCTCGCCGTGCAGGACAAGCAGGCGGCCGACGGGCCCTTTCTCGAGATCCTGGAGTTGTGTCGCCGCGAGGCCGGAGACGACCGCAACTTCGTGAAGAAGGCCGTCAGCTGGGCGCTGCGCAACATCGGCAAGCGGAACCCGCGGCTGCACGCGGCGGCGATCGCCACGGCCGAAGCCATCCTGGCCGAGGCCGAGGAGCGCGCCGCCGCCTCCCGCAAGGACCCGGCCGCGCGCAGCGGCCGCTGGGTCGCCAGGGACGCGCTGCGCGAGCTGCGCAGCGAGAAGACGCTGGAGCGGGTGCGGCGGCGGGGATGAGCCGCCGCTGCGCGGCGGCCCCCTTCGCGGCGCCCCTCCGCGCCGTGGGCGCCCGTGGCGGCGTCGAGCGTGACGTAGTACGGTACAGGTCTGCGTGAGCCTGTCCCGTCACGAGGCCCTGGGGGGTCAGATGCCGGTCGGCGCGACCAGCACCTCGTTCGATGCCATCCGGCGCCGTCATCCCCGGGTGCTGCGCACCGTCACCTGGCTGCGGTCACATCCGGTCCTCTGCGGCATCGCCGGCACCATGGGGATCGCCGCCGTGTTCTTCATCGACATGTCCTATCCCGGGGTCCTCGTCTACGGGCTCTACTACGTCCCGCTGTTCTTCCTCGCGCTGGCGGTCAACTGGCGCGCGGTGCTGTTCGCCGTCGCCCTCTGCATCGCGCTCTCGGCGTTCGTCTACTTCTGGGAGGAATCGCTCGACACGGACCGGGGGTTCATCCTCCTGTACATGGCGATGATCGGCGCCGCGCTGGTCATGCTGTCCTATCTGATCAAGCGGCTGTCCACGACCACCGAGTACGCCGAGCTCCGCGCCCAGCTGTCGGAGGCGGGGGCGGACATCCTCGGCGGCGGCCGCTCGCGCGACGACCTCGACGAGCTGCTCGAGTACGCGCTGGAGCGCCTCGGCGAGCAGCTCGACGCCACCAACGGCGTCCTCCTCCTGCTCGACGGCGGCGAGTGGAGGGGATGGGCCGGCTTCGGTCTGGGCGTGGACGCGCGCCAGGTGGCCGCCCGCCACGCCGACGTCCCGCTGGCGGCCCAGGCCCTGCGCGCGGACGCCGCCCTGTCGCGCGACTTCACGAACGGCGACCCGTCGCCGCTGGCGCCGCTCGCCGCGCACGTGCGGCTCGAGCGCGTGCTCGTCATCCCCATGCGCTCGCTCGAACGCGAGGTCGGCGTCCTGGTCTACAACCGGCCGCAGGAGGCGGGCGAGTTCAGCGACGAGCAGGTGGGCCTCGCCGAGGGCCTCGCCCGCTACGTCGGCGTCACCGTGGACAACGTGCGCCTCATGGTCGAGCTCAACTCGCGGCGGCGTGACCTCGAGCTGGTGCGCGACTCGAGCCTCGACTTCGCGCAGAGCATCGACATGGACGAGGTCCTCGAGGCCGTCGTGAGGCGGCTCGTCGGCGTGCTCGACATGCGCGCCTGCGACATCTTCGAGGTGGACATGGACGGCGGGGTGATGCGCAACCTCGTGACCTACGAGGACGGCGCGTTCGACACCGGCGAGCGGGTGGGCCGGGAATATCCCATCGACTACTTCGCGACGAGCGCCATGGCGATCCGCAGCCGCCGTCCCGTCATCGTGACGTCGGTCGACGATCCGCGGCTCAACTACGCGGAGCGCGACTACCTGAGACACCTGGGGCGCAACACAGAGCTGGTCATCCCGCTGCGCATCCGCGAGAACGTCCTCGCCCTCGTCAAGCTGCTGGACGACACGGAGGGTCGCGACTTCTCGAACGAGGAGGTCGAGCTGGCGCGCAGCATCTGCCGGTTCGCCGCGCTGGCGATCGACAAGGCGCGCCTCTACGACCAGCAGCGCGCCACGGCGGAGCGGCGCGACAGGCTGGCGCGCCGCCTGCAGCGCCTGCAGTCGTTCGCGGTCGACCTCAACCAGCGGCTCGACCGCGCCGACCTGCAGGAGGTGCTCGACGAGGTCACCCGCGCCGCCGTCGACCTCCTGCGCGCGCGCTCGGCGGCGGTCGTCAGCGGGAGCGGGGACTTCGTCGCCGTGCGGTCGCTGGCGGTGGCCGGCAGCGCCACCCCGGGCGGCCTCGCGGCGGCCGAGGCCGACCTGATCGAGCGCTGCACGCCGGGGATGGCGCCGGGGGGCGAGGACTTCGCCGGCGCCGGCGGCGTCGCCGGCGAGGGCGGGCACGACGGGCGCCTGCTCCTGGCCCCCCTGGCGGGCGAGGCGGCGCCGCAGCCGTCGGCCCTCGTGGTCGCCGACAAGGAACAGGGGGAGTTCGACGGCGAGGACCGCCTGCTGCTCGCCACGCTGGCGGCGCAGCTCAACGCGAGCATGCACAACGCCATCGCCTATCAGCGCGAGCACGTGATCGCCGAGACGTTCCAGCAGGCGCTGCTCATGGAGCCGCCGGCCATCCCCGGCATCGAGGTGGGCGTCCACTACCGCGCGGCCACCGACTCCGCGCGCATCGGCGGCGACTTCTACGACCTCGTGTCACTCGGTCCGGGCAAGCTGATGGTGATCGTCGGCGACGTGTGCGGCAAGAGCCTGGCGGCTGCCGCCCAGTCGGCCGTGGTCCGCTACATGCTGCGCGCCTACGCCGCCGAGGGCTCCCCGGGAGAGGCTCTCTCCCGGCTCAACTCGGCGGTCATCACGCAGACCCCCAACCAGCCGTTCGTCACGCTGGTGGTCGCGTACGTGGACGTGGCGCGGCACATGTTCGAGTACGCCGTGGCCGGCCACCCGCGGCCGATCGTGCTCGCCGGTCTCGAGGAGTTCCCCATGCCCGGCGAGGGCAACGTGCCCGTGGGCATCTTCCGCGGCGTCACGTACCCCACCAACCGCGCCGTGCTGCCCGACGACTCGTGCGTCGTCCTCTACACGGACGGCATCACCGAGGCGCGGCGCGACCGCGTCCTCTTCGGCGAGGAGCGGCTGCACGAGGCGGTGCGCGCCAACCGTCCGCTGGACGCGCAGGCGCTCGCGGACGCCCTCCTCGAGACGGTCAAGGAGTACTCCGGCGGGGTGCTCGCGGACGACTGCGCCGTCGTCGCCGTCAAGCTGCCGTAGGCGGCGTGGCCGGCGGCGGGACGCCGCGTCGCCGCGGCCGGGCGACGCTCAGGAACCTGGTGAAGGCGTCCACGTCGATGAAGCCCAGCAGGCGCCCGCCGGGATCGACCACCACGGCCCTGTCGGACTCGCGCTCGCGCAGCAGGCGGAGCACCTCGACCGCGCCGGTGTCCGGCGCCACCGCCGGCATTTCGGGCGCGGGCGTCATCACGTCGCGCACGCGGTCCCGGTCGTAGCGCTCGCGCGCCGCGCGCCGGAGATCGCGCGAGCACATGAGGCCGCCGTACTCCGCGTCGGGGTCCTCGGCGGCGACCGGCAGGCAGCGCGTGTCCCAGTCCCCGAGCCGGTCCCTGGCGACCCAGTCGAGGGTCATGTACGGGGAGACCCAGCTCCCGGGCGTGGTCATCAGGCGAGCGGCCGGCACGCCGGCGAGCCGCTCCTCGATCAGCGTCTGCCGGGCCGTCGCCCTCGCCGCCTGGATGAGCATCCACCCGACGAGGATGAGCCAGATGCCTCCCAGGCCGGAGAACAGGATCTGGGCGACGCCCAGGGCGATGAAGCCCCAGGCGAAGACCTGTCCGGCTGCTGCCGCCCACGTGGTCGCGCGCACCCGGTCGCGCGTGATCCGCCAGAGGAGGGCGCGCAGCACCCGGCCGCCGTCGAGCGGGAAGCCCGGGAGGAGGTTGAAGGCGACCAGGGCGAGGTTGGTGATGCCCAGGTACGTGAGCAGGGCGACCAGCTGTTCGGGACCGGGCAGCGCGAAGGCCGCGCCGAGCGTCGCGACGCCGATGGCCACGCTCACGAGGGGGCCGGCGATCGCCATCCAGGCCTCGCGGCCGGGGGAGTCGGGCTCGCGGGTCAGCTGGGCGACCCCCCCGAGGATGAACAGCGTGATGTTGCGCACCGGGATGCCCTGCGAGCGGGCCACGAGGGAGTGCCCGAACTCGTGCGCGAGCACGGAGGCGAAGAGCAGCAGAGTGGCGAGCACGGCGATCGCCCAGGTGGTCTCCGGGCTCCATCCCGGGTAGGCGCGCGGGAAGAACCCCGTCGCCAGTGAGAACGCGAAGAACGCGAGCACGATGAACCAACTGGGGTGGATGGCCACCTCGATGCCGAAGATGCGGCCTACTCTGATGCCGTTCACGGTCTCCTCCTCACACGTGTTGCATAGGAGTTGTTCCACGCTCCAAACGCGGAGGAACCACGGGCGGCGGCGGGGCGCCGGGTACGAGGTCGCGGGGAGGAGTCAGCCGGCCGTCACGAGCGTCGTCATGGCGTCGGCCACGACGAGGACCGAGGCGCGGCGGGCGAGCCGCTCGTCCTCGGCGGCGAGGGCCGCGTCGACGGAGGCGAACGCGGCCACCCCGAGGTGGGCGAGCGGCTCGAGGAAGCGTGCGTCGTCCGCTCCCACGACCGCGAGGCGGTGGCGTTCGAGCACGCGCGCGACGACGTACGCCCGCTGGCCGCCGGGGCCGAGCGGCTCGCGGAGCCCGCGCTCGAGCAGTTCGGCCGGCGACGCGGCGGCGGCCAGCACCTCGAGGAAGTTGCGCTCGCCGGGTCCGTCGCCGGCGCCGAGCGGCAGGTCGGCGCAGAGCACGAGGAGGCCGCCGTCCGCGAGCGCGGGGCGGGCGGCGAGGCCGAGGTAGGTCGCCGCCCTGCTCGCCTGGTACAGGCCGTCGCTCTTGGGCGCGTGCACGCCGGCGACGACCACGTCGTATTGCTCGGCGGTGGTGCGCAGCCACCCCGGCGCCGCGTCCCGCGCGAGCGCCTCCTGCACGGATGCCGGGTCGCCGGCGCGGACCGCCACGGCGTCGCCCTCCTCCATGACGAGGTTGACGCCCCAGCCGAGCGGCGTGCGCGCGGCGACCTCGCGGAGCGTCGCCTGGAAGGGGTTCTCGCGCAGGCGGGCGACCCGGACGCCCGGCCGCGAGATGAACGCCGGGCGGTGCGTCCAGGCGATCGTCTCACGCCCGGCGCAGCCGATCGCCACACCCTTGACGCCGCCGGAGAAGCCCGCGTAGAGGTGGGGCTCGACCACGCCGGCCGTCACCACGAGGTCCGCCTCCGCCACCCGGCGCGCGATCCTGGCCGGCGCGCCCAGCGAGGTCTCGCCGAGGTCCGCCGTCTCCGTCTCGATGCCTTGCGCGTCGAACACCTCGACGCGGCGGACGACCTGCGGGCCGGCCAGCCGGGCGCGCTCGGCCTCCCCCGTGGTGGCGTGCAGGCCGCAGCCGATCGCGACGGCGACGGCGTCGTCGCGCACGCCCGCCGCCGCCAGCTCGTCGAGCAGCGCCAGCAGGACGGGCTCGCTCGGGCAGGGCCGCGAGGCGTCCGGGATGGTGACGACGACCGAGCGGGCGCCGCGCGCCAGCTCACGCAGGCGCGCCGCCCCCACCGGCGCCGCCAGCGCCGCGCGTACGGCGAGGTCGAGGTCTGCAAGGGGCGCCGCAGCCGCCGGCGGTTCGAAGCGGTCCGCGCGGGCGATGGGCAGCCGCCGCGCGCCGCACCACGCCCAGGCCGGCGCGTTCAAGCGGCGGGCGCCGCGCCGGCGGCCTCGCGGGAGGCGCGGCGCCACGTCCACCACATGACCACGACGCCGACGAACGGGAGCAGCGACCAGAGAAAGCCGCGGACGAGCCAGTCGAGCAGGTCGCCGCGGGTGCGCCTGCAGGCCGACCAGGCCAGCCACATGCAGATGACCAGCTGCGGCCCGTAGGCGAAGAACGCCCACGCGGCGAGGTAGGCGCCGTAGGCGACGGGGTTCTCGCTCACCGGTACCGGTCCAGCAGACGGCGGACGGCGGCGCGCAGGCCTTCCACCGCCTCCGGCGGCTCCAGCGGGCGCGCCTGGTCGGAGAAACGCAGGAGGTGAGCCGCGAGCCAGCGGTCGTTGACGTAGGGCTGGCTCGCCACGCAGGCGCCTCCCGGCAGTTCTTCCACCGGCTGACGCTCGGCGATCCAGCGCGCGACGGCGGGGCTGTACCAGACCGCCGCCTCCTTGGGCGCGTAGCTGCCGGACGGGGGGATGCCCTCGCGCAGGTAGAGGCCGAGCTCCACGTCGGCGCGCGGCGCGAAGGTCTCGTCCTCGAGCTTGACGCTCTTGGTGGTGGCGACGCGGAACACGCGCGTCCCGCCGGCGGTGCGGCACCAGCAGACGTAGTACCACTCGCCGCGGCTGTGCACGAGAAGGTACGGCTCCACCACCCGGTCGGTGACCCTGTCCGTGCCCTCCGTCCAGTACTGGATGGAGAGGAGGCGGCGCTCGACGATCGCCCGGTTGACCGCGGTCAGCACGTCGTCGGGGGCCAGCAGCAGGTCGCCGGCGCCGAGCGCGGGGGTGCCGCCGCGCGCCGCGCGCAGCTTCACGGCCGCGCTGCGGAGGGCGGCGCCGGAGGACGTCGGCAGGTGCCGGCCGACCAGCTCGATCGCCAGGAGCAGGGTGTCCGCCTGGAGAGGGGAGAGGCGGGCGGGGCGCGCCAGCGCCGGACCCGCCGCCTCGCAGGAGACGTACAGCCGCTTCGTCCCCTTGAACTCCGCCCAGAGGAGACACCCGTCGCCTCCGAAGTTGACCACGTTGAGCAGCTTCACGTCTGCGCGCAGCTCCTTGTCGGTCACGCCGAGCGCCGCGCGCACCTCGGCGACCTCCAGCGTCGCCTCGTCCTCGTCGCAGCGGCGCAGGAGGTAGGCGGCGAGCGCCGTGAGGCGGGTGAAGCGGTCGACCTCGACCTTCATCTCGTCGTCGCCCGTCCGGCGCCGCTTGTCCGGCTTGGGGCCCGGCGCGGTGCGCTTCCCGGGCGCCGGGCGCTCGGGGGGTGGGGCGTCGAGGAGCGTCGCGAGGCTCTCGAGCTGGCCGCGCAACCGGCCGCGCAGGTCGTCCGGCTCCAGGAGCTCGGCGTCGTCCGCCAGCCCGAGGATCCAGCCCAGCAGCGGGCGGGCGTCGGCGTACGGGGTCTCGTACACGATGCCGCCGTCGTCCAGGCGGGTCACCGTGCCGCAGTGCGCCCAGTGCGCCTCGACCCACCACGCCATGGCCGCGGAGACGCGGATGCGCGCCGTCCCGCTCGCCTTCGCCAGCTGCCACGGCGGCCGGTCGCGGTACTGCGCGAGATCGAAGTCCGCCGGCGGGGAGAAGTCGTGCGGACGGCGCGTGTGGTACTTGACCTTCGACTCGATGCGCGAGACGCGGAACGTGCGCACGGCCTCGCGCAGGTGGCAGTGCCCGATGAGGTACCACTCGCCGGAGACCAGCTGGAGGCCGTACGGGTCCACGACGCGCTCCGTCTTCTGGTCGCGGGTGATGGCGTAGTAGCTGAAGGTCACCGTCTTGCGCTCGACGACCGCCGCCTGCAGCCGCGGCAGGGCGGCGGCCGCGGCGTGCGCCTCCGGCTCCACCCGCAGCGGCGGCGTCTCCGCCTCGGTGAGGAGCTCGGGGCGCCCCTGGGCGAGGCTGAGCAGGGCGAGCCTGAGCGGCTGCGAGTAGGCGAAGCGGTGCTCGAGGACCGCGAGACAGGCGGCGAGGGCGGCGAACTCGTCGCCGTCCAGCTGCACCGGCTCCAGGTAGTAGGCGTCCGCGGGCAGGCTGTAGACCTCCGTGGAGGCGTCCGCCAGTGGGTCGTCCTCGGAGCGGATGCCGATGCCGAGCTCGCCGAGCTCGAAGCGGTCCTCGTAGAAGCGCCGCTTGAAGGCCTCGTCCGTCATGCCCCAGTAGCCCTCGACCCGCTCGCGGATCTCCCCGGCGCTCACCGGCTGGCCGCGGCGGGACAGCAGGAGGGCGACGAGGGAGAGGCGGCGCACGAGCTTGTCGGTGTCCTTGCTCTGACCCTCTTCTTTGACTCTCGTGGGGGGCACGTTCTGCGCTCCGGAGACGGACGACGAGACGCCGGCGCCACGGGCGGGCGCCGGCGTCTCATGGTACCGCAGGTGCAGCTGGCGGGGGAGGGGCGGGGCCCCGCCGCGTCACGTGACCGCAGCTAGACGGACGCCGCCTCCCTGGCCGCGGCGGCGATGATCGCGTCGAACTCGGCGCCGAGGTCGGCGGGGAACTCCGGGGCCGGCGCCGCGAGGATCTCGGCCACCTTCTCCTGCGCCTTCTCGGTGGTGCTCTTCGCGCCGGCGTTCTTCCAGCCGTCGTAGTTGCCCGTCTCGCCGAGCCTGGCCTGCCAGAGCTCGCGCACGTGGGCGCGCGTGTGGTTGGCGAACAGGTAGTTGCCGTTGAAGCCCATCTCCTTGATGAGCTCCACGGCAAGGGTCTCCCCGGTCACCTCGATGCCGGTGAGGATGCGCTTGACCATGCCGATGATCTCGTCGTCCACGACCATGTTCTCGAGGCAGAGGATGCGCGAGCCGTCGAGGAGGCCGGTGCCGAAGGTGACGTCGGCGCCGTTGGCGTAAGCCATGAACATCGCCAGCGCGTTCTCGTAGGCGCTCTGGATGCCGGGTTCCTTGGCGGTGGTGGCGCCGGCGCCGTACCAGGCCGGCACGCCGTAGAAGTCGGCCATGTGGCCCTGGCAGGCGCGCAGGAGCAGGGCTTCCGGCGAGTTGCTGGCGTAGGCGCCCGAGTTCATGTACATCGCCGTCGGGCCGCCGCCGTGCATCACCGGGGCGCCGGGGTGGGCGAGCTGTACGAGCACGGCGCCGCTCAGGAACTCGGCGTTGTTCACGACGGCCGAGCCGGCGATGGTGATGGGACCCGTCGCGCCGAGGATCGGCATGGGGTAGAAGCTCACGGGGATGCCGGCCTCGGCCAGCGTGAGCGCGAGGTCCATGCCGTAGCGCTCCTGGTGCAGCGGGCTCACCGTGCAGATGATGGTCGTGAACATGGGCCGGCGCTTGAGCTCCTCCTTGCCGCCGGCCAGCGCCTCGGCCATCTTGAGCAGGCTGCGGGCCTCCCAGTCCTCCTTGATCGAGACGACGATGCTGTGCTTCTCCGAGTTGCGCACGCAGGCGTCGAACTCGTGCAGCACCCGCGTCTCGGGCGGGCAGTCCTGGGCGCTCACCACGGCGCTCGTGGCGCTGACGTTGTCGAGCGCCTGCACCACCTTCGCGCAGTCGGCGAGGTCCTGCTTGCGCGAGGACCGGACCTCGCCCGTCTCCGGGTCGCGGGCGAAGACGCCGCAGCCGTCGGAGCTGATGTAGACGTGCTCGCCGTCGAGCGGCAGGTCGTACTCGGGGTTGCGCGCGCCGAGCACGTACTCGTGCGGCACGGTGCTCATCGCCCGCTCGACGACGGCGGCCGGGATCTTCGCCACCGTCGTCTCGCGGTCCACCGCCGCGCCGTGTTCCTCGAGGATGTCGAGCGCCCGCTGCGAGTGGAACTTGACGCCCACGCTCTCGATCACGTCGAGCGTGGCTTCGTGGATCTGCCGGATCTCAGCGGCGTCGAGCAGGTCGAGCTTCACGCGCTTGCCGACGTAGCACTTGTCTGCGTATGCCATCCTGGGCTCCTTGCCTTCTCAGAAGCGGCCGGACTCGACCGCGGCGATGATGTCGTCGAACTCGCGCGCGAGGTCCTCGGGGAACTCAGGCGCGGGGGAGGCGAGGATGCCGTCGGCGACGGCCCGCGCCTTGTCTTCCAGACGCGGGCTGCCCGCGCTCTTCCAGCTCTCGTAGGTGCCGGTCTCGCCGAGGCGCGCCTGCCAGAGCTCGCGCACGTGGGCGCGCGTGTGCTGCTCGAACAGGTAGTCGCCGCGGAAGCCGAGCTTCTTGACGAGGTCGACCGCCAGGGTCTCGCGGTCGACGGTGACGCCGCGCAGCAGGCGGGTGACCATGCCGAACACCTCGTCGGCGATCACGAGCTCCTCGAGGCTCATCTGCTGCACGCTGTCGAGGAGGCCGGCGCCGAAGCAGAAGTCCGCGCCGGCCATCATCTCCAGCACCAGGCCGAGCGTGTTCTCGTAGGCGCTCTGGGCTTCGGGCTGCTTGGCCTTGGTGCCGCCCCAGCCGAGCCCTGCGGGCAGGCCCCAGTAGCGGGCCATCTGGCCCTGTACGGCGCGCAGCAGCAGGGCCTCCGGCACGTTGGCGAAGTAGGACCCCGTGCGCATGAAGAGGGCGGTGGGCCCTCCGGCGTGCACGAGCCTGGCGCCGGGGCTGGAGAGCTGGATCGCCGTGATCGCGGCGAGGATCTCCGCGGCTCCGACCACGGCCGTGCCGGCCGGCGTGACCGGGCTGGTCGCGCCGAGGATCGGCATGGGGTAGAGCAGCATCGGGATGCCGGCGTCTCCGAGCTCCAGGGCGAGCTCCATGCCGAAGCGCTCCATATGGAGCGGGCTGACGGTGCAGAGGATGACCGAGAAGGTCGGGCGGGCCTTGAGCTTCTCGGCCCCGCCGGCCGCGGCCTCGGCCATGCGGATCAGCGGCCGCGCCTCGGCCGCGTCCTTGATGCTCACGACGACGCTGTGCTTGCGCGAGGCGCGCATGCAGGCGTCGAACTCGTGCAGCACCCGGCTCTCCTCGGGCGTGTCCTGCGCGGACACGAGGGCCGAGGTGGCGGAGAGGTTGTCGAGGCCCTCGACCACGCGCGCGGCGTCGTAGACGTCCTGCTTGACGCTCTGCCGCACGGTGCCGTCGGCCTCGCGGACCTTCGTGGCGCAGCCGTCGGAGCACAGATAGGCGTGCTCGCCGTCGATCGGCAGGTCGAACTCGGGCTCGCGGCCGCCGAGCGTGAACGAGCGAGGCACGGTCGCGAGCGCCTCCTCGACGGCGCTCGCGGGGATGCGCGCGACCGTGGTCTCGCGGTCCACGGTCGCGCCGTGGGCCTCGAGCACGTCGAGGGCGCGCTGCGAGTGGAACATGGCGCCGGTCTCGGCGAGCACGTCGAGCGCGGCGGCGTGGATGCTCTCCACCTCGGAGGCGGCGATGATCGCCAGTGGTCGCCGCCGCCCGACGTACCGTCTGTCGGCGTGATTCATCCTGCGTCTCCCTTCGAGACGTCGTTGTCCGTCGGCGCCGCCGACTCGCCGCCGTGCGCGTAGTCCACGCGCACGAACGGCGAGGTCACGGCGCGCACGAGCGCGTCGTAGTCGACGGCGAAGCTGACCTCGTCGCCCGGGCGCAGCGGCCCGGGGGTGATGAGGATGCAGACGTCGCTGGTCGCCCCGGCGAGGCGGGCGCCGGGGAGCAGGGGCCGCAGCCCGCCGGGCTCCATGTCCCGCCGCCCGAGCGCCAGCATCGCGTACCAGGCGTCCTCGCCCGGAAGGTCGACCGCGGGCACGTGGCCGAAGGCGTCGAGGCCGCCGGGCCCCTGCGGCGCCGGCGGCTTGCGGTAGCACTCGAGCACGGCCGCGGTGAGCACCGGGTCGGTGCGCCCGAGCCCGGTGATCCCGCAGCCGCTGACGAAGTCGTGGCCGTACATCGGCCCGCCGCCGGAGCGGACCTCGGTCGCGAACCGCGGCGCGTAGCCGTCGAGGTGCTGGACGACGCAGGTGCCGCCGAGGCTGAGCACGGGCTCGGCGGTGCAGAGGCCGGCGATGTCCGCCAGGACGTCCTCGGCCTCCCGGAACAGCGCCTGCGAGGGCAGCTGCCCGGAGAGGCAGGCGAAGTTCGCGGCCACGCCGGCCAGGTCGATGCCGGGCAGGCCGGCCAACTCGGCGGCGACCGCCGGGGCGGCGTCCGGCAGGACGCCCTCACGGCGGTCGCCCAGGTCCACGGTGAGCAGGACCTGGATGGAGGCGCCGGGGGCGTGCTCTCCGAGCACGCGGGCGGCGCCCGGATCGCTGAGCAGCACGCGGTCCGCGACCTGCGCCGCGGCCGCGAGCTCGTCCCACTGGGGCGCGCGGATGAGCGTGAGCGGCCCCAGGCCCTGCGCCGCGAGCCGGGCCAGCGAGGGCAGGCGACTGTCGGCGAGTCCGGCGCAGCCGGCATCGAGGAGCACCTGCCCGACCGCCGGCTCGCCGTCCACGCACTTGGTGACGCCGCAGAGCGTCAGCCCGAAGGCGCGCAGGCGCGCCGCGAGCCGTCGCGTCGCGTCGGCGACGGCGTCCAGGTCGATCGTGAGCCGGGGGAGGGTCACTGCTTCTCCACTTCGTCTGCCGGGAACGGGACCGCGGAGCCCGTCGGCGTGCGGCCGCGGGCGTGGAGAGATCGGGGTTCCAGCGCGGGGCCGGCGCCGTGGCGCCTGCGGGAAGGGGACGGGACGCCGCCGGATGTCGCCCGCGGGTGCGGGTGGCGGTGCGCGTCAGGCGGGACGGGTATTAGAAGTCGTGGACCTTACCGCCGGAGAAGGCGGTGCGACGACGATCGTGAGGGCTTGCGTCTGCCACTTGGTCTCCCGTGGCGGGTGGGGCGAAGCGGGCGCAGTATACTTCGCTGACCGTCCATCCGACAAGCAGGGAGCGTATGCCCGCGGCCGACCCGCTGTATACCGTCTGTGACGGCCATCTGTGCTTCGACGGGGTGGACCTCGTCGACCTTGCGGACACGCACGAGACGCCGCTGTTCGTCTTCAGCGAGCGGCGCCTGCGCGCCAACGTCGAGGCGGTCATCGGGTCCTTCCGGCGGCTCCACCCGCCCACGGAGGTGTTCTACGCCAGCAAAGCCTGCTCCAACCTCTGGTTCCTGCGCGTGGCACGGGAGGCCGGCGCGAACGTGGAGGTCAACGCCGGCGGCGAGCTGGACAAGGCGCTGGCGGCGGGGTTCGAGCCCGGGCAGATCGTCTTCAACGGCGTCGCCAAGACGAGGGATGAGATCGGGCGCGCCATCGCCTGCGGCGTGCGCGCCTTCATGGTCGACTCGGTGTACGAGCTGGGACGGATCGGCGAGGTGGCGGCCGGCATGGACAGGGTCGCCGCCGTCGCGCCGCGCATCGACGTGCACGTGCCGACGCTCACGCACCCGGGGCTCGAGACGGCGCACGGCGGCAAAGCGGGCATCGACCGTGACGACGCGGCGGCCGCGTTCCGCCTCGCCGCGGAGCACCCGCATCTGGAGCCCGCCGGCATGCACCTCCACATCGGCTCGCAGATCACCAGCGTGGAGCCGTACCGGCAGGCGATCGCCGCCGCTCTCGACCTCGTGGCCGAGGTGGAGGCCTCCGCCGGCGTGCGCCTGCGGTTCCTCAACGCCGGGGGCGGCTTCGCCGTGCCGTATCGCGAGGCTCCCGTCGCCTGCCACCCGAGCGACTACTTCTGCTCGCTGCTGACCGCCGCCGATTACGCGGAGGTGGTCGGCGGCGCGCTCGCGGCGCGGCGGCCGGACCTGGCGCTGTTCCTCGAGCCCGGCCGCTCCATCGCCGCCACGACGGCGGTGCTGGTGGCGCGCATCGAGAACGAGAAGGTCAAGGGGCGGCGCGACGGCGCCCGGCGCCGCATCGGCGACGAGCGCTGGGTCACGGTGGACGCCGGCTTCAACACCTTGCTGGAGCACACCAACTACCACTGGTACTACCGCAGCATCGTGGCTTCGCGCGCCGGCGAGGAGACGGACACGGAGTTCCGTCTCGCCGGTCCGCTGTGCGACGGCGGGGACGTCTTCGCCGGCGACGGCGATTCGCCGTACCGGCGGTTCCCGGCGGCGACCGCGGTCGGCGACGTGGTCGCCTTTCTCGACACCGGCGCCTACACGCTCGAGATGATGAACCCCTACAACGCCCGGCCGACGGCCGCCGCCTTCGCGGTGACGGCCGCCGGCCGGCTCGTGCCGATCAGGCGCAGGGACACCGCCGAGGACCTCGTGGCTCACGACCTCGTCCCGCCCGCGGGCTGAGAGTCACACGACCCACTGCGCCCGCACCTTCGCGTAGCGGTATCTGGTGCTGCTGGTCCCGAGCTTCCAGTACACGCGGTAGTGGTCGGTGGTGTGGGCGTCGATGACCTTCTGGCCGGCGCTGTTGGTGCCGGCCACGACGGCCACGTGGTCCCACACGCCGTCGCCGCTCCAGTCGTAGTAGATGAAGTCGCCGCGACTGAGCATGCCCGCGGACGTCTCCCAGTCGGTGCGGCGCGTGTTCCAGGACGCGATCTGCCGCGTGACGTTGATCCAGCTCAGCGAGTAGGTGTCGTCCCCCGGGGACGACGTGTAGGCCTTGTCGTACCACCAGTCGGTGCTCGTGGCGCCGCGGGACTGCGGCATGTCGCCGGCGCGTGCGCACTGCGACGCGAAGTTGGCGCAGTCGGCTCCGGAGAAGCGCACGAAGGTGGGGTTGTACGACAACGCGTACTTGTCCGCGTAGGCCTGAGCCGCCGGCCGGTCGTAGTCGATGATGGCTGTGTATCTCCGCGCGGGGAGCGCCGGCCTGCGCACCGACCGCCTGGGCAGGGCCAGCGGCGTGGCGGTGCGCTCCACCGCTCGCGCCGCCGTGCGCACCCGGGTGCGTGCGGCGCCCGCCGCCTCGAGGCAGGCGGCCTTGAGGACGTCGGAGTAGGCGTCGGCGGTCACGACCCAGCTCCCGGCGTCGTGGTCGAGCGTGATGGTGTGGTGGATGCCGCTGCCCTCGACGTCCGTCATGCCGTTCGGCGAGCGCCACGTGAGCCTGGTGACCGCCCGCGCCACGACGACGACGGATCCATCGCCGGCCGGCCGTTCATCGAGCACGGTGACGGCGCAGGCCGCCGATTCCACCGTGCGGCCCGCGCTCCGGCCGCGGAGCGCGGCGCCCGCCGCGACCTGCGCCTCGGTGCGCGCCAGGGCGCTGCCGGGGACCACCCAGGCGGCCAGCGCCGCTGCGGGGTCGGCGGCGGTGACGGCCGTGGCGCGCGCCTCGAGATAGGCGGTGGCGGCGGCGGCCGGGCCGGCGGCCGCCTCCGCTGCGGCGGCCCCGGCCGCCGGCGAACTTGCCGCCGCCGGCGCCGCGGCCGCGCAGGCGACCGCCACCACGGCGGCCGCCACGACGTGCGCCCAATGCCGTCTGCTCATACTGACCCCTTTCTGGAGGGTTACGGGCGGGTGGAGATGGCTGTGATCAGCCAGCCCCCGACAGCGCTGCCGGCCCTCCCCAGGGTGAAGAACAGAACGGCGAGGCCGTCCGGCAGCGGACGGCCTCGCCCGGCGTGCACGTGCACCCGCGCCTTGAGCACCAGCGTGCGCGCGTCGGGCGCCGCATGGACGCGGGCGGAGCGGAAGTGGAACCGGGTGACGCCTGCCAGAGCGCGCCGCGACCAGAGCCGGCGGCGCGCGCACAGCTCCCCGGCCCGGGCGTGCTGACCACGGTCGACGAGGTGGCAGTACAGGGCGACGAGGCGCGCGGCCCGGAGCCTGTCCACCGCCTCGGACACGATCGCCGGCGCTGCCGCGGCCGACGCCTGCGCGGGCGGGCCGGACGCCAGGTGCACGTCCGACGGCACGACCACCGGCTCCGTCCCGCTGCCGCTGCACCCCGGCCCGAGGAGCGCCAGGGCGGCGAGGGCGGCGAGGGCGAGTGCGGTTGTGCTGGCGGGCGACATGCCGGCATCGTCGCGCGCGCCTCCCGTGAACCTCAAGGGTGACGCGCGGGTCGCCGCGGTGACGTTGGCGTCCGCGGTGACGGATGGGGCCACCCCGTGCGAGAATCCCGGCGCATGACCGGACCGGACGACAATCTCCCCGGAGCGCCTCTGGCGCAGCCGCCGCACGGCTTCTGGCCCACGGTGCGCCGCGACCTGCGCCTCGGAGTCATCGCCGGGCTGCAGACCTTCTGGGACCTCGCCAAGGTCATGATCCCGGCCTACGGCGTCACGCTCGCCCTGGAGCAGCTCGGTGTGATCGGGCGGCTGGCGGACGTCGCGCGGCCGCTCATGCAGGCCCTGGGCCTGCCCGGGGACGCGGCCGTCCCGCTCGTCGTCGGCTACGTGCTCAACATCTACGCCGCCGTCGGCGCGATGCAGGCGCTGGATCTCACGACCGGCCAGGTCACCGTCATCGCCATCGCCATCCTCATCGGCCACAACCTGGTGGTCGAGGGCGCCGTGCTCCACAAGGCGGGGATGAACGGCTTCGCCTTCGGCGCCCTGCGCATCGTCGCCGGGCTCGTGGCGGCCGGCGTCGCCAACCTGCTGATGGGGCTGGTCTGATGTCCGCCTTCCTCCGCGAGTTCACGACCGGGTCGCTCGACCTGCTGCTGCGCGTGTTCCTCATCGTGGTGCCCATCATGGTGGTGCTCGAGCTCTTCGAAGGCACGCGTGCGTTCCGCGCCGTGGTGCGCGCGTGGGCCAGGCTGGTCCGTCACGTCGGCCTCGACGAGCGCTCCGCGGCGCCCACGCTCGTGGGCTTCCTCTTCGGCCTCGCCTATGGCGGCGGCGTGATCGTCCGCGACGTGCGCCGCCACGACCTCGGCCGCCGTCAGGTCTTCATCATGAGCGTCTTCCTCAGCATGGTGCACGCCATCGTCGAGGACTCCCTCATCTTCATCGCTCTGGGCGCGAGCGTCTTCTGGGTCGTCGGCTACCGCATCCTGTGGGCGGCCCTGGTCACGCTGGCGCTCACGGCGCTGGCCGGCTTCTGGCTGCGCCGCCGCCGAGGGTCCGGGAGTCTCGGCGGCTGAGATCGGGACCGGCCGGCGGCCGCCGTCGCGGTCGCCGTCCCGGGCGGGCCACGTTGACGAGGGCCGCCCAGTTCCGTAATCTCGACTGGATTTATCGGGAATCTGCAGCGAGGAGCTTGACGCAGGTGAACATCTCCATGAAGAGCAGATACGCGGTCAGGGCCCTCACGGAGCTCGCCCGCGTGGAACAGACGCAGCTGGGCAAGCCCGTGCGTCTCGGCGAGATCGCCGAGCGCCGCGCCATGCCGCTCCAGTTCCTGGAGCAGGTCTTCGCGGCGCTTCGCCGGGGAGGCATCGTCCACAGCCGCCGGGGCGCCGCGGGCGGCTACGCCCTCGCCCGCCCTGCCGACGACATCACCGTCCTCGACGTGGTCGCCGCCCTCGACGGGGTGCCGTCTCCGGCCGAGTGCACGCAGGGCCGCTGCGACCAGGTGGACCGATGCGGTGCGTCCTCGGTCTGGATCGACGCGCAGCACGCGCTCGAGCGGGTGCTCACGGCCACCACCATCGGCGACCTGCTGCGGCGCGAGGACGCGCTGCGCGAGTCGGCGCCGATGTACCACATCTGACCCCGGGGGAGAGGGCATGAAGAGGGCAGGCAACATCACCGAGCTCATCGGGCGCACGCCGCTGGTGCGGCTCAACCGTATCTCCGACGAGACCGGGGCGGAGGTGCTGGGCAAGCTCGAGTCGTTCAACCCGGGCGGGAGCGTCAAGGACCGCATCGGGCTGGCGATGATCGACGCGGCCGAGCGTGACGGGATCATCGCCCCCGGGCGCAGCACCCTCGTCGAGCCGACCAGCGGCAACACCGGCGTCGCGCTCGCCATGGTGGCGGCGGCACGCGGCTACGACCTGGTGCTCACCATGCCCGACTCGATGAGCCTGGAGCGGCGCGCGCTGCTCAAGGCCTACGGCGCGCGCCTCGTCCTCACCCCCGGCGCCGAAGGCATGACCGGCGCCGTGGACCGCGCCGTGGAGCTCGCGGGCGAGCTGGGCGACGCGTTCGTGCCCCAGCAGTTCGAGAACCCCGCCAACCCGGACGTGCACGGGCGGACCACCGCCGAGGAGATCTGGGACGACACCGGCGGGGAGGTCGACGTGTTCGTCGCCGGGGTCGGCACGGGCGGCACGCTCACCGGCGTGGGCCGGGTCCTCAAGGAGAGGCGCCCCGGCCTGCTGGTCGTCGCCGTGGAGCCTTCGGATTCGCAGGTGCTCTCCGGCGGCCCGGCGGGTTCCCACCGCATCCAGGGCATCGGCGCGGGGTTCGTCCCCAAGATCCTGGACCAGGAGGGCTACGACGAGGTCCTCACCGTGAGCGGCGACGACGCGTTCGACGCGGCGCGCCGCCTCGCGTCCGAGGAGGGGGTGCTCGTCGGCATCTCCGCCGGCGCCAACGCCTGGGCGGCCGGCGAGCTCGCGCGCCGCGACGGCATGCACGGCAAGGTCGTGGTGACGATCCTCTGCGACACGGGAGAGAGGTACCTCTCGACGCCGCTGTTCGCGGACCTGGCGGAGCCGCAGGCGTGAGGATCAGCGGGCACGAGCGCCGGCGGTACGACTGCCAGCTGGTCCTGAAGGAGGTCGGCGAGCGCGGTCAGCAGGCGATCCGCGACGCTGCCGTCCTCGTCGTCGGCGCCGGCGGCCTCGGCGCGCCCGTGCTGTACTACCTCGCCGCCGCCGGCGTGGGGCGCATCGGCATCGTCGACGACGACGTGGTCGAGCTCTCGAACCTGCAGCGGCAGATCCTGTTCACGACCGCCGACATCGGCCGGCCCAAGGCGGTGGTGGCGGCGGAGCGGCTGCGGGCGCTCAACCCCGAGGTGACGCCGGAGGCGCACACCTCGCGCCTGCGCGCCGCCACGGCGTTCGCGCTGATCGACGCCTACGACGTCGTGGTCACCGCCGTCGACAACTTCCCGACGCGCTACCTGCTCAACGACGCCTGCGTGCTGCGCGGCAAGACGCTGGTCGACGGCGCGGTCCTGCGCATGACGGGGCTCGCGATGACGATCAAGGGCGGGGAGACCGCCTGCTACCGCTGCCTGTTTCCCGAGCCTCCTCCGCCCGCCGGCGTCATCAGCTGCTCCGAGGCCGGGGTGCTCGGCCCCATCCCCGGCCTCATCGGATCGATCCAGGCGCTCGAGGTCCTCAAGGTCCTCACCGGCGCCGGGCGGCCGCTCTACGACCGCCTGCTGCAGTACGACGGCGGGGCGATGACGTTCACCGAGGTCGAGGTCTCGCGGGTCCCGTCGTGCCCGGTGTGCGGCGAGAGCCCGACGGTGACCGAGCTGGTCGACGCCGATGCCTGACGACCCCGTCCTGGCGCGCCTGCTGGCGCAGTTCGCCGGCGTTGAGCGCGCCTGCGTCGCCTTCTCCGGCGGCGCCGACTCCAGCCTCGTGCTTGCGGCCGCCGCGCGTGCTCTGGGCCACGGGAACGTGGTCGCGGTCACGGCCACCTCGCCCACGTACCTGGACGAGGAACTGGCGGCCGCCCGCGCGCTGGCCGACGGGCTGGGCGTCGAGCACGTGGTCGTCGCCACGCACGAGTTCGACGACGGGCGCTTCGTGGCGAACTCCCGCGAGCGCTGCTACTTCTGCAAGGCGGGCCTGCTGGACGAGCTCGTGCGGGTCGCCGCGGCGCACGGCGGGGCCGCCCTGGTCGACGGCGCCAACGCCGACGACGCCGGCGACCACCGTCCCGGCATGCGCGCCGCCGCTGAGCGCGGCGTCCTGCAGCCGCTGCTGGCCGCCGGCATCGGCAAGGCCGAGGTGCGCCGCCTGGCGCGCGAGCTCGGCCTGTCCACCTGGGACGCGCCGCAGCAGGCGTGCCTGGCATCGCGCGTCCCGTACGGCGAGGCCATCACCCCGGCCAAGCTCGCCGCCGTGGCGGACGCCGAGAGGGCGCTGCGCGCGCTCGGCTTCCGCCAGTGCCGCGTGCGCCACCACGGGGACGTGGCCCGCCTGGAGGTCGAGCGCGACGAGCTCGGCCGGGCGCTCGAGCTGCGGGAGCAGATCGCCCGCGCCGTCCACGCCGCCGGGTTCACCTACGTCGCCCTGGACATGGACGGGTTCCGCACGGGAAGCATGAACGAGGCGTGAATACTCCACGTAGCGAAGGTATCGAGCGGGGCGCCGAAGAAGCACCGCTCATAGCGTACCGCGGGCCTCGGCGGCACTCCGCCGTCCGAGCGCACCGCATGGACTGAGGAGGTGACGGCCGTGATCCGCAAGCTGTTCGCCCTGACGGGCGTGAGCGTCGCCGCGTGCTGGTTCCTGGGACGAGGGACGCGCGGCTGTCGCCCCGTCAACGAGGTCGTCGGAGCGCTGCGCCAGGACGTGCACACGGCCATCGAAGAGATCACGAGCGACGTCAAGGCCGTGCAGGAGCGCGACCCGGCGGCCACGTCCAAGGTCGAGATCATCACCTCGTACTCGGGGCTCCACGCCCTGTGGATGCACCGGCTCGCGCACAAGCTGAGCAACGTGGGCGTCCCGCTCGTGCCGCGCTGGATCAGCCAGTTCAACCGCTTCGTCACCGGCGTCGAGATCCACCCCGGCGCGAAGATCGGGCACGGGCTGTTCATCGACCACGGCTCCGGCGTCGTGATCGGGGAGACCGCCGAGATCGGCGACGACGTCACCATCTACCAGGGAGTGACGCTCGGCGGCACCGGCAAGGAGACCGGCAAGCGCCACCCGACCGTGGGCGACAACGTCGTGTTCGGCGCCGGCGCCCAGGTGCTGGGGGGCATCACCGTGGGCGACAACGCCAAGGTGGGCGCGGGCAGCGTGGTGGTCGCCGACGTGCCCAAGAACTCGACCGTGGTGGGAAACCCCGGCAGGCCGGTCCTGCTGCAGGGGCAGAAGGTCGGCATCCCCGACATCGACTACCGGCACCTCCCGGACCCCGTGGCCGAGGCGATCAAATGTCTCGTGGCCCGCATCGTGGAGATGGAGAAGGAGCTCGACGAGATCCACCCGGAGCGGAGCGGCAAGCGCCAGCAGGCCGTGCGCGAGACGCAGGCCGTGCTCGCCGAGCTGCTGCGGTTCGATTCGGGCGCCGGGATCTGACGCCGCGCGGCCGCGTTCGTCATCCCCCGGGGTGACCGGCGTCCCGAGGGGGGTATGCTACGATTGCTGCCCTCCCAGGCGACCTGTGAACGGAGCGTGATCACCCCATGAGCGAGGTCCGGCGACTCGTGCTCGACGTCCTCAAGCCCCACCAGCCCACGATGCTCGTGCTCGCCGACAAGCTCGGCGACCTCGAGGGCATCCACGGGGTCGACATCACGCTGATCGAGATCGACAACAAGGTCGAGAACATCAAGATCACGCTGGAGGGCGACGACGTCGACTTCCAGGACGTCGCCGAGGTCGTGCAGGACGCCGGCGGCAGCATCCACTCCATCGACAAGGTCTCGGCCGGCAAGCGCATCATCGACGAGGTCGAGACCCCGCAGGACGCCGGCGCCAGCTGGCTTCGCTGACCGCGCCGGCCCCTAAAGCCCTGGTGAGCCGATGAGCCTTCCGGGCAGTCCCAGCATCGGGGTGCGCGTGCGGCGGCAGCTCGCCACGCTGCGCCACTATCACGAGATCGCCGAGGTCGGCGAGATCGCCCGCCGGTACTTCGCCATGAACGCGTTCGACGGCGTGCTCACGGCCATCGGCGTGCTCGTGGGCGGCTATCTCGGCGGCGTGGACAGCCCGCGCGCCATCTTCACCGTCGTGCTGACCACGGCCGTGGGCATGGGCGTCTCCGGCTTCTACGGCTCCTACCTGGTGGAGCGCGCCGAGCGCGGCAGGGCCATGCGCGAGCTGGAGGAGTCCACCCTCTCCAGCCTCCAGGGGTCGACCATCGCCTCGGCCTCCCGGTACGCCACCATCGTCATCGCGTTCGTCGACGGCGCCTCGCCGTTCGCGGCCGCGCTCATCGTGATGATCCCGTTCGCGTTCACCTCCGTGATCAGCATGCACACGGCGTACTTCCTCGCCGTCGCCGTCGGCCTCGTCGAGCTCTTCTTCCTCGGCGTGTTCCTCGGGTCCATCTCGCGCGAGCGCCTGTGGCTCTCGGGGTTGCGGCTCGTGGTCGCCGGCGCCATCGCCCTGATCATCAGCCTCCTGCTCGGCGGAGGCGTGGGATGACGGCGGACCACCCGCTGCTCGCGGGCCTCAACGACGAGCAGCGCAAGGCGGTCACGCACGTCGACGGCCCGCTGCTCATCCTCGCCGGGGCCGGCTCGGGCAAGACGCGCGTGCTGACGCACCGCGTCGCCTGGCTGCTGCAGGTCGAGCACGTGCGCCCGGACGAGGTCGTCGCCATCACCTTCACCAACAAGGCCGCCGGCGAGATGAAGGAGCGCATCGAGGGCCTCGTCGGGCCGGTCGCGCGCACCATGTGGATCAGCACGTTCCACAGCATGTGCGCGCGCCTGCTGCGCCGCGAGGCCCAGCGCATGGGCTACAAGAGCACGTTCACCATCCACGACGAGGACGACCGCCGCCGGCTCATCAAGCGCTGCATGGAGGAGATCAACGTCGACCCCAAGCGCTACCCGCCGGAGTCGATCAGCCGGCAGATCAGCGACGCCAAGAACCAGCTGCTCGGTCCGGCCCAGTTCCGCGAGCAGGGCGGGCGCTTCGCGCAGATCGCCGCCGACGTCTACGAGCTCTACGAGAAGCGCCACGCCGAGATGAACGCCATGGACTTCGACGACCTGCTCATGAAGACCGTGGAGCTGCTCGAGGGCTATCCCGACCGGCTCCAGCACTACCAGCAGGCGTTCCGCTTCGTGCTCGTGGACGAGTACCAGGACACGAACCACGCCCAGTACCGCCTCGCCAACCTGCTCGCCGGCGCGCACGGCAACCTCGCCGTGGTCGGCGACGACGACCAGAGCATCTACTCGTGGCGCGGCGCCGACATCCGCAACATCCTCGAGTTCGAGCGCGACCACCCGGACGCGGAGGTCATCCGGCTGGAGCAGAACTATCGCTCCACGCAGAAGATCCTCGACGCCGCCAACGCCGTGGTCACCCACAACCGCAAGCGCAAGGGCAAGAACCTGTGGACCCCGAGGGGGGAGGGCGCGCTCGTCCAGGTCGTGGAGGTCAACGACGAGCGCGCCGAGGCCCAGTTCGTGGCCAGCGAGGTGCAGAAGCTGCTGGAGGGCGAGGCGGCGGGAGCGGAGCGAGCCTACCGGCCAGACGAGGTGGCCGTGCTCTACCGCACCAACGCGCAGAGCCGCGTCCTCGAGGAGCAGTTCGGGCGCTACGCCATCGCCTATCAGGTCATCGGCGGGCCCAAGTTCTACGAGCGCGCCGAGATCCGTGACCTGGTCGCCTATCTCACCATCCTCGTGAATCCCGACGACACGCAGCGGCTGCTGCGCATCGTCAACACGCCCAAGCGCGGCATCGGCGCGACCAGCCTGCAGCGCCTGCAGGCGCACGCCGCGAGCGTGGGGGAGAGCCTGTGGCAGACGCTGCGCGGCGCCGGCGACGTACCGGGGCTGTCCGCCGGCGCGGTGAACGGCCTGCTGGCCTTCGCCCGGACGATGGAGGGCCTGCAGGCCACGCACGCCGGCCGCCCCGTCGCCGAGGTCGTGCGCAGCCTGCTCGACGAGACCGGGTACGAGGCGGCGCTCGCCGCGCAGAAGACCCTCGAGGCCGAGGGCCGCATGGAGAACATCGAGGAGTTCGTCGGCGTGGCCGCGGAGTACGACAAGCGCGCCGACGAGCCCAGCCTCGACCTCTTCCTCCAGGAGATCTCGCTCTACAGCGACAGCGACGCCCTCGCCGACACCAGCTCGCTGCTCACGCTCATGACGCTGCACAACGCCAAGGGCCTGGAGTTCCCGGTGGTGTTCATCTCCGGCATGGAGGAGGGCGTGTTCCCGCACCAGCGGTCGCTGGACGAGCAGAACGTGGAAGAGGAGCGGCGGCTCGCGTACGTGGGCATCACGCGCGCGATGGACCGGCTGTACCTGGTGCACGC
>DASUMX010000161.1:0-19752 GCA_036277455.1 Thermoleophilia bacterium
CTCCCTATGAGGTGCTCAGGGAGAAGCTGGTGTCGTGACGACCGTCATCCGAAGTCGTGAGGGGCACAATTAGACGAGCGTCGTGACCACCCCGGTCTCGCGGGTCGAGTAGCCGCCGAGGGAGCGGACGGCGCGCTTGAAGCTGTCGCCTCGCAGCAGCGCCAGCGTCAGGTCGAGCAGGCCGCTCTCGTAGACCGACGTTGGCGTCACGAGGTCGTACCGTTCCTCGAGGAGGGGTACGAAGTCGAGGCCTTGTGCCTTGGCGGCGGCGTAGATGCCCAGAGCTACTTCCGCGGACCCGTCGGCCACCAGTCGCGCGGCCTGTCGATGAGTCGTGACCTCGTCGGCGTAGCCGTCGACCGTCGCGCCCTCGACTCCGGCCGCGGCAAGCAACCGGTCCAGCGCGACCCGCGTGCCGGAGCCGCGGTTGCGGTTGATGATGCGCGCTCCGTCGGCGACCGCCTCTTCGAGCGCGCCGTAGCCCCGCGGGTTTCCGGGAGGGAGCATCAACCCCTGCTGCCGATGCGCGAGGGTCAGGAGCGTGAGCCGGCGTCCCGGGAAGAGCGCGCGTGCGTAGGAGCGGTTGAAATCCCCGGTGGCGAGATCCAGCAGGTGGCACCCTGCCACCTGCCCGAGCCCATGGCGCAGCGCGATGAGTCCCTCGAGGCTGCCCATGGCGACGGTCACCACGTCCGGCGCGTCCTCGTCGGCCCGGAGCCGGTCGGCGAGCAGATCGAGGGCCAGATCGTCGCTGCCGAGGATGACCAGCAGTCCGTGGGCGCCCTCCTCGGGCAGCACCAGGAAGTCCACCGCGTAGGCACGCGCGGTGGCGCAGTAGAACTTCTCCACGTACCCCTTGGTCTTGCGCTGCTCCACCAGCTCGACGAGACCCGCGCGCTCCAGCGTCACCACGTGATGGCGGACCCAGGCGGGGTAGTGACCGACGCTGTCGACGAGCTGCGTGAGCGTGGCGGGGCCACGCATGAGGATGCGCAGCAGGCGCAGGCGGTCCGCGTTCGCGAGTATCTGCACCGTCTCGATGGCATCGATGTGGCTGATCTCGTCCACGGTCGCAGCGTGTCAAGCGCCGCCGCAGGTGTCAACGCACCGGAGGCGTGGACAGGATGTCTGTCCACGCCTCCGGCCCTCCGCCGCTCCCGGGGGAGCCTGCTACTTGTCGATCATCACCTCGGTCGCCTTGATGACGACCTTCACGCTGTCGCCGGCCCTGAGGTCGAGCGTCTCGGCCGAGTGCCGCGTCACGGCCGCGGCCACCTCGTTGCCGGCGACGTCGACGACGACCTCGGCCATCACCGATCCGAGGACGACGCTCTTGACCGTGCCTGGGAGCTGATTGCGTGCGCTCAGCGTCATCGCTGCCTCCTGGTCCGCGCCCGTCAGCCGCCCGCTGCGGTGACGTTCTCCTGTTCCCTACCCGGCCTTCTGCGCTGAAGAACACCATAGTAGGAGAAACGAAAGAGGGCGGCGGGCCCGGAAGGCCCGCCGCCCCATGTGCTCGGCGCGGCGCGCTATTGCACCGCATGCGGGGCGTCTAGCGCGCCGCACCTCGTAAGTCAGTCAATGTCGCATGCCTCCTTTCCTCGTGGCTCCCGGCCGTGGCGCGTACAGGGAAGACTCTCCCCGCACTCCGGCCGCTTGCCCGTCCGAGCCCCTCAAGGTCCGAGCGGCTCGCGCAGGCAGGCGTCCACCGGTGGCCCGCCGGTCTGCCAGTCCATCTCGCGGATGGCGACCATCTTCAGCTCCGTCATTTCCCTGATGGCGTATTTCAACCCTTCACGGCCTATGCCGGAGCCCTTGATACCACCATACGGCATGTGGTCAACCCTGAACGTGGGGACCTCGTTGATCATGACGCCCCCGACCTCGAGCCGCCGGGCGGCGTACATCGCCTTGTTGAGGTCGTTGGTGAACACGCCGGCCTGCAGGCCCATCTCGCTGTCGTTGCTGATGTCGATCGCCTCGCAGAGGTCGCGCGCCTTGAGGATGCTCAGCACCGGCCCGAAGACCTCGCGTGCGCAGACCTTCATCTCGCGCGTCACGTCGGTCAGCACGGTCGGCAGCAGGCGGCCGGCGCCGTCGACGCCGCCGGTGGCGAGCGTCGCGCCCTGGTCCACGGCCTCCTGGATCCAGCCCTTGACCCGCTCGGTCTCGTCCTCATTGATGAGCGATGCCACGTCGGTCGTCTCGTCCAGAGGGTCGCCGACCTTGAGCGCCGCCACCGCGGGGACGAGCTTCTCCATGAACCGGTCGTACACGGCCTGGTGCACGACGACGCGCTGCACCGAGATGCAGATCTGGCCGGAGTTGGCGAACCCGCCGGCCACGACCCGCTGCAGGGCGAGGTCGAGGTTGGCGTCCTCGTCGACGATGGTCGCCGAGTTGTTGCCGAGCTCCAGGGTGATCATCTTCATCCCGGCGTCGCTGGCGATCTGCCTGCCGACCGGCGGGCTGCCGGTGAAGCTCACCATGTTGGTGCGTTCGTCGGTGACGAGCTTGTTGCCGATGGTCCGGCCGGAGCCGACGACGACCTGGAGCGTGCCGTCGGGGAGGCCGGCCTCGGCCAGCAGCTCCGCCAGCCGCAGCGCGGTGAGCGGGGTGTTGGAGGCCGGCTTGAGGACGACGGCGTTGCCGCCGGCCAGCGCCGGCGCGACCTTGTGCGCCACCAGGTTGAGCGGGAAGTTGAACGGCGAGATGGCGGCGATCACGCCGCGCGGCTCGCGGATGGTCCAGCCGAAGCGGTGCTCGCCGCTCGGGTCGGCGTCCATCTGCACGAGGTCGCCGGCCGTCCGTTTGGCCTCTTCACCGGCCCAGCGGAAGGTGCTGGCGCCGCGCTTGGCCTCCACGCGCGCGTCCTTGAGCGGTTTGCCGCCCTCGGCCGCGATGATGCGCGCGATCTGCTCGGCGTTCTCCTCGATGAGGTGCGAGGTGCGCTCGAGGATCTCCGCGCGCTTCCAGGCCGCGGTCCAGCGGAACCCCTCGGCCGCGACGCGCGCGCGGTCGAGCACGCGGTCCATGTCCTCGAGCGTGGCCGTCGGGACGCGCGCCAGCTCTGCGCCGTCCCAAGGGGCGCGCAGCGTCATCTCTTCGCCGGTGCCGTACGGCCCTTTGATCACGAGGTCCGGGGCGACGATCTCGCTGACCCGGATGCCCGCCGCGTCTCGTGCGGTGGTACTCATTTCCTCCCCCTCCTCCGACGTACGCCGGCGGCGACTGGTGTCCCTGCCGCCGTGCTTACCCGGACGGGCCGGCCGGCTCACGCGCCGCCGGTGGCGGCGCCTCCTCCGGCCGGCCCGGCACTCGGGCGGTCACGGCCGGCAGTTCTCGCAGAACTCGACCCAGGCCTCGTCCTTCTTGCTCTCGCCTTCTCGGAACGGTCGCCGGTCGCTCAGGGGGACGACCTTGCCGCGGCCGTTGCCGGAGGCGCCCTCCAGACCGGCGCCCATCGAACCGGAGCCCTCCTTGCCGCGCTGGTACACGCCCATCGGCACGCCGGTGAGGTCGATGTTGATCTGCTTGACCTCCGTGTACTCGTCGAGGCCGTAGCTGCCCAGCTCGCGCCCGATGCCGCTCTGCTTGTAGCCGCCCCACGGGGCCTCACTGTACGTCGGGTGGTACGTGTTGACCCAGGTGATGCCGGCGCGCAGGGCCTTGATCACCCGCATCGCGCGCGTGACGTCCTTGGTCCACACCGCCCCGGCCAGTCCGTAGATCGTGTCGTTGGCGATCCTGATCGCCTCTTCCTCGCTGTCGAAGGGGATGA
Source organism: Thermoleophilia bacterium (assembly GCA_036277455.1). GTDB lineage: Bacteria > Actinomycetota > Thermoleophilia > UBA2241 > UBA2241 > CAIXSE01. Next base: position 3,782 of record DASUMX010000161.1, read on the forward strand.
CGACGAGCACCGGCCCGAAGATCTCCTCCTGCGCGATGCGCATGGAGTTGTCCACGTTCACGAAGATGGTGGGCTCGTAGTAGAAGCCGCTGCCGCTGAGGCGGCGGCCACCGGTGGCGAGCGTCGCGCCTTCTTCCTTGCCGATCGCGACGTACTTCTCCACCGTGTCGAGCTGCTGCCTGCTCACCAGCGGGCCCATCTCGCTCTCTTCGTCGAGCGGGTCGCCGACCTTGATCGCCATCGCGCGGCTGACGAGCTCGCCGACGAAGCGGTCGTGGATGGAGCGTTCGACGAGCAGGCGCGAGCCGGCCGAACAGACCTCGCCCGTGCCGGCGAAGATGCCGATGAGAGCTCCGTCGATGGCCGCCTCGAAGTCGGCGTCGGCGAACACGATGTTGGGGCTCTTGCCGCCGAGCTCCAGACCGATCTTCTTCACGTTCTCGGCGGCCCTGCGCATGATGTGCTTGCCGACCTCGACGGAGCCGGTGAAGGCCACCATGTCGACGTCCTGATGCCCGGCGAGGTGGTCGCCGATCTCGCCGCCCGGGCCGGTGACCACCTGGAAGACGCCCTTGGGCAGACCGGCCTCCTCGAAGACCCTGGCGAGCTCGAGGTTGGTGAGCGGGCTCAGGGTGGCCGGCTTGAGGATCATCACATTGCCGGCCGCCAGCGACGGCCCCGCCTTCCACGCCGCCATGAGCATCGGGTAGTTCCACGGCGTGATGCCGACGGTGACGCCGACGGGCTCGCGTACCACCATGCTCATGGTCTCGCCCGGTACCTCCAGCGTCTCGCCGTGCTGGTCCTGGACCATGCCGGCGTACAGCTCGAAGGTGTGCGCGGTGTCGAGCATGTCCACGCGCGACTCCTCGAGCAGCTTGCCCATCTGGCGGCTCTCGAGCCGGGCGAAGTCCTCCGCGCGCTCGCGCAGGAGCGCGGCCGCGCGCGTCATGACCTCCGCGCGCTCCATCGCCTTCATCCTCGGCCAGGGACCGGTGTCGAACGCCTCGCGCGCGGCGCGGACAGCCTCCTCGGCGTCCGCGACGCCGCCCTTAGGGACGCGCGCGATCACCTTCTCGGACGCGGGATCGACCACGTCGTAGGTCTCGCCGCTGGCCGCATCGGTCCAGCGGCCGTCGATGTACATCTGATAACGCCTGACCTCTGTGTCGGGTACCACGGTCGCCATGCTTCTCACCTCACGGGCGCCCGGCGGGCGCCGGGCGCGGTTCGTTGTGGCTGCGGCGGCGGCGCAGGCGTGCGCCGCTGCCGCGAAAAGCTCATAGCAGAGCAATTCCCATGATTTGCACAGGGTTAACTCGGGATGCGGGCCGTGCGAAAGAGAGGCGAGCGCGGCAGCGCTCGCCTCAGCGGCGGTCGCTCAGAAGCAGCCGAGCTGGCACTGCATCACCTTGATGCCCAGCTCGTTGCAGGTGCGGCCGACGTCCGCGAGCGGGACGTCGAGGTCGCGAGCGATCTGGAACGCGTCCTCGCAGGCGATGTGCTTGTCGTCGCCGGCGCGCGCCTTCAGGGTCTCGATGAGTCGCGGGATGTTGCCGGGGGTCATGGGCCGCAGTGTACGCACCGCGAGAAGGGGCGGCAAGCGCGGAGGGCCCGTCAGGTGCGCTCAGGGCCGGCCGGTGGGCTTGGTGAGCTTGGCGAAGATGTACACCGCCGCGTAGATGAACAGGAACAGCAGCGCGAACAGCAGTGTGAAGCCGAGCAGCCGTGGCTGCGATTGCGGGTCGGTGACCCGTCCGAGGAGCTCGTCGGCGAGCGGGCCCGGCCGGCGCACCAGGTCCCAGCTGTTCCAGCGCAGGAACCGGCCGAGGTAGATGCCGAAGCTGCCGAGACCGGCGGCGACCACGACGAAGACCCAGCCGGCCGCCGTGCCCAGGCCCCGGGTGACGATCTCCTGCATGAGATAGAGAGAGACGATCCCGAGGATGAGCCCGGTCCAGGAGAACCAGTAGAGCATCAGCACGTCGTACCAGCCGGGCACGATGTCGCCCATGCTGCCGAGGTGGAGGAAGTCGGTGAGGATGTACGGCGCGTTGGGGAAGAAGGCCAGCCACACGATGGCCGCGGCGACGATGAGGACGTAGAGCACGGCGCGGCGCGCCGAGGCCAGGCGGTGGGCGATGGCGGCGAACACGAACGGCACCCACGCCAGCACGAGGTTCCAGAGCAGGAACCAGTAGTGGTACGTGTGCGAGTACCACGAGCGCGCCACGATGAGGCCCACGCAGACCAGCGAGGCGGCGAGGAGCAGACCGACCATGGCGTACGCGAACCGGTGACGTCCCGGGAGGCGCGTGCGGAGCCGGACGTCCGGAGCGGACGGCGGAGCGGGGTCCGCCGGCGGCCGGGACGGACCCGGCGGACGGCCCTCCGGCGGACGGCCCTCCGGCGCCCGCCGCACGGCGCCGTCGAAGGGGTCCGGCTCCCGCGGCCCGGAGGAGCTCACCCGCCCCCCAGCGGCGGGAACAGCGCGACCTCGTCGCCGGGGGCGAGGACCCGGTCGCCGGCGGCGTGCACGCCGTTGACGAGGATGAGGCCGGCGGCGCCGGGCTCGAGGCCGATGGCCTCGGTGACGGCGCCCACCGTGGCGGTCTCCCGCGGATCGAGCTCGTAGGCCGTGCGCCGCTCGCGGGCGCGCAGTTCGAGGCCCGCAAAGAGCTTCACGCTGATCGTGCCCGCCGCGCCGGTCATGTCCCGACGATACCACTCATCCCGGGCGCCCACCCTGCCGATACGGGAGGCGAGCGCAGCGGGCTGCGACCTGCGCGTGAACGGACATGACCCCCGCCGAGAACGACATCCCCACTGCGCCGCCCCTGGAGGGAGCGCCGGGCACGGCCCCTGCCGGCGAGCTCCACAGCGGCGCGGCCGCGCCGGTGGACGACCGCGACCAGGCGCTGCGCGCCGTCCAGGTCGCGCTCATCAAAGAGATCGACACGGCGATCAGCCGGCTCGAGCGCGCGCGCATGGGCGAGAGCACGCGCGAGCACCTCGAGATCCTGCGCAGCCTGCTCAAGGCGCAGGTGACCGCGTACCTGGAGCACTTCGTCGCGCGGCGCGCCACGCTGTTCTCGCACACGTCACTGATGTACGCCGGCGAGGTCGGCGCGCCCGGCGTGGTCTCGACCACCTTCCGGGGTCTGCTCGAGAGCGGCGCGCTCACGGGCGGCCAGGGCACGAAACTGGCCCAGCTCCTGAGCGACCGGCGCACGCTCATCGTCTTCGGTGACCGCGCCACCGGCAAGTCGACCCTGCTCAACTCGCTCTTCGAGCTCATCTCGGTGGACGAGCGCTTCGTCTCCATCGAGCGCGGAGCGGACCTTCCGGCGCTCAAGGAGCGGTCGTTCTGCGTGCGCCTTGGCGTCGACCGCGACACCGACATCGCGGCGCTCTTCGCCAAGGTGCGGCGCATGGACCCCAGCCGCCTGGTGATCGGCGAACTGCACGCCCAGGAGGTCCGCGAGTTCTTCGGCTTCCTGGCCGAGGACCCCCGGACCGGCGGCCTCGCGACCCTGCGCACCGAGACCGTGCGCCGCGCCGTCGACGGCATCGTCGCGGCCTTCGGCGGCGACCCGGCGCGCGCGCGCGACGCCGTCGCCCGGGTCCGGCCCGCCTTCGCGCACATGCATGCGGACGAGAGGGGCCGGCCGCGCCTCGCCGCCATCTGGAGCGTCGAGGGGCTGCAGGACGGCGAGATCGTGCTCCGTGAGGTGCAGACCGGCCCGCCGTCCGCCGCCGAGCTGGTCGCCGAAGCCTGAAGCGGGCGTCGCCGCGGCCCCATCGTCCCGCCATCGTCATCCGTCGCCGCCCCGCGTCACCCTTTCCGCCGTCCGGCCGTCGCGCTACGGTTGCCCCTGCGAGGTCTGGGCTGGTATGGTGCCCGTTCACGCCGCCGCAAGGCGACTGTTCACCCCTGCTCCAGCATCCTGGCTGGGGCCGCACAGACCACAGGAGGTGATTGGGATAAACAGGTATGAGCTCATGCTCATCGTGAACCCGAACGCGGACGAGGATCGCCAGAAGGAGATCGTCGACCGGCTTCGCACCAACGTCGAGAAGGACGGCGGCGCCATCGCCGGCACCGACGAGTGGGGCAAGAAGAAGCTGGCCTACGAGATCAAGAAGGAATCCGAAGGCGTCTACACCGTCATCACGTTCACGGCGACACCCCAGACTCTCAGCGAGATCGAACGCGTGCTGAGCATCACCGACGAGGTCCTGCGTTTCGGGACCAAGCGGCTGAAGTCCTAGCGGCACGACCGAGGGAAGGGAGTCCACCGTGGCCGGGTCCATCAACAGCGTCGTCATCGTCGGCAACCTCACGCGCGACCCCGAGTTGCGGGCGACGCCCAGCGGCACCAGCGTGTGCAGCCTCCGCGTCGCCGTCAACGATCGCGTCAAAGACCCGAACACCGGCGAGTGGGGCGACAAGGCCAACTACTTCGACGTCGATGTCTTCGGCGGCCAGGGCGAGCGCTGCGCGCAGTACCTCGCCCGCGGGCGCCAGGTCGCGGTCAGCGGCCGGCTCCGCTGGCGCGAGTGGGAGACCCAGGACGGCCAGAAGCGTCAGGCGGTCTCCATCCTGGCCGACAACGTGCAGTTCATCGGCCCGCGCGAGAGCGCGGGCGGTGGCGGCGGCCAGGGCGGCTACCAGCAGCGGCCCGCGGCCGCCGGCTCTTCGCTCGGGGCGGAATTCCCGCCCGCGGCCCCCGGCGCGCCCAGCGACGACGACTTCACCGCCGACGACGACATCCCGTTCTGAGCACGAGAGTGCGCCTTCGGGCGCTGTAAGGAGAAAGAACACGCATGCCCAGCTCCAAGCCCAAGCCGCGGCGCGAGAAGAAAGGTAAGGCCGGAGGGTTCGGCCAGGCTCGCCGCCGCTACTGCTCCTTCTGCAAGGAGAAGATCGAAGAGGTCGACTACAAGAGCTACGCGACCCTTCGTCGCATGATGTCCGACAAAGGCAAGATCCGCTCGCGCCGCATCACCGGTACGTGTCGCCGCCACCAGAACCAGCTGGCGTCGTCCATCAAGTTCGCGCGCGAGATGGCCTTGCTGCCCTACGTGAGTCGCTGAGGAGGACAGCATGGAGGTCATCCTGCTCCAGGACGTCGAGAACCTCGGCGACAAAGGCCAGCTGGCCAACGTCGCCCGCGGCTACGCCCGCAACTACCTGATACCGCGCAAGCTGGCGGAGCCCGCGACGCCGGGCAAGATCGTCGAGTTCCGACGTCGTGAAGAAGAGCGCAAGGCCCGCGACGTGCGCATGGCCGCGCAGGCCGAGGAGTTCACGGCCACGCTCAACAAGACCGTCGTCACGCTGGCCGCCAAGGCCGGCGAGGGCGACCGCCTGTTCGGCAGCATCACCGCCGCCGACATCGCCGACGCCATCAAGGACGCGCGCGGCATCACCGTCGACAAGCGCAAGGTCCTGCTGGAGGAGCCGATCAAGGAGATCGGCACCTTCATGGTCGACGTCGAGGTCGCCGAGGGCTTCGTCGCCACCGTCAAGACCATCGTCGCGCCCGCCTGACGACGCGCGACTGAAGAACCAGGACCTGAAGCCCCGGGCGAGGCGCGCAGAGCGCTTCTCCCGGGGCTTCGTGCTGCTGCCCAGAGCGGCTTCCTCGCGTCATGGCTCCCCGTCGAGGGGACTTCCCATCCTCAAGGCCTCTCGGAGAGCAATCCGAGGAGGTGGCGGGCGATCGTCTCCGGCGCGAAGGCATCGACGCGCCTCACCGCTGGCGCCTGCCACGGCGTCGGTCGGACGGTGCCGAGCCGTCGGAATGGGCTGGTGCGCGTGCGCTACTCTCACCCTCTACTTGACGGTGATTGTTACCCTTCCTCACGCTCGGAGCCGACCTCCAGCAGGCGCCGGACCCGTCCCGTCCGTGCGCTATCATCGTCCGGCCGAGTCGCATAGACTCCGAGACCCACGCCACCACCGAGCCGCCCCTGGAGAGCCATGGCCGTCGAGCGCATCGAGCCACCCGCAAGCCCGCACCTGCCGCCGCACAACCTGGAGGCGGAGCAGTCGGTGCTCGGCGCGATGCTGGTCAACCCCAACGCCCTCACGGCGGTCACCGAGGTGCTCACCGCGGACGATTTCTACCGCGACACGCACCGGCTCATCTACCGCGGCGTGCTCACCCTGTTCGAGCGCGGCGAGGAGGTCGACGTCGTCACTCTGAGCGCCCAGCTCGAGCGTGAGGGCATGCTCGAGCGCGCCGGCGGACGCGAGTTCGTGCACACGCTGGCGGAGTTCGTGCCGGCCGCCGCCAACGCGGCGTACTACGCGAGCATCGTGCGCGAGCAGAGCGTGCTGCGCTCGCTCATCCGCGTGGGCAACGAGATCGCCGAGCTCGGCTACCAGCACCCCGGCGATCCCACCGACCTGCTCGACCGCTGCGAGCAGAAGGTCTTCGCCATCCAGCAGCAGCGCAGCGTCGGCGAGTTCGAGCACATCAAGCAGGTGCTCGTACGCAACTTCGAGCACCTGGCCACCCTCGACGGCGACCGCGGCGTCACCGGCGTCGCCACCGGGTTCGAGGGCATCGACCGGCTCACCGGCGGCTTCCAGAAGGCCAACCTCATCGTGCTCGCCGCCCGCCCGGGCGTGGGCAAGACGAGTCTCGCGCTCAACATCGCCCACCACATGGCGACCGAGGGCCACAAGGCCGACGGCGGCAAGCACGCCGTCGCCATCTTCAGCCTCGAGATGAGCGCCGAGGAGCTGGGCGAGCGCCTCATGTGCTCCTCGGCGCGCGTCAGCTCCCACAAGCTCCGCACCGGCAGCCTCTCTCCGGACGACCACGCCAAGCTGGTGCAGGCGGCCGGCGTGCTCGAGAAGGCCGACATCTTCATCGACGACACCGCCGGCCTCAACATGTTCGAGCTCCGCGCCAAGGCGCGCCGCCTGCAGGCCAAGCAGCCGCTCAGCCTCGTCATCGTCGACTACCTCCAGCTCATGGCCGGCGACGGCCGCTCGGACAACCGCCAGCAGGAGGTCAGCAACATCTCGCGCGGCATCAAACAGCTGGCGCGCGAACTCTCCGTGCCGGTCATCGCAGTCTCGCAGCTCAACCGTTCCCCGGAGGCGCGCGCCGACAAGGAGCCGCAGCTCGCGGACCTGCGCGAGTCGGGCGCCATCGAGCAGGACGCCGACATGGTCATGTTCATCTACGAAGACCCCAGCGACCCGGCCTCCAAGGGTGTCGTGAAGGTCAAGATCGCCAAGCACCGCAACGGCCCCACCGGGCTGGTGCGGCTCGGCTTCGTGCGCGACTACACGCAGTTCCGCACGCTGCGCCAGACCGAGGACTACGGATACGGCGACGACGAATGATCAGCGTAGACGAATCATCGAGCGGGGCGCCGCAGGGGCACCGCTCCATGATCGCCGCAGACGAATCATCGAGCGGTGCGCAGTAGGCTCACCGCTCTGTAGACTGGGGCACATGGCCCCCGTCGTCACCAGGTTCCAGACACCGGCGCTCGACCCCGTCGCGCTCATCCGCGCGCTCGGGCTCGAGGGGCAGGCGCCGGTCGTGCTGCTCGACTCGGCCGGCGGGTCGCCGCAGCTCGCTCGCCGGCACTACCTCGCCTGGGACCCCGTCTTTCGCCTGCGCGCCCGGCGTGGCGCCGTGAGCGTCGCCGCGGGCGGCGGCGTCCGCCGCGAGGATCGGCCGTGGACCCGCGGCCTCGCGGACCAGGCCGCCGCCCTCACCGCCCTCGCGCCCTTCGAGGCGCTGCGGCAAGCCACGAGGATCGCGGCGCTGGAGCGGCCCGTCCCGGACCTGCCCGAGGCCGAGGCGCTGGTGGGGCTTCTGAGCTACGACGCGGTGCGCTACCTCGAGCGCCTGCCGGACACCGTGCGCGACGACCTCGGCATCCCCGACATCGACGTGTTCCTGCCGGGCAGGCTCCTGCGCTTCGACCTCGAGAGCGGCGAGGCCGTGCTCGTCGACCGTCTGGCCGCGGACGAGGGCGCGGCGGCGCCCGCCGCGGCGCGCGTGGGCGAAGCCCTCCAGCGCGCGCGCCGCCCCTCTCCCGCCGCGCTCCACGGCAACGACCTGCCGGTGTTCCGCAGCACCTTCACGCAGCCGGAGTACGAGGAGGTCGTGCGCCGGACCCGCGAGTACGTCTTCGCCGGTGACATCTTCCAGGCGAACCTCAGCCAGCGGCTCGACCTCTGCTACGCGCTGCCGAGCCTGCACCTCTACGACACGCTGCGCACGGTGAACCCCAGCCCCTTCGCCGGCTACCTTCACTTCGGCGAGTACGAGCTGATCAGCTCCTCGCCGGAGCGCCTCGTCTCGCTCGACGCCGAGGGCTGGGCCGAGACCCGCCCCATCGCCGGCACCCGGCCCCGGGGCTCGCTCACCGCGGAGGACCTCACCGACGAGCTCAACCTCGACCCCAAGGACCGCGCCGAGCACATCATGCTGGTCGACCTCGAGCGCAACGACCTCGGCCGGGTGTGCGAGTACGGCACCGTTCGCGTGAACGAGCTCATGGTCAACGAGTTCTACAGCCACGTGATCCACATCGTGAGCAACGTGCGCGGCCACCTGCACCCGTCGCGGGACGCGGTGGACCTGGTCACGGCGATGTTCCCCGGCGGCACCATCACCGGCTGCCCCAAGGTACGCTGCATGGAGATCGTCGACGAGCTGGAGACGGTGCGCCGCGGGCCGTACACGGGGTCCTTCGGGTGGGTCGCGGCGAGGCGGCTGGACCTCAACATCATCATCCGGACGCTGGTACGCAAGGGCGACCGGCTGTTCCTGCAGGCCGGCGGCGGCATCGTCGCCGACTCGGTGCCGGTGCGCGAGTACCGGGAGACGCTGCACAAGGCCGCCGGCATGCTGCGCGCGGTGAGCGCGAGCATCGCCGAACGGGCGGGGTGAGCCGCCGCCGATGTGACAGCCCGGCGAATGCGCCGGCGACACCCCGGCTGTAGACTCTCGCCGTGACGATGCTGATCCTCAACGGCGTGCTCATGAGCGAGGCCGAGGCCACCCTGCCGGCCACCGACCGCGCGCTCACGCACGGCCTCGGGCTCTACGAGACGATCAAGCTCGAGGACGGCGTACCGGTGTTCTTCGAGGAGCACGTCGCCCGGCTCGTCCAGGGCATCGCCGCGCTCGGGCTCGACAAGGACATCGACAAGCCCGAGCTCGCCGAGCAGATCTGCCGCCTCAGCGAGGCCAACGGCCGCGACCACAACTCCTGCCGCCTGCTGGTCACGGCCGGGGCGCCGGACGGCAGCCCGTCTCTGCTCGTCCAGACCGACCGGCGCGACTTCCCGCAGCGCCCCCTGCGCGTCGTGACCTACCGCGGCGTGCGCGTCAGCGCCCAGTACAAGGCGATGACGGTGATGCAGTCCACCTTCGCCCAGCGGGCGGCGCAGGCCGCCGGCGTGGACGACGCCCTGCTCGTGGACGGCGAGGGCAGGATCTTCGAGGGCGCGACGTCCAACGTGTTCGTCGTGCGCGCCGGCGGCCTCATCACGCCGCCGGCCGAGGGGGACATCCTGCCCGGGGTGCTGCGCGCCAAGGTCGAGGAGCTCGCCACGTCCGCCGGCATCCCCGTCGTGGAGGCGTGGGCCCGCGTCGCCGACCTGCGCCCGGACGACGGCGTCCTGCTCACCAGCAGCATCCGCGGCATCGTGCCCGTCGAGCGCGTCGACGGCGTGCAGCTGCTGGTGCACGAGCAGGAGCTGACGCAGGTGCGCTCGCTGGTCGGCGAGGCCGAGGCCGCGAGCACCGAAGCCTTCCGCGCGGCCTACCTCTAGCCCGTCCCGCCGCGCCGGCGGAGGTCGGCGGGCGAGGCCGTCCCGGCTCAGGGGTTACGTGCGTCGCTCCGCGCGGAATCATCCCGCCATGCGCCGCGTGGCCCTCATCATCGCGGTCGTGGCCCTCGTGGCCGCGATCGCCGCCTTCGCCGTCACGAGAGGGCCTTCTCCCGGCGCGGCCGGCGGGTCCACGACGGCGCCGGGCACTAACGCCGCGCCGGGGGCGACGACCCCGGCGGCGGACGCCGCGGGCGACGCGTCCGTGTCGGGCACTGCGGCCGCCGCGCGGGCCACGACCCGGCCGCCGTCCGTGCGGCTCTCGCAGATCCCGGGCTCCTACTCCCAGCCGGTGTACGTGACGGCTCCGCGCGGCGATACCTCACGCCTCTTCATCGTCGAGAAGACGGGCGCGATCCGGATCGTCAAGGACGGCGCCGTGCTGCAGCAGCCGTTCCTGGACATCTCGGCGCAGGTCTCGCGCGGCAGCGAGCAGGGCCTGCTCTCGATGGCCTTCCACCCCCGGTACGCGAGCAACGGCCGCTTCTACGTGAACTACACGAACGCGAGCGGCGACACGCGCGTCGTCCGCTACCGGGTGTCGGGGACGGACCCGGACAGGGCGGCCGCCTCGTCGGCGCGCGTCGTGCTGCGCGTCGACCAGCCCTACGCCAATCACAACGGCGGGCAGCTGCAGTTCGGCCCGGACGGGCGCCTCTGGGTCGGGATGGGCGACGGCGGCAGCGGCGGCGACCCCCAGCGCCGCGCCCAGGACCCCCGCAGCCGGCTTGGCAAGATGTTGCGCATCAACGTCAACGTTTCTCCGGCGCGCGTGGGCATCTACGCCAAGGGCCTGCGCAACCCGTGGCGCTTCTCGTTCGACCGTGCGACCGGCGCCCTCTGGATCGGCGACGTGGGGCAGAACGCCTGGGAGGAGGTCGACTACCTGCGGCCGGGCCGGCCGGCCGGCGCCAACTTCGGCTGGAACGCCTACGAGGGCACCCATGTGTACGACGCGGCGGTGGCCGCCAGGCTGGACCGGTCCTCGCTGACCTGGCCGGTCTCGCAGTACAGCCACAGCGTCGGCTACTCGGTCACCGGCGGCTACGTGTACCGCGGCACGGCAGTCCCGTCGCTGCGCGGCTTCTACGTGTTCGCCGACTTCTCCGGCCGCGTGTGGGCAAAGCGCGGCCCCGGGGCGGACCGCTACGCGCTCCCCGGGGCCGACCGCCAGCTCGGCCAGATCGCGTCGTTCGGCGAGGACGCGCGCGGCGAGCTGTACGTCGTGTCGCTCGCGGGGTCGGTCTTCAGGATCGCCGCCCCCTGAAGCAGCGGGCGCCGGCGAGCCGCGGGCTCAGCGCCGGCGCCCCTCCAGGAACCAGCTCGTGTGGTGGTGCGCCGGGCCGCGTTCCCGCGGCTCGTCGTAGCGGCGCTCCTCGAGGTCGCTGATCTCGAACGCGGAGAAGTCGCGCGTGAGCTCCTCCGCAGTGCAGAAGTGCAGGTACACCGTGTGGACCCAGCTGCGCTCCTCGCCGGAGACGGGCTCGCCGACCGCGTAGTGCTCGGCGTCCCGCGGCGAGAGCGTGCTCAGGAAGAGGAGGCCGCCGGGCCGGGCGGCGGCGGCGATCGCCGCCGCGAACTCCCGGCGGCCGATCGGCCCCAGCAGGTGGTAGACGTTGCAGCTGAAGACGACGTCGTAGGGGCCGGCGTGCTCCGGGTCGCTCGCGAGCGACCCAAGGTCGCCGGCCACGTACTCCGCGTCGAAGCGCGCCGACCGCGAGCGGCGCAGCGCGGTCGCGTGCTCCTTGCGCGCCGCCGCGATCGCCGCCGGCGACGCGTCCAGGCCCACCACCCTGCAGCCGAGCTCTCCGGCGAGGTAGCGCGTGTCGCGGCCGTAGCCGCAGCCGACGTCGAGGATCGTGACGTCCGGAGTGGCATACGGACGCAGGCGGGCGACGGCGAGGCGAGCCAGCTCGCTCGGCCCGTCGCCCCACACGCGCTCTTCGGCCGCGTAGCGCCGCTCCCAGTGCAGGGCGGCTTGCGGCACGCTTGCCTCGTGCCCGCCGAACGGCCCGCCCCGGCCGCCTCGGCCTTCGTTCACGACTGCGTCAGGCGGCGCCAGGCCTCCAGGTACTTCTCGGAGGTCCTGGCCGCCACCTCGGGTGGCAGCTCCGGACCGGGGGCGGTCTTGTCCCAGTCGAGCGTCTCCAGGTAGTCGCGCACGTACTGCTTGTCGTAGCTCGGCTGGCTCTTGCCGGCCTCGTAGCCGTCGGCCGGCCAGAAGCGCGACGAATCGGGCGTCATGATCTCGTCGATCAGGATCAGCTCGCCGTCCAGGACGCCGAACTCGAACTTGGTGTCGGCGATGATGATCCCGCGCGCAAGCGCGTACTCGGCCCCGAACGTGTACAGCTCCAGCGCCATGTCCCGCACCTTCTCCGCCATCTCCCGGCCGATCAGGTCCACCGTCTTGTCGAATGAGACGTTCTCGTCGTGGTCGCCGATCGCGGCCTTGGTCGACGGTGTGTAGATGGGCTCGGGCAGACGGCTCGCCTCGACGAGGCCCTCCGGCAGCTCGATGCCGCACACCGCGCCGGTCTTCTCGTAGTCCTTACGCCCCGACCCGGTGAGGTACCCGCGCACGATCGCCTCCACCGGCAAGGCCTCCGCCCTGTGCACCACGATCGAGCGCCCGGCGAGGTGCCTGTGCCCCGCGTCGGTGCTGAAGGGGTCGGGGTCGACGAGGTGGTTGGGGATGATCCGGTCGGTCTGCTCGAACCAGAAGTTGGCGATCTGCGTGAGGACGACGCCCTTGTCGGGGATCGGCGTCGGCAGGATGACGTCGAAGGCGGAGAGCCGGTCGCTGGTGACGATCAGCATCTGGTTGGGCGCGTACGCGTACACGTCGCGCACCTTGCCCCGGCTGATGAGCTCCCAGGCGGATTCGTTGGACTCGTACAGCGTCGTCATGATCGGCTCGCTCCTCTCGCTCGCTTTGACAGCCACGCTACTCGCATCGCGGAACGCCGTCAGCTCCGCCCTCTCGTTTCGCGGCGATGAGGTCGAGAAGAGCTTGAGCGGCGGCGCGGGGGCCGGCGGATTCGTGCCCGGGCAGCCCGAGCTGCGTGCGCAGCTGCCCGACGAACACGCCGGCCCGGAACGCCGCCGCGAACGTCGCCGCGGCCAGCGCCTCGTGCTGCTCGCGGCGCTGCGCCGGGCCGAACGGGTTGGCGAAGTAGCTGTTGGTGATGCCCGTCGAGGTCGTCGTGCCCTTGCTCATGGCGGCGCCCTCGCGGAACACGGCCAGCGCCGCCTCCTCCCCCTTCAGGCGGTCGACCACCGGGTGCTCCGCGTCGACCGTCTCGTGGTTGTTGGCGTACAACAGGAAGTCGACGGGGTAACCGCGCAGCACGTCCTCCAGGCTCGTGACCGGGAGCACGACCCGGGCGTTGACCTTGTTCGGGCTCATGATGATGGAGCGGTCGAGCTGGCCGAAGGCATAGCCCTGCTGCAGGTCGTCGAGGCGCACGAAGGCGCCGATCTCGCTGCCGAACCCGAGCACCCGGCCGTCGGGGCCGACCTCGAGCGAGCCCATGTCGTCGGCGATGATGCGCACCTCGCGGATGCGGTCCTCGCCGGCCACGCGCAGCGCCTCGAGCGTCTCGCTCTTGCCGGTGGCCGTGTCGCCGATGAGCAGCACCGTCGCGCGGCTGCCGTCGTCGAGGGTCAAGCGCGCGTAGGCGCCGTGGAACGGCATCACGCCGCGATCCATGGCGGCGACGTTGTGCAGCGTGAGCACCATCTTCTTGAGGTACCCGAAGTAGCCGAAGCGGTCCTCCAGCGGGACCGCCGCCACGAGGAGCCGGCCGCGGCGGTCGTCGTGGAACACCGTCGGGAGGTCGCCGAAGCGGGCGAGCGCCGCCGGCGGGACGCCGTAGAGATACACGGCGTCGGGGCCGGCGGCGATCTCCTCGTCCGAGGCGACCTCGAACAGGTTGGCGAGGCTCAGCCCGAGGCCCATGAAACGGCGGTGGAAGTAGACGAACACCGTCGTCCGGCCCACCAGAGCCGGGTAGCAGAGCCACTCCTCCCGCTCCAGCTTGAGCCCGTCGAGCGGGTTCTCCGCGGTCTCGGCGAACTGCCCCGTGCGCGTGTTCATCGGCGGGTCGAGCAGCAGTGGCGGGTAGAGGAGCAGGTCGCGGACGAACGGGATGCCGGTGAGCAGCTCGCGGTAGCGAGCCGGCACCGGCCACTTGTGGCGCACGGCGTACACCCCGACCTCGGCTCCGGCCGCGACCTGGCGCAGCACGCGCGGCCGGGTGCCGGTGATGTTCTCGGCCACGTCGCGGTAGAGCGCCCGGACCAGCCGCGCCAGCGACTCGACCGTCTCGGTGAAGCCGCGCAACGGTCGCTTGTCGCCGGGCGCCGGCGCCACCTCGGCGCGCACCACGAGAAAGCGGTCCCAGCGGCGCCAGAAGTCGTAGAGGCCCTCGACGAACTCGTGCAGCTGCTCGCGCCGCGCGAGCAGGTCGCCCGGAGCGCAGGCGGTGATGGAGACGCGCTCCAGCGGGTTGTTGGCGAGCAGCCGGATCAGATCGAGGAGCCGCGCGCGGCGAGGGTCGCCGTCCCCGCCGGCCGGGGCCTCGAGGCCCGCCCGCGCGGGCCCTGAGAGCCCGAGCTCGTCGAGCGCCTGCGGGTTGTGCGCCTCCAGGTGGTCGACGTAGAGCCCGAGCACGCGGGCGAAGGTGACGCTCTCCACGAGCTCCTGCGTGCCGGCGCACACGGAGCCCTCCGAGTACATGACCGCCTGGCGGTCGTCGAGGTCCAGTCGCTGCAGGGACATGTGCTCTCCTGAGGTCTCACGGGCTCGCCGGCGGTGCGCCGGCGAGCCCGGAGACTACCACAGGAGGCCGCTCCTGTCGGCTCACAGCAGGCCGGGGGTGTCCGCCAGGTGCGGTGGGACGCATCGCAGCATCGTGGAGCGTGCAGCCGCCTGTGCCGTCGATCTCCTCGACGATATCAAGGACCGGTCTCGCGAGCATTCCTCCCGCTCCGCCTCTCGCAGTCCGTGCAGCTGCAACGCGGCTCACGCAGGTCCGACGTTCCCGCCAGCTGGGCGGTCCGGCGTCAGGCCGCTCGCGCCGGCGTCAGCTCGCGGCCGCCAGCTCGCTGGTGCAGTGCGGGCACCGGGTCGCGCCGACGGGGATCTCGCTCAGGCAGTGCGGGCACTCCCTGGTCGTCGGATCCTGGCCCTTGGCGCGCCGTTCGGCGAGCTTGTTCATCGGCAGCACGACGACGAAGTAGACGGCGGCGGCGATGAGCAGGAACGTGATCAGCGCGTTGAGGAAGGAGCCGTACTTGATGACACCCTCCCCGATCTTGAACGACAGGCTGCTGAAGTCGGGCTGCCCGCCGACGGCGGCGATGATCTGCATCAGCACGTCGTTGACGAAGGACGTGATCACCGCCCCGAACGCGGCGCCGATGACCACGGCGACAGCCAGGTCGACGACGTTGCCGCGCATGATGAAGTCGCGGAATCCCTTGAACATGGAGCCCCTCCTCCTGTGGCTTCGCGCCGCACCCGGCGCACTTCACCCCCCGAGTCTACCCGCGGGCGCGGGGACGACAAGGAACGATTGGCTCCTCGATGGAGCGGGAAATGACAGAAGACCGTCCATTGCGTGGCCGGCGGCTCCGAGGTAGACTCCCGCAGCCAGCGACCACCACGACTCACGAGGAGGCGAACAGATGACAGCCAAGACCGCCAGCGGCACGACCGCATCGTCCCTCGTGAGGGTCCTGTCCTGAGCATGCGCTCGCTCTGAGCGGCGCTCCGGCCGGCCGCCCTCCAGGCGCCGGCCCCTCCTGATCCTTCCTTCGCCCTGCTGGGCCCGGTGCGGGACGACGCCCGCGCGCGCTGGCGCGCACTTCCCACACACCGTCCCGAAAGGACACACCAGCGATGGATCACGTACACGTACGGCAACGACTCCAGGCCTTCGCCGCCCGCCTCCGGCGCGCGGCAGGTCCGGCGGGCCACGAGAGCTCCGGAGTGGAGCGCGCCGCCGCGACCCGCGAGGCCTCGGTCGGCCTGCGCAGCATGAACACGCTCGGCGCAGGCCGGCGGTGAACCCGCACGCCGTCCGGCGCCCAG
>DASUMX010000162.1:0-10392 GCA_036277455.1 Thermoleophilia bacterium
CGGCGGACCTCGGCTCCGTCACGCTGCTCAGGGGGACCCAGGCGCGCGAGGCGAAGCGGACGCTCAGCCTGTTCAACGACCTCGTGATCCTCGTGGTAGCGCTCACCGTAGCGCTCATCGTGGCGGCGCTGCTCGTCTCCGTGCGACGCCTGCGGACGGCGATCTGGCTCGGCCTCGGGACGCTGCTGGCCTTCGTCGTGGCACGCCTGATCGCGGTGCGGCTGGAGCAGGCCGTCGTGGACGCGGTGGAGACCCGGGGTGGGGCAGCGGTGGCGCGCTCCGTCCTGAGCTCCGCGGTCCGGAGCCTCGACGCGTTCTTCGTCTGGATCGCGGTCGCCGGGGCGATCGTCGCGGTGGCCGCCCTCCTCGCCGGCCGGCCCACGTGGCTGCAGGCCATCGGGAGAGGCGTCGCCGAGCTCTTCGGTGTCGCCTCCGACCTCTCCACCCCGGACACGCGCGCCGGCCGCTGGATGGCGGCCCACCTCGATCTGCTGCGGATCCTCGGCGTCGCCGTCGCGGTCGTCGTGCTGCTCTTCGTGACGGGCTCGCCGACCGCCGTGATCGTCGTCGTCCTCGCGCTGGTGGTGTACGAGTTGGCACTCGGCGCCTACGCGGCCGGCGTGCCCCGCGAGCTCGAGGAGGACGCCGGCGGCGACCCGCCGGCCCGGGCCGGCTGACGCCACGCGGCCGGCGGCCGCTCCGGCGGGCTCCGTGGACTCCGGCCGTCGCCTACACGCGGGTCTCGCGCGAGCCGTCCTTGGGACCGCGGTCGTGGCGGTCGCGGTGGCCGTCGAGATGCGGCAGGGGGAGGTGCGGCTTGCCGCCGATGACGTCCCAGAGACGGTGCTTGCGCCGCTCCCACTTCTGGTGGAAGCCCTCGTCGCGGCGACGGGCGCGCTCCAGCGCCAACGGGCGGTCGCGGTACCGCCAGCGCGCCCACGGCGAACCCGGCTTGGCGAGGCGGAACGCCCCGGCCAGCGCGACCGGCGGTACGAAGATCCCCACCGTGCCGACGAACAGCTTGCCCTTGAGGTAGCTCACGACGACGAAGATGGCGCCGCTCAGGATGAGCACGAACAGCACCCAGCGCGAGAGGGTGATGTAGTCGCCGATCTCGCTGAAGGTGCGCGGCAACAGCCCCGTGAGCAGCAGCGTGATGAAGGTGACGCCCAGGATGACGGCGTCGATGCTCTTGCGGCCCTCGCCGGTCCAGTACACGTCCTCGAGGTGCAGGATCAGGGCGAACTCGTCGAGGGTGAGGGCCGCCGCGCCGCCGAAGAAGAAGGCGAGCGCCTCGAGCCACGGGCTCCCCGGCTGCAGGGCGAACGTGAGGATCCCGAAGATCACCATGGCGATGATGCCGAACACCGAGTGGTGGATGTGCAGGCCGCCCGGCGTGACGACGCTGGCGATGCCCATGCGCGAACGGCCGTGGCGCCGGGTCAGACGGGTGTTGAGCCGGGCGATGAGGAACGTGACGATGAAGCCGACGAGCAGCGCGAACAGCGGGCGCCTGGCGTCGCCGAGCACGTTACCGGGGATGGCGGCGAGGAGAAGGGTCATGACACTCCCATTATCCTCCCGCGGCGGCGAGCGGAATCATCGCCGCCCGCCGGGGCGCGAGGGGAGCGTGCAGCGTGCCGGCGCGGACGCGGCGGAGGACGCCGGCGCGCGGCCGGTCAGAGCGCGGAAGCGGAGGCCGAGGGGCTCGCCGCCGGCGAGGCGCTCGGCGCCTCCGACCCCGGCGGCAGCCAGTCGGCCTTGATGGCCTTGTAGACCGTCCCGGCCAGCAGTGCCTGCCCCTCCGCGGTGAAGTGCACCTGGTCGGCGAGCCGCAGCGACGCGTCGAACGAGCCGTCGGGGGTGGTGTAGAGGTCCCAGATGTCGACGTACTCGGCCCCGGGCCGCTTCTCCGACTGCTTCCGGAAGATCCTGTTGATCAGCCGCATGCGTGAGTTGCGCCAGTCCTCCCCCATGATCGGCATGCCGACCCAGTAGACGCGCCGCGCGCCGCCCTCGAGCAGGGTGTCGATGATGTCGCCGACGCGCCGCTCGTAGGCCTGCTTCCAGGCCATCTTGCCGTAGGGGATCCAGTCGCCGTCCATCCAGACCGACTGGGTGTCGTTGGTCCCCATCATGATCACGGCGGCCTGCGGCTTCTTCGCCTTCACCACCGCCTCGATCTGCCGCTGCCAGTCGAAGAAGTCGTAGCGGCAGATGCCGCTCGATACCTTGTAGTAGGTGACGGGCTTGAACGCGCCGGCGTCCTGCAGGACGGGCTCCAGGGCCCAGCCGAGCTCGCCGCCCATCGAGTCGCCGCCGACCCACACGCGGACGGGGTCGCCGGCGCTCGCGACCCAGACCTTGGGCGGCGGGGTGGCCGGCGTGGGGCGCGGTGAGGGCGTGGCGCCCGCCGCCGCGCCGCCCGTGCCTCCGGCGGCCTCGCTCTCGCCGCCGCGCCCAAGAACGACGACCACGGCGGCGGCGACCACGATGACGACGATGATGATGATGAGCACCAGGAGACGACGCCGTGCCTGCCGCCTGCGCCGGCGCCGGTCGCGGCTGGAACGCGACGTGAACGCGGAGTTGTTGCCGTCCTGCATGGGCTCGGGGACCTCTCGGCGAGTGTACAGGAAGGGGTTCGCGCCGCGCTCAGCGGCACCTGCCGGGCGCGTGAGCCCCCGGCCGTTTCGCACGACCACGCGGTGGGATACAGTGTCGCCTGACGATGGACCGACCGGCCGTGACACCCGACGCGGGACCCCCCGCCAGGCGACGTCTCCTGGCGGAGTCGCCGCGGTTCGCCGACAGCTTCGGGCTCGTCCTCGTGCTGCTCGTCCTCAGCTACTTCGTGATCGCGGCGGGAGGCGACGGCGACGCCGGTCGCATCGTCTCCATCGTCCTCTTCGCGGCCACCACCTGGCTCGCGCTGCGCGCGGCGCAGGTCAAGCGCCGCATCCTGCGCATCGCCCTTGCCCTCATTCCCCTGGCCACCCTGCTGGCGGTCGTCCTCATGCTCGCCGGCAGCGAGGAGACCGCCAGCATCGTCGGCAGGGTCCTGACGATCCTGCTGGTGGTCGTGGCCCCGATCGCGATCCTGAAGCGCCTCGTGGAGCACCCCGTGATCAGCCTCAACACGTTCTACGGCGCCGTGTGCGTCTACCTGCTCATCGCGATGTTCTTCGCCACCACCTACGGCCTCATCGCCCTGGTCAGCGGGGAGCAGTTCTTCGCCCAGCTCACCGTGACCCCCCAGGACACGCCGGCCGTCGACTACCTCTACTTCAGCTTCGTGACCATCACCACGACCGGGTACGGGGACTTCAGCGCCGCGACGGGCTTCGGGCGCATGACGGCGGTGCTCGAGGCGATCTTCGGACAGCTCTACCTCATCACGGTCGTCGCGCTCGTCGTCCAGAACCTCGGGCAGCAGAGCCGGCTCGGGCGGAGGATGGAGGAGGAGCAACGCAGGGAGGCCGTCGCGGCGGAAGCGACGGAGGGCGTGCCGGACGGCGTCCGGACGGCCGGCGCACCGGGGCCGGACGAGGACGCCTGAGGAGTCCCGGCGCCGCGGCCGGCCTCACCCGCCCGCGCCCTCCCTCACTCGGCTCCGGTGACGTCGGCCGGCCGCTGGCGCACGACCAGCCAGTAGGCGAGCGCCATGGCGGCGACCACCGCCGCGGTCGCGTAGACGTACTCCGAGGACGTCGTGGAGTAGTCGAGGATGATGACCTTGCGGGCGATGGCCATGAGCGCCGTGGCGAGGACGATGCGCACGTGGATGACGTCGTCGCGCAGGTAGCTCACGATGTTGACGAAGATCTCGATGGCGATCAGGACGGCCATGAACGCGCCGAACGTGGCCAGGATGTCGGTGATCTCGAGCAGGCCCCGGGGCGGGGCCATCAGCCGCTTGTACAGCACGTAGCAGACGTCGGCGACGCCGAACACGATGACGCCGGTCATCAGAATGGCCAGCGCCCGTACCGACATGCGGATGACCCAGTGCAGCCCCCTGACGAGGGGCTCGTCGTCGGGTCCCAGTTGCTCCGCCACACGGACCTCCGGATCTTCCGCGGCGATGCGCGCGCACCGCCGCCCGTCTGAGCCGGTTTCGGCGCGCCGCCGACGTTCCCTTCGCGGCGCCGTGACGCCGCGACGGCGGAGCGCGGCGCGTGAAGAGCGGGCGGCCCATGCGTACACTGGTCACATGAACGCGTATGACTCGCGGCTGAGGCGCGTCGTCGGCGGCACGTTCTGGCTGTCGCTCTACGTGGCCCTGTCGCTCACCCCGCTCCTCGTGGCCTTCGTCTACCGGGACCATCCACCCCGGGACTTCTGGACGGAGTTCTCCGTCGCCCTCGGGTTCGTCGCGCTGGCGATGATCGGCCTCCAGTTCGCCATCACCGCCCGGTTCCGTCACATCGCCGCGCCCTACGGCATCGACATCGTCCTCCGCTTCCACCGGCAGATCTCGATCCTCGCGGTCGCCGTGGCGGTCGCGCACCCGCTGATCCTCTTCGCCACTCGAGAGGACACGCGGGCGCTGCTCAACGTCCTGACGGCGCCGTGGCGAGCCCGCTTCGCAGTCGCCGGGACGCTGGCGCTTCTCGTCCTCGTGGCGATCTCCGTCTGGCGCCGGCGGCTGCGGCTGCGCTACGAGCACTGGCGGACCGCCCACGGAGTCCTCGCCATCCTCGGCCTCACCTTCGCCCTGGTCCACATCGAGCTCGTCGGCTGGTACGTGGACCTTCCCTGGAAGCGTGCGTTGTGGGCGGCCATGAGCCTGGCGGTCATCTGTCTGCTCCTCTACGTGCGCTTCGTGGTCCCCCTCCGGCTGCTCCGCCTGCCGTGGGTCGTGGACGAGGTCGTGGGCGAGCGCGGCCGGGCGTGGACGCTCGTGCTGCGGCCGGTGGGCCACCCCGGCATGAAGTTCCTGCCGGGCCAGTTCGCCTGGCTCAGGATCGGACGATCGCCGTTCGCCATCGAGGATCACCCGTTCTCGTTCTCCTCCAGCGCGGAGGACGGTGAGCGGATCGCGATGACCATCAAGGAGGCCGGCGACTTCACGGGAGGCGTCGGCGCGCTGACGGCGGGCACGCCGGCCTACGTCGACGGCCCGCACGGCGCCTTCAGCATCGACCGGTACGAGGGCAAGGGCTGCGTGTTCGTCGCCGGCGGCGTGGGCATCACCCCCGTGATGAGCATGCTCCGCACCCTGGCCGATCGCGGCGACGCGAGGCCGCAACTCCTGGTGTACGGCGCCGGCCGGTGGGAGGACGTGACGTTCCGCGAGGAGCTCGAAGCGCTTCGCGCCCGCCTCGACCTGCGCATCGTCTACGTGCTGTCCGAGGCGCCGGCCGACTGGCAGGGAGCCAGAGGGCGGATCACCGGGGAGCTCCTCGCCGAGCACCTGCCGGACGACAGAGCGGCGTACCTCTACTTCGTCTGCGGGCCCCCGGCGATGATGGACGCGGCGGAGCGGTCGCTCCTGCACGCCGGGGTCCCTTGGCCGAGCATCTACACGGAGCGCTTCGATCTGGTATGAAGCGCCGCATGGACTGGAGGCGGTGAACCTGCGTCACGTGCACACCACCCGGGTCGTCGCTGTCGTGGCCGCGCTCGTCGTGGCCGCGTCGGTGGCCTTCGGGCTTCTGCGCTCCTGACGAGCGGCCGCGCTGCTCGCGTCAGACGCGGCGCCTGCTCTCCTCGCCGTCATCGTGCCGGCCGTCATCGCGCCGGCCGTCTTCGTGCGAGCGCCGCTCGCGCGCGGCCTGCCACAGGAAGAGCGCCAGCGCGGTGATGACGGCGGCCGAGGCGAGGCCCGGCGCCAGCAGATCGGTCGCGCCGTCCCAGGTCAGCGCCTGCCCCAGGAAGATGACGGCGATCGCCACCACGACCACGCCGGCGAGCAGTTCCTTGAGCTGACCGAGATCGTGGATGCGCAGCCAGAGCGGCATCGGCACGCGGTCGTCGACGAAGAGGCTGTAGAGACCGAGCGCGAGCACGTAGAGCACCGTGGCGAGCAGCGCGTAGTCGGCCTGCTTGATCAGCTTGCCGATCATCTCGTTCTGCGTGCTGTCGCCGCCGATGGCGTGCAGGATCGTGGTGACGGTGACGATGATCGTCGACACCATGACCGCCATGAACGCGAGGAACAGGCTCAGGGTCGCCAGGAGGACGAAGAAGCGGCTGGACGCGACCATGCGCCCGATCATGTCGGACGGCGGGCGGCGCCCATCTTCCGGCGCGGCGCTCACGTCACCCGTGCAGCGCACGCCGCATGGCGAGCGCCTGGACGATCGCCGAGATGCCGAAGAGCAGCGCGGACAGGCCGACGAGGATCATCAGCAACGTCACCGTCGGACCCGGCCAGATGATGAAAACGAGCCCGACGACGGCGAGCAGGACGCCGAAGCCGACGACGACGCCGTAGCCTTCTCCGCGCGCGCTGATGGCGGCGATCGCCACAGACGCGCCCCAGATGAGGAACGCGAGCCCGACGATGACGGCGACGGTCTTGACCGACGCCTCGGGCCACGCGATGAGCGCGATGCCGGCGACGATGGCGATGACACCGGCGACGATGCGGCCGGTCTTGCCGCCGCCGCCGATGAAGAACTGCAGGACGCCCGCGAAGAGGAGGAAGAGGCCGGCGAAGATGGCCACCAGGTGCACGCTGCCCCAGATGTTGGCCAGGACCAGGATGCCGAAGACGACCGCGACGATGCCGACGGCGAGCACGAGGCCCCAGGCCCCGCTCGCGGCCCGGCGGCCGTCGACGACGACCACCGTCTCGCTCACCACTTCCGGACGCGGCCGGTCAGGTCCGTTCCCGTACGCGCTCATGTGCACCTCCGCTCTCGTCTGGCCGCCACTGCCCTGGGCGGGGAGTCTATTCCCCGAGGACCTTGATGATGAGCCGCTTGGCGCGACGGCCGTCGAACTCGCAGTAGAAGACGGCCTGCCAGGGGCCCAGGTCGAGGCGCCCTTCCGTGACCGGCACGATCACCTGGTGGTGGACGAGCAGGTTCTTGAGATGGGCGTCGCCGTTGTCCTCGCCGCCGCGATGGTGGCGGTAGTCTCCATCATCGGGGAGCAGCTGCCGGGCCACGTCGTTGGCCGGCGGCTGCCAGGACGGCGGCGCCAGCTTGTCGAGCCACTCGAGCACGTCCGCCTGGAGACCCGGCTCATCGTCGTTGATCCACACGCCGGCGGTGATGTGCATGGCCGCGACCAGCGCCATCCCTTCGCGGATGCCGCTCTCGTCCACGGCTCGCTGCACGTCGTCGGTGATGCGCACGAACGCGCGCCGCTCGGGCACGCGGAAGGTCCTGTAGACGGTGTGCGCCTTCACGGGTCCTCAGCCCTCGTCGTCGGCCCGCCGCGGTACGCGCACGAAGCGCACGCCGAGCCCCACCGGGCCGGACTCGACGATCGCGATGGTCGGGTCGTCGTCCTCGTAGTGAGGGGCGCTGGCCGACCCCGGGTTGAGGAAGAGCGTGCCGTCCACCCACTCCACCGCCGGCAGGTGGTCGTGCCCGCACACCACGAGGTCAGGGGACTCGTGCTTGCCGACCCCGTCGATCTTGCCGAGCGCCAGCCGCTTGAGCAGCCGCTTGCGCTTGTGGCCGACGATGAAGCGGACGCCGCCGACCTTGCCGGCGACCTCGCGCGGCAGCTTGCCCAGCTTGCCGTCGTCCATGTTGCCGGCCACGGCGGTGACCGGCGCGATCGCCGTCAATGCCTCGAGGGTGGCGCCGTCCATGATGTCGCCGGCGTGGATGATGTGGTCGACGCCGGCGAACTCCTCGAGGACCTGGGGGTCGAGATGGCCGTGCGTGTCCGAGATGACGCCGATGCGTGCAGTCCCACTCGACTTGACCATCACCCTCCTCCGGGTCGCAGGAGGTCATCATGCCACCCCGGCGCCCCCCAACGCCATACTCCCCGGCGAGAGGCTGCGCGGAACCCGGCGCGAGGGCGACGGGTCGAGGCCGCCCGCGCCGCTCTAGAGGACGCCGCCGGGGACGCCGGGGCCGGCGAGCTCGGAGGGCCCGGGTTCCTGGGGGCGCGGCGGCCAGCCGGCCACGGCGTGGCCCTCGTGGCCGGCCAGCGTCTCCTGCAGGGAGAGGGTCTCGCCCGGGCGCAGCATCACGGTGTGCACGTCCGGCTCGAGGTCCGCCGCCTGCGCCATGAAGAGGAACGGCGCCCGCCGGTGGAAGTCCGGGCCGAAGCGGAACAGGGCGGTCCCCGGCAGGTGGTAGGTGCCCCAGTGGATGGGCACGACGAGGCGCGGCCGCAGCAGTTCCATGGCCTGGACCGCGTGCCGCGGGCTCATGTGCTTGAACTCGGGCATGAGCGGCCCGATGCCGGCGATGGGCAGCAGCGCGAGGTCGAGCCGCTCCGGCCACACATCGGCGATGCCGGAGAAGAACGCCGTGTCGCCGGCGAAGTACACGGTGTGGGACCCCGCGACGACGTAGCCCAGGCTCGGGGTCCGCGCCGCCAGCGGGTGCCGGGTCCCGCGGTGCCTGGCGTCCGTGGCGACGACCTCCAGCGGGCCGACGCGCAGCCGCTCGCCGGGCGTCACCTCATGGATGTCCTTGAACCCGCGCCAGCGCAGAGACAGGCCCGCGCCCACGGGCGCGAAGACGGGGGTGTCGCGGCGGAACAGGCGCAGCGAGCGCGGGTCGTAGTGATCGAGGTGGAGGTGCGAGATGAGGATCGCGTCCGGGTCGACGAGCGGGCCGGTGAGCGGCCGCGGCACGCGCCGGTAGAGCGGCCCTACCGTCCGTCGCAGCACCGGGTCGGTGACGAGGCGGACGCCGTCCATCTCGATGACGGTGGAGGCGTGCCCGAGGAACGTCATCCGGGTCCCCGGCGGCCGTGGCCCGGCATCGGCCGGCAGCGTCGTCGTCTCGATCCGATCGTCCATGCTCCTCAGTGTACGGTGTGGCCGCGCCGGGTGCGCCTCAAACCAGCGAGCCGCCGCGCCCATCTCATTCCTGACGCGAATCGTGAGATTTCACCGTCTCCACAGCGGGTAGCCTCGAACAAGCTTGCCGGGATCGATGGAAGAACGGAGTCACCATGGCGACCATCCAGCAACAGATCGAGGTGGCGGCGGACCCTGCCCACGTGCGCTCCACCTGGGCCCACTTCGTGGAATGGGCGCACACCGGACCCGGCCATCTCCTCTGCGACGATCTCGCCTGTGTGGACGCGGTGCGTTCCGGGCTCGTCGACTTCGTGCCGGCGGCGAACGGCCGGACGACGGTGATCTTCCGCCTTGAGGAGATCCGGGACGGTCCCGGCCCCGCGGAGGTCAAGCGCCGGCTCAACCACGACCTCGTCGTCTTCAAGGACTACGTCGAGCGGAGCGGCCTGGTGCGGCGCAAGCCGACCGCCGCGGAAGAGGCGGCGTTCGAGATCGAGGCGGACCGCAAGGGCGACCCGCCGCGGCACGTGCGGCTGAGCAGCGAGGGAGACACCACCTTCTGGCGGAGCCACTTCCCCACGTGAGCGCCGGCGCCGAGGGCGACGAGCAACGAGGCCGGCGATCGGGTCCACCGGCCTCGTTGCGCGTCGCTTCCTTCAACGTGCGCACCGGCCTGGGGTGGGACGGGTGCGACAGCTGGCCGCTGCGGGCCGGCGCCTGTGCGGCGGCGATCGCCGGCCTCGACGCCGACGTCGTCGGCCTGCAGGAGGTCCGCCTCTTCCAGGAGCGGGGGCTGTCGCGCCGGCTGCCCGGCTACGCCGGCGCCGGCGCCGGTCGTGACGACGGCCGCGGGCGCGGCGAACGCTGCACGGTCGCGTATCGCCCGGCGCGGCTGCGGTTGCTGAGCTGGACGGTCCGCTGGTTCTCCGACACGCCCGGGAGGCCCGGGTCGCGCTCCTGGGGCAACCCGATCGCCCGCATCGTCACCCTCTGCCGGTTCGGCGACGGGCGGACGGGGGCGGTCTTCGGCGTCGCCAACGCGCACTGGGACGGCGCCTCGCCCGCCTCGCGGCGACGCAGCGCCGAGGCGCTCCTCGGGTGGCTGGACCCGGCGCTCCCCTGGATCGTCCTGGGAGACCTGAACGCGACGGCAGGAGACCCGGCCGTCGCGCACCTGCTCGCCGCCGGCCTGCGCGACACGCTCGCCCATCTGGGCGAGCGCGGGCCGCAGGCCGGCACGCACCACCCGTGGGACGGGTCGACCGACGGGACGCGCATCGACTACGTGCTCGTCGACCGCGGCTGGGACGTCCTGGCCGCGCGCATCGACCACGCCCGGCCGGGGGGACGTCTGCCCTCGGACCACTGGCCGGTGGTGGCCACGGTCGCGCTGCTGCCGGCCGGCGCGGCCTGACCGGCCCCCGCCACGGGGACGCCGCCGGCGACCC
>DASUMX010000163.1:0-2275 GCA_036277455.1 Thermoleophilia bacterium
CCTGTACCTCATCGGCGCCGTCACGCGGCGGCAGGGCGAGGTCGTGGTGCTGCGCGTCAAGCCGCCGACGTTCCCGAAAGGCGCGTCCGAGTACGGCGAAACGCAGGTGCGCTACTGGTCGCTCAACGAGACGAACCGGAACACGTCCACGCCGCTCGGCTTGAGAGACGACCAGTTCAAGGTGGCCTCCGACGGCTTCGTCTACGTGGCGATCGGCGACAAGGGCATCCGCAGACAGGCCAGGCAGCGCGGCTACAACTTCATGCCCTGGCGCATCAGAGGGCAGACCGGCGCCGTGATCTACCGGAACATGGTCACGGACCCGTCCTACGCCGGCAGTATCGACAAGGTGCCGATCCTCGACCTCAGCGACTCGCGGAACATCTACGCGCAGAACGCCACGCGCTTCATCGGTGACTACGCGCCGTCGGGTGCGGTCATCAGCCTGCGGCGGTTCCTCAAGGGTGGGGGGAGGATCACACCGCCGCGGCGGTAGAACAGGGGCGGGTCACTTCCCGTCCCGCACAGCGGCAAGCCCTCCGTAGTTGCCGTTGTAGAACGTCCCCGTGGGCCCGAGGGACGACGGCGCGAAGTAGCTGTCCCAGGCCACACCGGTGCCTGCCAGCTTGCGCCACACCACCTTGCCGGTGCGGAAGTCCACGGCCGTCCAGTAGTACGCGTCGACGCCGTTCTCGTCGTCCTGCCTGTCGATGACGTAGATGAGCCCGGTCTGCGTGGACAGCTTGGGGAGGTTGACGGAGGTGACCTCGTCGTTCACCCAGACCTTGCGCAGCCCCTTGCCGCCCGGCTTGATGTCGATGCGCTCCAGGCCGGGCAGGCTGTCCGTCGACCGGAGGAAGCCGTCCTTGTCGTAGGCGTCCGAGTGCCCGTAGCTGTTCTGGATGACCATGGAGTCGCGGTACCCGAGGATAGAGTTAGCGGCGGCTTGGCCCGCCATGTCCGCGAACACCGGTATGGATGCGATGAGCCTGCGCTGTCCCGGCTGCAGCTTGGTCGCCGTACGGAAGACGAGGACCTTCATCGGCGTGGCGCTGTCGTTGATCGTCACGTACTTGCCGCCCCCGAGGATGGTTGGGCTGGTCCCCGAACCGACGCACAGCTGCCCCAGCTGGGACTTGTCGACGCTGTGGTCGTACCCGGCACGCCACTCCACACGTGGCCGGCCGTCTCCGACGGTGAGCTTGTACAGCGCCTTGGATGTGATGGCGTACGAGGCTGTCCTGGTCACGGCCATCCCGTTCGCCATGTACTCGCCCTTGCCGAGCTCCACCCACTTCACCCGCGGCCGCGCGTCCGGGTCGACGACGCCCACGCGCGGCCCTGTCGCCTTCCCTTCTCCGGCCGTTGCGAAGAGGATGTTGCCGTCCCAGTCGGGCAGGAGCCCCGCGAGATGGTCGCCCTCCGGGATCACCCGCGAGAGGTCGTAGCTTCGCTCGGGCACGAGCTCGAGCGTGGGCGCGGCCTCTGTCCCGCGCTCGCGGAGCGTGGTGATGGCGCGAGGACCGGTGGCCATCACGACGCGGTCCTGGTCGTCGACGTAGAAGTAGATGCTCCCGATCGCGCTGGTGCCGAAGGGGTAGCTGAACAGGACGTCGAGTGACACGGGGTCGAGCAGGAGGACGGACGCGCCGGTCACGAGGCCGTCCTGCAGGAAGGCGACGACAAGACGTCCGTGACTGTCGAAGGAGAGGCTGCTGGTGCTCGACGCCCACTGCAGAACGGCAGGCAAGCCGAGCGTGGAGGAGATGGTCTCGAGGTCGTGGCCGAGAGGTCCGGGCCCGTCGGCGGTGTCGCTGTTCCAGCTGTCGTCGTGCAAGTAGCCGTAGGGGTTCTGGCCGAGATACGGGTTCTGAGGAACGCGAGCGTTCGGTAGCGGGTGTGGAGCGACCGCGGAGCCGACGAAGTCGGGCAGCACGGTCGCCGGCCCGGGAGGCACCTCGGGGTAGGAGGTGGCCCCCTGGGCTGCCAGGGCGGGCGGAGCCCAGCCGGGCCAGTTCGGTGACGCCATGGCGGGTCCGGCGAGCAACGCAGCCAGCGCCGCGAAGGTCGTCAGTACGGGAACCATCGTCCACACTCGCCTCATGACCCCCTCCAGTCACGTCGCGGTCGAACGGCCGGGCGTCCCCACGCGCCATCAGCCTCGCCTTGAAGCATGTCACGATTCGGCGCGGTGGGCCAGAGACGGGGGCCGGCGCGGCAGCCGCCTTGCGGTCACCGCGCCGGCTCCCACTCCCCGAGACTCAGCCGGTGAGCG
>DASUMX010000164.1:0-10000 GCA_036277455.1 Thermoleophilia bacterium
CGACCTGCGCAGCCCTGTGCCGTGCCTTCCACGCCTACACCCGCTCAGGCGTCCGCGTCAACGTTGGCGGCGCCTGTTGTCAGGAGAGGCAACGCACCGTTCCGGTGCCCTCAGGTGGGTCCGTACGTGAAGAGGGGCGCCGCGACCGCGGCGCCCCTCTTCGTATCTCGGCGTGGACCCTCGTGCCGGCGCAGCCGGCCTGCAGGCGGCGCGACGCGCTACGCCATCACCGCCGTGATGTCCACGAGGTGCTTCTTGAGGCCGAGCGTCTTGTCGTCCAGACCGAGGGCACGGCCGACGAGCTGGCTGAGGAACACCACGGGGATGCCCTGCCAGCCGGCGTCCTTCTTGGCGATCTCGACCTGGCGGCCGTCGAGGTTCACCTGGCAGAGCGGGCAGGCGACGATCACGGCCTGCGCGCCGCACGCCTTGGCGTCGGTGAGGATGCGGCCGACGAGGTCGTCGACGATGCCCTGCTCGGTGAGCGCCAGTGAGGCGCCGCAGCAGTCGGTCTTGTAGTTCCAGTCCACGGCCTCGCAGCCGACGGCCTCGCAGACCTCGTCCATGTGGGTCGGGTACTCGGGGTCGTCGGCGAGCGTGACCTTGGGCGGCCGGGTGAGCAGGCAGCCGTAGTAGCAGGCGACCTTGAGGCCGGCGAACGGCCGGGTGACCTTGGCGGCGAGCTCCTCGAGGCCCACGGCGTCGTGGTAGACGTCGATGAGGTTGTCGACCTCGACGCCGCCGTTGTAGGCGCGGCCGACCACGGCACGCACGTCGGCCGCCGTCTCCTCGCTCTCGGCGACCTCGTGGGCGCCCGTCTTGAAGCGGCTGTAGCAGGCGGCGCACGGGACGGCCACCGCGTCGAGCTTCATGTCCTGCTCGACCTTGGCGAGCTCGTTGACCGGCAGGGCCACGCTGAGCAGGCGGTTGATGGAGTGCGCCGCGGTGTTGCCGCAGCACTCCCAGCCCGGGATCTCCTGGAGCACCAGGTCGAGCGCCCGGGCCGTCGCCCTGAAGCTGGCGTCGAACTCGCCCGACGTGCCGTGCAGCGAGCAGCCGGGGTAGTACGCAAGGGTCTTGGTCATGACCGGCCCCCCGCGTTCCGGGCCTCACGGGCCCGGGTGATGCTCTCGGCGGTCTGGACCATACGCTTCATGGCCATCGTGTCCCCGCGCTTGAGCGTGGGGTTGATCTTGCCCTTGAGCAGCATCCTGGGACCGAGCGTGAACCAGTTCTTCATGCTGGTCGGCCGCTTGAGGACGTCGAGCGTGATGAGCTCGACCTCCCACATGCGGCCCCAGCGCACGAACGAGTCGTAGTTGAGCTTGAGCATCTGGGCCGACGGGGTGTCGGCGGGGATGCGGCCCTGCTTGCGCGCCATGATCTTGAGCTCGTCGATGATGGTCGCGATGTCGATGCTCTGGGGGCAGCGGGTGGTGCAGGTCTCGCACCCGGTGCACAGCCAGATGAACCGGTCGTCGAAGATCATGTCGAACTGCCCGAGCTGGACGGCGCGCATGATCATCGCCGGGTGCATGTCCGAGTACCGGGCGACCGGACACCCGGACGTGCACTTCTTGCACTGGTAGCACTTGTAGGCGTTCTCGTCGCAGCCGGCGGTGACCTGCCGGCTGAGCGAGGCGCTCGGTGTGCAGGTAGCGGTCATGCGCGCCTCCTAGGCGACCGTGGGACGCGGCATGAGTCCGGCCGCCTCCACGATCTCGGGCACGGCCTCTTCCCACTCGACCGCCATGATGTGCACGCCGGCGACGCCCTCGACCTCGGCCAGTTCCTTGATCATCTCGACGGCGAGCTTCTTGCCCTCGGCGTGCGACGCCGGGCCCTTCTCGACGCCGGCCATGCGCTCGACGATATCGTCCGGCACGTCCATGCCCGGCACGAAGTTCTTCATGTACCGGGCGCCGCCGACGCCCTTGAGCGGCGTGAGGCCGGCCATGATCTTGATCTCCTGGTGCAGGCCCTCGGCGCGGACCTCCTCCATCCACTTCTTGAACTTGGGGACGTTGAAGATGCACTGGGTCTGCATGAAGTCGGCGCCGGCGAGGATCTTCTTCTTGAGCCGGATGGAGCGGAACTCGAACGGGTCGCCGAAGGGGTTCTCGGCGCAGCCGATGTAGAACTTCGGCGCCACGTCCATCTCGTCGCCGCACTGGAACTTCTTCTCGTCGCGCATGTCCTTGAGCATCTGGATGAGGTTGATGGCGTCGAGGTCGTGCACGCCCTTGGCCTCGGGGTGGTTGCCGAAGCTCATGTGGTCGCCGGTGAGGCAGAGCACGTTGTGCACGCCCAGGGTGTGGGCGCCGAGCAGGTCGGCCTGCATGGCGAGGCGGTTCCTGTCCCGGCAGGTCATCTGCATGATCGCCTCGAGGCCGTGCTGCTGCACGGTGACGGCGGACGGGAGGGAGGCGATGCGGACGACGGCGGTCTGGTTGTCGGTGATGTTGACCGCATCGACGTAGCCCTTGAGCATGTCGGCCTTGCCGGCGATGACGCCGCCGTCGGCGCTCTTGGGCGGACCGCATTCGCCGGTGACGGCGAACTTGCCCTCGCTGAAGATCTTCTCGAGGTTGGTGCCAGCCTTGTACTCAGTCGCGGTCATACCGGCTTCGCCTCCTCGCGCACCATCTTCCGCGGGCCGCCGGAGCTGCTGAGGTTCCACTTCTTCGGCGGCCGGTTCTTGATCATCAGGTCCTCACGACCCTGCTCCTTGAGGCGCTCCCAGATGAGGTGCCAGGCGCAGTCGAGGTCCTCCTTCTCCGGCGTCTTGACTTCGCAGAGGCCGTCGTGCGAGCCGCCGCACGGGCCGTTCATGAGGCTCTTGCTGCAGCGCACGACGGGGCAGATGCCGGCGGTCTCGCCGATGACGCAGTCGCCGCAGGCGCCGCAGCGCTCCAGCCAGACGGCGTGCTCCTGCGGCATGCCCAGCATGTTGGTGTTGACGGCCGGCACGACGAGCTGGGGCGAGAACTTCTCGGCCATGCTCTGGATGCCGATGCCGCAGGCCATGCTGACGACGATGTCCGCGTCCTTGACCTTGTCGGCGATCATGTCGAGGTACTCCCACTCGCACTGGCGGATGGCTGCCGTGTGCTCGATCTCGGCCTCACGGCCGTCCTGCTCGGCCTTGATCCGCAGCTCGCTGGCGAGGATCTCAGCCTCCTTCTCGCCGCCCGTGAGGCAGATGGCGACACAGGTGTCGCACCCGGCCACGAGGACCTTCTTCTTGTCGCCGACGAGCGCGAGGATCTCGTCGAGGGGTTTGCGTTCGGCGGTGATCATTCTGCGTGTCCTTCCTCACTGGTGGCGGCGGACGTAGCGGGGTCGTCGGGCATGGCCGCGCCGCCGAGCGCTTCGCGCGCGGCGGCGTGGGCATCCACACCCGCACGTTTGACGGGGTTGGGGCCGAGCGCCTTGATGCGCTCGGTGAACTCGGTCGCGACCTCGGCGAACTTGGCGCCCATGGCCGACGACATGTTGTACATCTCCACGCGCTCCGGCTCGATGCCGACCTCGGCGAGCAGGTCCTTGACGTGGTTCACGCGCTTGCGCGCCCACAGGTTGCCCTTGAGGTAGTGGCACTCGCCCTCGAGGCAGCCGGCGGCGTACACGCCGTCCGCGCCCGCCTCGATCGCCTTGAGCAGGTGGATGACCTCGAGCTTGCCGGTGCACGGCAGCTTGATCATGCGGATGTTCGATGGGTACTGCAGGCGCATGCTGCCGGCCAGGTCGGCCGCCGCATAGGCGCAGTAGTGGCACGCGAACACGATGATCTCGGGCTCGAAGTCGGGGTCGACCGGCTTCTTCGGCGCCTCCTCGGCGGCCTCGGGAGCGGCTTCGCCGCCCTCGGCCACCGGGGTCTTCACGTCGGCGTCGGCCATGTCAGCTCACCTCCATGAAGAGCGCCTCTTCCTTGGCGAAGACCTGCGCGTCGGTGTAGTGGTGCAGCGTGATCGCCTTGACCGGGCACTCGCTGACGCAGACGCCGCAGCCCTGGCAGGCCGCAGCCTCGATCTTGGCCTTCTTGGTCTCGAGGTCGATGATCGGCACCTCGTAGGGGCAGATGCGCACGCACGTGAGGCAGGCTGCGCACTTCTCCGTGTCGACCTCCGCGACGACGCCGCCGGCCTTGAGCACCGACTTGGCCAGGATGGACGCGGCGCGTCCCGCGGCGGCGTAGGCCTGCGAGATCGTCTCTTCGATGCTCTTGGGGTAGTGGGCGGCGCCGCAGAGGAAGATGCCCTCGGAGCCGAAGTCCACGGGGCGCAGCTTGACGTGCGCCTCGAGGTAGAAGCCGTCGGCGGTGAGCGGCACCTTGAGCAGCTTGCTCAGCTCGCTGCCGCCCGTGGACGGCACCGTCGGCGTGGCCAGCACGAGCAGGTCGAGCGGAAGCTCCACGTCGCGGCGCAGGTACGGGTCGCGCGCCTTGACGCTGACGCTGCCGTTGGCGCTGACCTCCGGCTTGGAGTCGTTGTCGTAGCGCGTGAAGATGACGCCGAGCTCACGCGCCCTGGTGTAGTACTCCTCGAGGAGGCCGAACGTGCGGACCTCCTTGAACCAGACGTACACCTGGCGATCCGGGTCCTGTTCCTTGAGCCGGATCGCGTTCTTGATGCTCTGGGCGCAGCAGGTGCGCGAGCAGTACGGCTTGTTCTCGTCGAGCGAGCCGGCGCAGAGGATGAAGCCCACGCTCTTGACCGCGGCGAGCGCCGGGTCGTGCTCCTTGAGCATGCGCTCGAGGTCCATCCCGGTGACGACCTTCTGGCCGGAACCGAGACCGTAGAGCTCGGGCCTCTCCTCGACGCCGCCGGTCGCGACCACGACGACGCCGTGATCGACCGGCGTGCGCTTGCCGTCCTTCTCGCCGATGATGCTCGAGAAGTTGCCGATGAAGCCGTGGAAGTCGGCGAGCTCGGCCTCGAGGTGGATCTTGACGTTCGGGTTGTCGACGAGGCGCTGCTCGAGCTGCGTGACCAGCGCCGTCGGGTCGTTGCCCTTGATGGTGTCGCCGAGCTCGAGCACGTGGCCGCCGAGCTTGGGCGAGCGCTCGATCAGGTGTACCTCGTGGCCCATGTCGCCGAGCGCCAGCGCGCTGGTCATGCCGGCGACGCCGCCGCCGACGACCACGGCCGCGTGCGTGAGCGGGACGTCGACCTTGAACAGCGGCTCGAGGAGCCGGGCCCGGGCCACGCTCATCTGGACCAGCTCCTTGGCCTTCTGCGTGGCCTTCTCCGGCTCGTTGGCGTGGACCCAGCTCGCCTGGTCGCGGATGTTGGCCATCTCGAAGAGGAACGGGTTGAGGCCGGCCTCGCGCAGGGTGTCCTGGAAGATCGGCTCGTGCGTGCGCGGCGTGCAGCTCGCCACGACCACGCGGTTCAGGTCGTGCTCCTCGATGGCGTCGCGGATGAGCGAGAGGCTGTCCGAGGAGCACGTGTACATCGTGTCGGTGGCGAACGCCACGCCGGGCAGTTCCTTGGCGTACTCGGCGACGCTCTCGACGCCGATGACGCCGGCGATGTTGCTGCCGCAGTGGCAGACGAAGACGCCGACGCGTGGCTCCACGCCGGCCACGTTCTTCTCGGCCGGGTACTCCTTGTCGACCGTGAGCGTGTGGCGCGAGTCGGCGAGGCCGGTCATGACCTGCGCCGCGGCGGCGGATGCCTGGGCGACGCTGTCGGGGATGTCCTTGGGCTCGCCGAACGGGCCGACCACGAACACGCCCTTGCGGCTGGTCTCGAGCGGGTTGAACTCGTGCAGCTCGCAGAAGCCGTGCCGGTTGAGGGCGACGCCGAGGTGGCCGGCCGCCTCCTGCGCCTTGCGCGCAGGCTCCAGGCCGGCCGAGAGCACCACCATGTCGTAGCGCGTCTCGTGCAGCCGTCCGCCCTCGTCCTCCCAGCTGATCAGCAGGTCCCTGGTCAGCGGGTCTTCCTTGATGTAGCTCGGGCGCGAACGGATGAAGCCGACGCCCTTGTCCAGCGCGCGCTGGTAGAAGGCGTCGAAGCCCTTGCCCTGGGCGCG
This sequence comes from Thermoleophilia bacterium, assembly GCA_036277455.1. Classification (GTDB taxonomy): domain Bacteria; phylum Actinomycetota; class Thermoleophilia; order UBA2241; family UBA2241; genus CAIXSE01. Next base: position 6,037 of record DASUMX010000164.1, read on the forward strand.
CATGTCCATGAGGAAGACGGTGGGCTCGCAGTCAGGCTCGTGGTCGATGGTGAGCATCGCCTGCTTGTTGGCGAACATGCAGCAGACGCTGGAGCAGTACTCGTGCTCCTGGTCGCGGGAGCCCACGCACTGGATGAAGGCGATCTTCTTGGGATGAGCTCCGTCGCTGCGGCGCTGGACGGAGCCGATGGTGGGGCCGCTGGCGCTCAGCATGCGCTCGTACTCGAGCGCCGAGAGGACGTTGGGGTAGCGCTGGTAGCCGTACTCGCCCTTGTCGCCGGGGTCGTGGAGGTCGAAGCCCGTCGCCATGACCACGGCGCCGACCTCGACGTCGATCTCCTCGTCGCGCTCGCCGTGCAGCAGGGCGCCGGGGCCGCAGGCCCTGACGCACTCCATGCACTCGGAGCAGATGGCGCAGTCGAGGCAGCGCTTGGCCTCGGCCACCGCCTGCTCCTCGGAGAAGCCGGTGTTGACCTCGTCCCAGACGATCTTGCGCGCCGCGCCCGGCAGGTGCGGCATGGGGAGGCGCGCCATGACGGCGGTCTGCTCGAGGACGGCGTCCTCGGGCTTGGCCTCGTCCATGACGTCGTCCTCGATGGGGAGGAGGTCTTCGCCGCGCAGGAAGTTGTGGATGCTGCGCGCCGCGCGACGGCCCGCGGCGACGGCCTCGATGGCCGTCCACGGGGCGCTGGCCGCGGCGTCGCCGCCGGCGAACACGCCCTTCTTGCCGGTGCCGAGCGTGGCCTTGTCGGTGAGGATCTGGCCCTTCTCGACGGTGATGCCCTTGGACCCCTCGAGGAAGTCGTCGACCATGCTCTGGCCGATGGCGAAGATGACGGTGTCGCACTCGAGCTCGTGCTCCGAGCCGGCGATGGCCACCGGCGGGCGCCAGCCGCGCTCGTCCGGGTCGCCGAGCGAGCAGGCGAGGAACTCGACCTTGCTGGCGCGGCCGGAGGCGTCTGTGACGATCTGCGAGGGCATGCAGGAGCAGTTGAAGCTGATGCCTTCGTCCAGGCCCTCGGTGAGCTCGTCGTCGGAGGCCGGCACGCTCTGGTCGTCCTCGATGCAGTTGATGGTGACCTTCTCGGCGCCGAGCCGCAGTGCGGTGCGCCCGGCGTCGAAGGCCACGTCGCCGCCGCCGATGACGACGACGTTCTTGCCCATGTCGACCTTCTCGCCGAGCGAGGCGGCCCTGAGGACGCTGACGGCGTCGAGGACGCCCTTGGCGTCGGCGCCGGGGACGGGCAGGGTGCGGCCGCCCTGGAGACCGACGGCGAGGTACACGGCCTTGTAGCCGCCGCCGTCCTTCTTCATGAGGCCGTCGACGGTGAAGTCCTTGCCGGCGGCCTTGTCGCACTGCAGGTCGACGCCGAGCGCGAGCACGCGGTCGATGTCCTGCTGCAGGGCGGCCTTGGGCAGGCGGTATTCGGGGATGCCGAAGCGCAGCATGCCGCCCGGCTCCGGCTTGCTCTCGAAGACGGTGACCGCGTAGCCCAGCAGGGCGAGGTCGCGGGCGGCGGTGAGGCCACTGGGGCCGGCGCCGACCACGGCGACCTTCTCCTTGTACGTGACCTCGGCCTTCTCCGGCAGCGGCACGTTCGCGAACGCGTAGTCGCTGACGAACCGCTTGAGGCCGGCGATGGCGAGCGGCTCGTCGACGTCACCGCGGGTGCAGTCGGTCTCGCACTTGTGCGTGCAGACGCGGCCGCAGACGGCGGTGAAGGGGTTGGGGTCGCTGGCGACGGTGTACGCCTCGGCGTAGCGGCCGTCGGCGATGAGGGCCAGGTAGCCCTGCGCGCTGGTGTGCACGGCACAGGCGCGCTTGCAGGGGCTGTGGCCCTTCTTGGTCACGAAGTACGTGTTGGGGATCGCCTGCGCGTACAGCTTGGTGATGGCTTTGCGGTCGTTGAGGCCCTCGTTGTAGGGATCCGGCACCGTGACCGGGCACACAGGGGAGCACTCGCCGCAGCTCGTGCAGATATCCGGGTCGACGAACCGGGCGTGGTGGTAGATCTTGGCGTCGAAGCTCCCCGGCTCGCCCTCGAGGCCGATGAGCTCCGAGTTGGTGACGATCTCGATGTTCAGGTGCCTGCCGGCCTCGACCAGCTTGGGCGCCAGGGTGCACATCGAGCAGTCGTTGGTGGGGAAGGTCTTGTCGAGCTGGGCCATGTGACCACCGAGGGCCGGCGCCTTCTCGACGAGGTAGACCTTGTACCCCCCTTCGGCAAGGTCGAGCGAGCACTGGATGCCCGCGACGCCACCACCGACGACAAGCGCAGCACCGGTGGATTTGGGTGGTGAACCCGACATACGCACTCCTTTGCGATACGCGGCGGTCCCAGGTACGAGTGGGGTGACCAGACTCAACGGCCCACTTGGGTGGCTCAATTATAGGGCCCGCTTGTGACCGCGTCCACACGGCCCAGACGCGCGTGCGAGGCCTCGTCGAGGGGGTCAGCGCGGGACCGGACCGGCGCCATCTGATAACCTACTGTCGCAAAAGTCAATCAAGTGATTAACCAAGCGTCAGCCGAAGGGGAGTCGATAGCATGGGCGTGCAGGAACAGTACCGCGACTACGTGATGACAGGGTTCGTCAAGCGCGTCGAGCCGGTGGTCGCGGACCATGGCGACGGGGCCTACCTCTACGACGCCGACGGCACCGAGTACATCGACTGCTTCGCCGGCATCAGCGTCACCAACGCCGGCCACCACAACCAGCAGATCCTGGACGCCGCCATCGCCCAGGCCAACAAGCTCGTGCACGCCTGCAGCTACGTCTACCACGTCGAGCCGGTCGGCGCGCTCGCCCAGAAGCTCGCCGAGGTCACGCCCGGCACGCTGCAGAAGACGTTCTTCGGCAACGGCGGCGCCGAGGCCATCGAGGGCGCCTTCCGCCTCGCCAAGCGCTACTCGGGCAAGCGCGAGTTCCTGGCCATCGAGTCGAGCTTCCACGGCCGCAGCTTCGCGACCCTCTCGGTCACCGGGAACTCCGGTCGCAAGAAGGGCGGCGGCCCGTACATGCCGGGCGTCGCGTTCACGCCCACGCCGTACTGCTACCGCTGCTTCGCCGAGACCACGCCGGACAGGTGCGACCTGCTCTGCGCGCGCCGCGTCGGCGAGATCGCCCGCCTGCACCTCTCGGGTGACGTCTGCGCCTTCATCGCCGAGCCGGTGATGGGCGAGGGCGGCATCATCGTCCCGCCGGACGGCTACTTCAAGCGTGTCAAGGAGATCCTCGACGAGATGGGCATCCTGTTCATCGCCGACGAGGTCCAGAGCGGGTTCGGGCGCACCGGCAAGCTGTTCGCCATCGACCACTACGGCGTCGAGCCGGACATCATGACGCTGGCCAAGGGCATCGCCGACGGCTGGCCGCTGTCCGCCTTCATCGCCAAGCCCGAGATCGCCGACGCCTTCCAGATCGGCGACCACCTCAGCACGTTCGGCGGCAACCCCGTGAGCTGCGCCGCGGCGCTCGCCAACATCGACTTCCTCCTGGACGGGGTCGTCGAGGGCGCGGCGCGCAAGGGCGAGGCCCTGATGGCGAAGTTCCGGGAGCTCGCCAAGACGCAGCCGCTCATCGGCGACGTGCGCGGCAAGGGCCTCATGGTCGGCGTCGAGCTCATCGCCGACCCGGCGACCAAGGCCTACGGCACCGCCCAGGCCGGCTTCGTGCGCCAGTACTGCCTCGACCACGGCGTGCTCATCGGCGTGGGCGGCAACTTCGGCAGCGTGCTGCGCATCCAGCCGCCGCTCGTCATCGACGACGCCCAGCTCGACAGGGTGTTCGCGACGGTGGCCGACGCCCTCGAGGCGGCACCCAGGCAGTGATCGGCTGAGAGAGACCAGATGAGCCGGGCCGGGAGGCCCGGCGTCCGCGGCGGCCGTCGGGGACGTCGCCGCAGCCGTCGTGAGGGGCGGGAGGCCCGCACGTGGCAAGGGCCGCCCGCCCCACACGCGTG
>DASUMX010000165.1:0-22671 GCA_036277455.1 Thermoleophilia bacterium
CCACCGCCAGGATCACGCCGATGAGCACCCACAGGAGGATGGTGCGGACCTGGGAGAGGAACTCGAGGACGCCGACGATCGCGAGCACGGTCAGCGTGACGATGGCCGTGACGCGGATGATCTGGGCCGCACTCCACTCGCTGCGCTCCGTGAGCATGCCGCGCGGCGCTGGTTCGAACCCGGCCACCACGTCACCTCCCCCTGTGCGTCCTGCTGCCGACTGCGTCCCCGAGAGCGTATCATTGGGCGGCGCCGGCGCGGCGTCCCGCGCCGCCCCGCACGGGCCTATAGCTCAGTTGGTCAGAGCAGCCGACTCATAATCGGCCGGTCGCAGGTTCGAGTCCTGCTGGGCCCACCACGTTCTTGTTGTCGTGTTCCGGGTGACACTGGACGCTTGAAGGAGCTTGCTGCCACGTGATGGGAGAGAGGGCTCCTGCCACCATGAGGAAGCCGATCACGTCGGGCATGAGTCGCGTAGCAAGGGTGCTTGTCGACCGACAGAAGAGGCGAAGGACCAGCTAGGAGAGCGGCTCGTCGATCAAGCCGACATGATCCTGTGCGAACTGCGCGAAGCTGATAGCCGGACGCCCCAGGAGTCGAGGTAGCTCGTCGGTGATGCGTCCGGCGAGGCGGAGCTTGCAGACCAGGTAGATGCCGCGCATCACGCGGATGTAGTCGGGCGGAAAGCCCTGGTCCGCCATGTGTCTGGCGAACTCGCGTCCACTGGGGTTGGTGTAGACGATCTCGCGTTTGCTGGCCTCACTGAGCAAAGCGGCGCATTCGGCATAGGTCAGCGCTTCACGGCCGGTGATCGAGTGGGCTTTGCCGAGGTGGCCGACCTCGGCCAGAGTGAGGGCTGCCACGGCGCCGATGTCGCGAACGTCGATGAAGCTTGTGCGACCGGCGCCTGCCGGGACGACGATGCGCCCCTCGCGCAGATCCGCGAGATGAGTAGTGGTCAGGTTCTGCATGAAGAAGGCCGGGCGTACCATCGTCCAGCCGAGGCCGGAAGCCCGCAGGCCCTTCTCGATGCCGTGATGCGGCACGATGGGGTTCTTCTCGACGCCGAGCAGCGACAAGAAGGTGACTTGCCGCACATCGGCCTGCTTCATGGCTGCCAGGAACGGCTCAAAAGCTGCGGCATCGGACATGTGCGGCGGTCGCATGAGGAAGACGCGGTCGACGCCCTCGAGGGCGGGATCGAACGTGTCCGGGGACGTGAAATCAAACGGCACCCAGGGCACGTCCTTCGGGACTCCCTGGGCAGCCTTCTCATCAGGCACGGCGGCACGCACTTCGATCTCGCGACCGCGCAGGTCACGCACCACCTCGCGCCCGACGTTGCCGCTGGCGCCAGTGACAAGCACGCGCTTGGGCAGGCTCATCGGTCCACCTCGCGTGACTCACTGGTCTCAAGTGCGACGCAGATGCGCTCGAGCAGAGCGAAGAGGTGATTGCGTTCGTCGCTGGACAGGTCGTGCAGGCGAGTCATGCGCTTCATGCTGGGTTCGGCGATCGACGACATGCGAGAGATGGAGCGCCTGGTCAAGACGAGTGAAACGGTCTGGACGATCGCTCGACCCGGTGGCTTGAACAATCAGCCAAAAGGACAATACGTCATCTCTCCTGGCAACGCACTCAAGGGACACGGCCGGACTCGTCGTGCCGACCTCGCCGAAGTCCTCGTGCTGGCGGTGTCGGAGGAGTGTTGGCCAGGGCAGGCCGTGGTGGTGGCAAGTCGATGCGCTGATGCCACAGTGTCAGATCGAGTCAGTCGATCGGCTCGACGCCTTGCCGCCTCAAACGCTCGAGGTTGTCCCTCATGGCTTTGAGCGCCTCGGGGGAGTGCCCCTGCCACTCCTTCACCTCGCCCGTGACCCGGAGCGGCTCTCGGGAGCGGTACGACTTGGTCGGATTGCCCGGGAACTTCTTGTCGGTCAGATTGGGGTCGTCCATGATCGGACCGGTCGGCTCCACGACGTAGATCCTGCCGGGGCCTTCGCCAAGCGCCAGCTCCGCCCCCCAGACGGCCGCATCCAGGGTGCCGGTCAGGTACGCGTAGGTCCCCTGCTTCCTCTGGCCGAAGTTGGAGCGGTGGCCCGGCCCGATCAGGTCTCCCGGCTCCAGGTCGGCCTTCGTGCCGTGGAAGAACCGCTGCACACCCGTGCCGTGACACGGGAGGCAGGGCTGCCCGTTGATGGCGCCCTGCCCTCCGCAGACGGGGCACGGCTCTGACACGACGAATGGGCCCTCGTTGGCGGATGCCATCGGCTGACTCCTCTCGAGACTCGATCCTTGTCTTCCCACCACGCGGCCGTTCAGTGCCTGTTCCAGACCGAGTGTGATTCGGATCACGCTTCGATGGACCTGTGGCGCCTGGCCAGGGGCCACCTGGGCTACATCGAGAAGGCCGCCGAAGCGCAGGAGGCTCGCGGCGCCGCGGGCTGCCGAGGCCGCGGCGTGAAGAGGGGGCCGGTCCCGCTGGACCGGCCCCCTCTCACACTCGCACCCATCTCGGCTCGCTCAGGCGACGTCGAACCGGTCGAGCATCATGACCTTGTCCCACGCGGCGACGAAGTCGCGCACGAACTTCTCCTGCGCGTCGTCGCCGGCGTAGACCTCGACGAGCGCGCGCAGCTGGGAGTTCGAGCCGAAGACCAGGTCGACGCGGCTGGCGGTCCAGCGAGCCTCACCCGTCGACCGGTCGCGACCCTCGAACGTCGCCTCCGTCTCATCGCTCGGCTCCCACGTCGTGGCCATGTCGACGAGATTGACGAAGAAGTCGTTGGTCAGCTCTCCCTTGCGCGCGGTCAGCACGCCGAGCTCCGACCCGTCGTGGTTCGCGCCGAGCACGCGCAGGCCGCCCACGAGCACCGTCATCTCCGGCGCGCTGAGCGTGAGCAGGGTCGCCTTCTCGACGAGCAGCTGCTCGGCGGGCTTGAGCTGACCGTCGCCCTGGTAGTTGCGGAACCCGTCCGCCGTCGGCTCCAGCACGGCGAACGACTCGACGTCGGTCTGCTCCTGCGTCGTGTCCGTGCGCCCGGGGGTGAAGGGCACCTCGACCTCGAAGCCGGCGTCTCTCGCCGCCTTCTCGACGCCGGCGCACCCGCCCAGCACGATCAGGTCGGCGAGCGAGATGCGCTTGCCGCCGACCGCCTGCGCCTCGAACTCCTGCTGGATCGTCTCCAGCGCGCGCAGCACTTGCGCCAGCTTCGCGGGCTCGTTGACGGCCCAGCCGCCCTGCGGCTCGAGTCGGATGCGCGCGCCGTTGGCGCCGCCGCGCTTGTCGGTGCCGCGGAACGTCGACGCCGAGGCCCACGCGGTCGAGACGAGCTGAGACACCGAGAGCCCGGAGGCGAGGATCGTGCCCTTGAGGGCGGCGATGTCCTGCGCTCCGACCAGCGGGTGGGAGACCGGAGGGACCGGGTCCTGCCAGATCTGCGGCTCGGCCGGCACCAGCGGGCCGAGGTAGCGCGTGATCGGCCCCATGTCGCGGTGCGTGAGCTTGAACCAGGCCTTGGCGAAGGCCTCGGCGAACTCCTGCGGGTTCTCGAGGAAGCGCCGGGAGATGGGCTCGTAGATCGGGTCCATCCGCAGCGCGAGGTCGGTCGTGAGCATCACCGGCGCGTGCCGCTTCGTCGGATCGTGCGGGTCCGGCACGGTGTCCGCCGCGGACGGGTCCGTCGGGACCCACTGCCACGCTCCGGCCGGGCTCTTGGTCAGGTCCCAGTCGTAGCGGAACAGCGTCTCGAAGAAGCTGTTGTCCCAGCTGGTCGGCGTGGGGGTCCAGGCGCCCTCCAGCCCGCTGGTGATGGTGTCGTTACCACTCCCGGTGCCGTGGCCGCTCTTCCAGCCGAGGCCCATCTGCTGCAGCGGCGCCGCCTCGGGCTCGGGGCCGACGTTCGCGGCGTCGCCGGCGCCGTGGGTCTTGCCGAACGTGTGCCCTCCGGCGATCAGCGCCACCGTCTCCTCGTCGTTCATGGCCATGCGGCGGAACGTCTCCCGGATGTCCCGGGCCGCGGCGAGCGCGCTCGGGGTGCCGTTCGGCCCCTCCGGGTTCACGTAGATCAGGCCCATCTGGACGGCGGCCAGCGGATTGGCGAGCTCGCGGTCGCCGCCGTACCGCTTGTCCTCAAGCCACGCCTTCTCGGCGCCCCAGTCGATGTCGTCCGGCTCCCACACGTCCGCACGGCCGCCGCCGAAGCCGAATGTCATGAAGCCCATCGACTCCAGGGCGCAGTTGCCGGCGAGGATGATGAGGTCGGCCCAGGAGATCTTGCGGCCGTACTTCCGCTTGACCGGCCACAGCAGGCGGCGTGCCTTGTCGAGGTTCCCGTTGTCGGGCCAGCTGTTGAGCGGGGCGAACCGCTGCGCGCCCAGGCCCCCGCCGCCGCGGCCGTCGCTGATCCGGTAGGTGCCGGCGCTGTGCCAGGCCATGCGGATGAACAGCGGGCCGTAGTGACCGTAGTCGGCCGGCCACCACTCCTGCGAGTCCGTCATCAGGGACATGAGGTCGCGCCGGACCGCCTCGAGGTCCAGGGTGGCGAACTCGGCGGCGTAGTCGAAGTCCGGTCCCATCGGGTCGGCCGCCGGCGGGTTGCGGTGCAGCACCGTCAGGTCGAGCTGCTCGGGCCACCACTCCCGGACCCGCGTCGCCGCGGGCGTGTTGACCGGGCTGGAGCTTGCGTCGGACATGTCAGTCTCTCCTCTCGAGGCGGCGGGGCGGCCGCGGGGACAACGGGCGAGCGTTGGCGGTCATGCCGTGGTCTCCTCCTTGCTTCTGCAGGCGGCGCAGACCCCGCGGAACTGGACGGATACCGTCTCGGGGCGCCCGATACGGGCGACCTCCGCGGTCGGTCGGATGGCGTCGAGGTCCTCGTCCTCCACGTCCCGGATCAGACCACATCGCGTGCAGACGAAGTGGTGGTGCCGGGCCGGGTTGGCGTCGTAGCGCGCGGGTCCCGGCGTGAACAGGACGCGCACGATGAGCCCGCGCTCGGTGAGCGTGGACAGCGTGCGGTACACGGTGTCGAGTGAGATGGTCGGGACCCGCTGCCGCACGGACCGGAAGACGGTCTCGACGTCCGGGTGCGTCTCGTCGGCGGCGACGACGCGCACGATCTCGAGGCGCTGATGCGTCAGCCGCAGCCCGGCGTCGCGAAGGCCCTGCGACAGCAGGTCGACGCGACGCGTCACCTCATCGACTCGCGCGCTCACTGCACTCCTATCCGTCGAAGACACCTGGAGGGCCTCACCGGCCGCCGGACGCGCTTCTTACAGTAGCATTCTTATATAGGAGCGAGACGGCCGGAACAACCGTTGGACGGCCTTCGTCTGAGAGACGGCTGCCTCAGTCTGCGCACGACGCGTCTGCCCGCGGCCCGTGGACCGCCGTCGCCCCATCGGCTAGGGTGACCATCCAGGCTGTTGTCGCGGCGGGAAAGGATGACTGACGTGCAGGGGAAAAGCGTTGAAGTCTGCTTCTCGCCCGGGCTGTTCCCGGACATCCTGACCAAAGACGACTTCGTAGTCGTGCTGGTGGACATCCTGCGCGCGACGACCACCATCTGCACCGCGGTCGCGAACGGGGTGGAGGCGATCATCCCCGTCGCCACTCACGAAGAGGCACGACGGCTCAAGGCCGAGGGGTACCTCGTCGCGTCCGAGAAGGACGGCGTGCAGCTCGACTTCGCGGATTTCGGCAACTCGGCCTTCAGCTTCACCAGGGACAGGATCGGCGGAAGGATGCTGGTCTACTGCACGACCAACGGTACGCGGGCGCTCAAGATCGCGGAGAGCGCCGGCGGCATCGCCATCGGGGCCTTCGTCAACATCTCGGCGCTGACGGAGTGGCTCGCCCGGCGGCGGCAGAACGTGGTCGTCCTGTGCTCGGGCTGGAAGGACCGGTTCTGTCTCGAGGACACGCTCTTTGCGGGAGCCCTGACGGGGAGACTGCTGGCGACGGGCCTGTTCCGCACCGAGTGCGACTCGGCGCACGCCTCGATGGACCTCTGGAGCCTGGCCGAGGGCGACGTGCTGGGCTACATCGAGAAGGCTGCCCAGCGCCATCGCCTGAAGAGACTCGAACTGGACGACGTCATCCCGTACTCGTTCGCGTGCGACCAGGTGGCGGTCGTGCCAGTGTTCGACGGGGGCGTGATCAAGGACGCGGCACACACGAGCAGGGAAGGGTGAGACAGGTGAGCGACACGGGCCTCGAGAAGATCCTCGGCGACCTCTACCCGTACAGGAGCACGACCGAGACCTTCCGGCGCGTGCCGCCGGAGCCCGTCGACAAGGATTCCATCCTGGCCGAGGTCGCCGGCCTGTCCCACGCCGAGGACGCGCTCGGCGACAAGGGCACGGTGTCGGGCAGCATCTACGCCGGCGACCACGCCCACTACCACTTCCTCGGCCAGGTGTTCGACCAGTTCTCCCACGCCAACGTCCTGCAGCGCGACATGTACCCGAGCGCGACCAAGTTCGAGGGCGAGATCATCGCCATGACCTCCGACCTCCTGCACGGGACGGGCGTCGGCGTCGTGACCAGCGGCGGCTCGGAGAGCCTGATGACCGCGTTGTACGCGTACCGCGAGCAGGCGCGCGCCCGCGGCGTGACCAGGCCCAACCTGGTCATGCCGGTGACCGCGCACTGCTCGCTGGACAAGGGCGCGCACTGGATGGACGTCGAGGTGCGGCACGCGCCGCTCACCGACGGCTATCTCGCCGACGTCGCCGCCATGGCCGACCTCGTCGACGACCAGACGGTCGCGCTGGTCGGCAGCGCCGGCAACTACGCGCACGGCCTCATCGACCCGATCGAGGAGCTCGCCGAGCTGGCGCGGTCGAGGGGCATCGGCCTGCACGTCGACGGCTGCCTCGGCGGCTGGCTGCTCCCGTGGGTCGAGCGCCTCGGCTACGAGGTGCCGCCGTGGGACTTCCGCGTCCCGGGCGTGACCTCGATCTCTGCCGACACGCACAAGTACGGCTACGCCCTCAAGGGCTCCAGCGTCCTGCTGTACCGCGACAAGGAGCTGCGCAAGCACCAGTACTTCACGTACCCCACCTGGCCCGGCGGCCTGTACGTCTCGCCGGGCTTCGCCGGCTCGCGCAGCGGCGGCATCCTCGCGTCCACGTGGGCCGCGCTGGTGGCCACGGGGGAGTCGGGCTACCTCGCGGCCGCCGACGCCATCATGAGGACGGCGACCACCATCAAGGAGGGGATCCGCGACGGGATCCCCGAGCTCGAAGTCATCGGGGATCCCCTCTTCCTCATCGCCTTCAAGGCGGCGGACGACCTCGACATCTACCTCGTCAACGACTCGCTCATCGCCCAGGGCTGGCGGATGATCGCCCTGCAGTTGCCGCCGGCGCTGCACTTCTGCATCACCCGCCCGAACGCGCGCCCCGGCCTCGCCGACGCGTACCTCGAGGCGCTGCACACCGCCGTCGCGTACGCGCGCGACAACAAGGGCAAGAAGGCGCTGTCCGGCGCCGTGTACGGCTTCGGCGGCACGGCGCTCGGTACCGAGATGCTCAAGTTCGCCATGGCCCGCTTCCTCGACGCCATGCACGACCTGCCGGACGAGCCGGGCGCCGCCTGATGAGCGAGCCCTGGGTCCTCGCCGTCGACCTCGGCAACGGCGGTCCCAAGGTCGCCGTCGTCTCGCTCGAGGGGGAGGTGCTGCGGGTCGCCTTCCGTCCCGTGCACGCCCGCATCGGCCTCGACGGCGCCGCCACCCAGGACGCGGTCGAGTGGTGGGCCGGCCTGCGCTCAGCCGCGCGCGAGGCGATCTCCGGGGTGGGCGCCGACGGGGACCGGCTGCACGTCGTCGCGATCACCGGCCAGTACGGGTCGTCGGTGCCGGTGGGGGCCGGCGGCGAGCCGGTGGGGGAGGTGCTGCTCTGGGCCGACACACGCGCGCGCGAGCTGGCGCGCGAGGTCATCGGCGGCCCGCTGAACATCGGCGGCTTCGCCCCGCACAAGGTGCTCCCGTTCGTGCGCATCACCGGCGGCGCGCCGTCTCCCAGCGGCGCCGACCCCACGGGTCACGCGCTGCTGTTGCGCGAGCGCCTGCGTGAGGTCTACGAGAAGACCAGGGTCATCCTCGAGCCGGTGGACTACCTGGGGCTCCGCTTCACCGGTCGCGCGGCTGCGACACCGGCGTCCATGCTGGCCTCCTGGCTCACCGACAACCGTATCGGAGCTCCGTTCGGCTACGTCGACGAGCTCCTGGTGCGGGCGCGGCGGGAGAAGTCCAAGCTCCCCGAGCTCCTGCCCACCGGCGCGGTGCTGGGGCCGCTGCTTCCGGACGTCGCCGAGGAGCTCGGCGTCGCCGCGGGCGTGCCGGTCGTCTGCGGCGTCCCGGACCTGCACGCCGCCGTCATCGGCTCGGGGGCCATCGCGCCCTACGACACCCACGTGGCCATCTCCACGACGGCGTGGATCAGCTCCCGGGTCCCCTTCAAGCGCACCGACATCCTGCACCAGATCGCCACGGTCCCCGGCATCGACGCGGCGCATCCGATCGTCGTGAACAACCAGGAGACGGGAGGCGCCGCGCTCCACTGGCTGCGCGAGCAGATCGTGGCGCCCAACGACGGCCTCATGGGCGGCGGCAGCGGGATCGGGGCAGAGGGCGCGGCCGCCGAGGCCCTGGCGCCCTCGTTCGACGACCTCATACGTCTGGCGGCGCAGGCTCCCGCCGGGTGCGAGGGCCTGCTGTTCACGCCGTGGCTGAACGGCGAACGGAGCCCCGCCGAGGACAAGGTCGTGCGCGCCGGCTGGCTCAACCTCTCGCTGCGCTCAGACCGCGCGATGCTGGTGCGCTCGGTCCTCGAGGGGGTGGCCTACAACGCCCGCTGGCTGTTCGACGCCTACGAGAAGTTCCTGCGGCGCTCCGTCCCCAAGGTACGCATCCTCGGCGGAGGCGCACAGAGCGAGCTCTGGTGCCAGATCTACGCCGACGTCTTCGGACGGCCCGTCGAGCAGGTCGCGGACCCGCGCAACGCGCAGCTCCGCGGCGTCGCCCTGTGGGCGCGCATCTGCCTGGGAGAGCTGACGCTCGACGACGTCCCCGGGCTCGTTCCCGTGCCGGAGAGCTTCGTGCCCACGGATGCCGCCGCCGTCTACGCCCGCGGGTACGCGGAGTACCGCAAGCTGTTCGGCCGCCTCAAGGGCCTCTATCACCGCCTGAACAGCGGCTGAGCGCCCGACTTCCTACTCGAGATACTCCTGCAGGCACTGCGCCTCGCGGATCGCCTTGAGCTTGGCCAGCGTCCGCGCCTCGATCTGGCGGATGCGCTCGCGCGTGACCCCGAACACCTGGCCGACCTCTTCCAGCGTGCGGGGGCGGCCGTCGTCGAGGCCGAAGCGCAGGCGGAGCACGGTGCGCTCGCGGCGCGAGAGCAGGCCGAGCACGGCCATGATCTCCTCGTGCCGGACGATCTCGGCGACCTCCTCGACGGGCGCCGCCGACTTGGTGTCCTCGACGAAGTCGCCGAGCTGGGAGTCGCCCTCGTCGCCGACCTGCTGGTGCAGGCTCGCCGGCTCCTGGCTGATCCTCTGGATCTCGCGGATCTTGGCCACCGTCACGCCCATCTCGGCGGCGATCTCCTCGGGGACCGGCTCGCGGCCGATCTCCTGGATGAGCAGCCGCTGCACGCGCACGTACGTCTGGATGTTCTCGACCATGTGCACGGGGACGCGGATGGTGCGCGACTGGTCCGCCAGGGCCCGGGTGATGGCCTGGCGGATCCACCAGGTGGCGTAGGTGCTGAACTTGAAGCCGCGCCGGTAGTCGAACTTCTCCACGGCGCGCATCAGCCCGAGGTTGCCCTCCTGGATGAGGTCGAGGAGCGGCATGCCCCTGCCGGCGTGCCGCTTGGCGATGCTCACCACGAGGCGCAGATTGGACTCGATGAGCTTGCGACGCGCGGCCGCGTCGCCGCGCTCGATCCGTCTGGCGAGGGCGACCTCCTCCACGCCGGTGAGCAGCGGCACCTTGCCCATCTCGTGGAAGTAGAGGCGCACGGGATCGCTGCTGACGGCCTTGACGGAGAGGTCGAGCTTGGCCCCGGCGTCGCCGTCCTCCGCCGCCTCGCCGGCGGCGTCGGTCTCGGCGCGGGCGTCGTCCTCGATGATCTCGATGCCCATCTCGGCGAGGACGATGAGCAGTTCCTCGAGCTGGGTGGCCGTGACCTCGACGTCGCGCAGCGCCGTGGCCACGTCGCCGCTGCTCAGGCAGCCCAGCTCGTGGCCCTCCTCGATGAGGCACGTGACCTCGGCGCAGTCGATCAGCGCCACGGAGGGCGCGGTGGTCTCGTCTGCCGGAGCCGGTTCGGGCACGCGCTGTCTCCTGCCGTTGATCCTGCGCCCAGGTGATCGGGACGGCGAATGCGCGGAGGAGCCGGGGCGCCGGCGTCCGCCGCTCGCGGCGGGCGACGCGGGCGCCGAGTCGAGCACGAGAGACGTCAGGCGACGAGCGGAGCGAGGCTGCCAGTGTAGCAGGCCGGTGCCCCCGGCGCTCGTTCGCGAGGCTGCGCGACGTGAGGCCGGGCGCGGGCGCGCCGGCGCGCACGATCGCCCGCCATCTGGTACACTCTCGCGCGACGGGTCGAGTTGGGCCCGCGGAATTGCGACGTGACACACCGCATTTCGACGCGGCGGTCACGTCTTTTTTTGCCCGAGTGAGGGCGAAGGGACTTGATCAGCATGGCAACAGGCAAAGTGAAGTGGTTCAACGCGGCCAAGGGGTACGGGTTCATCGAGCAGGCTGACGGCGACGATCTGTTCGTCCACTTCTCTGAGATCCAGAGCGAGGGCTTCAAGTCCCTCGACGAGGGTCAGGCCGTCTCGTTCGAGGCGGGCACCGGCAAGAACAACAAGCCGCAGGCGACGAACGTGCGCGTCATCTCGTAGCACTGCGTTTCGCACTTCGCGGGTCCCGAGGACCGTGCGGCTCCACGAGCCGCACGGTCCTCGTTCTTCATGGTGTGCCGGCCGCGCCTGAAGCCGCCTCGTGGATCGCCCGCGTCAGGGCGTCGTGGCGCGCATCCTTGATGAGGTAGCTGACCGCTCCGCCCTCGAGCGCCGCTTTGGCCAGCGCGCTGTCGCCGGCGCCCGAGAGGATCACCACCTGCACGCGCGGGTACGCGTCCCGGATCCGCGCCGTGGCCTCCGCGCCGTCCATGACCGGCATGCGCAGGTCCATCAGCGCGACGTCCGGGAGGACGCGGGGCACCAGCTCGAGCGCCTCCAGCCCGGTGGACGCCTCCCCGACGACGTCGATCGCGGGATCTCTCGACAGCAGGGCCTTCAGGCCCTCCCGGACCAGCTCGTGGTCGTCGACGATGAGGACTCTGACTCGCCCCTGCGGCACCCACACCTCCCGGCACCCGTACCACTGACCTCCGCCGGAGATACCTCCGCCGGTGATTCCATTCTCTTCCAGTCTGCCCGGACCAGCCGACGAATCAGCGTCGACTTCCTGCTCCGGCGGGCGGGCGGGCGGAGCGAGGCCGCGAGGGCCGGCGCACCCGGACCGGGCGGGCGACGAGGTGCGGAGACCCTCAGCGCCGGGCGGCCGCCCGGGCGGGGTAGATGCGCAACGCGTGTCGCACCGGCAGTCCCGGCCGAGGCGCCCGGCGCGCCTTCCGTGGCCCGGCGCAGGCGCGGTCCCGGCGCCGAAGGCGCGGCGCCGGCTGCCCGGTCGCCCCCGGTCAGCCCAGGACGTACGGCAGGTCCGACGTGGCCGTCGGGTAGCTCCACGTCATGGCCGTGAGATCGGCGGCGGTGAGGCCGTGCCTGACGGCCAGGGCGAGGACATTGACGACCTCGTCGGCGTTGACGCCGAGCAGGTGCGCGCCGAGGAGGCGGCCGCTCGCCGCGTCCGTGACGACCGCCATGCCGGCGTGCGTCTGGCCGACGCGCCGCTGGCTGAACCACTCGCTCGCGTCGGCGCGCTCGACGTGGACGGCGTCTCCCCGGCCTTGTGCCTCGGCCGTGCTCATGCCGACGGCGGCGAGGGGCGGGTCGCTGAAGCACACGCTCGGGACGGCGCGGCCGTCGTAGACGGCGTCCTCGCCGAGGATGCCGGCCGCGACCACCTTGCCCTCTTTGGAGGCGACCGGCGTGAGCGGCAGTCCCTTGTCGGCGGCGTCGCCGGCCGCCCACACGTGCGCGTCGTCCACGCTCCGCAGGTGCTCGTCGACGCGCACCCCGCGCGGGCCGGCCGCGATGCCCGCGGACTCGAGGCCGAGGTCATCCAGGTCCGCGACCCGCCCGGCACCGTGCACCACGAGGTCGGCGGCGACCTCGCCGGTCTCGTGCGCGACCACGAGCTCATCGCCGCGCCGGGTCACCTCGTTGACCGGCGCCTCCGTGAGCACGTCGATGCCGAGCGAGCGGTACCGCTCGACGAGCGCGTCCGCGAGCTGCTTGTCGAAACCCTTCAGCACGTGCGCGGAGCGGTGCAGGATCGTCACTGCGGCGCCGGCCATGCGCGCGAGCCAGGCGAATTCGAACGTGATGTAGCCGCCGCCGATGAAGACGACCCGCGGCGGCAGGTCCCCCAGTTCCAGGAACCCGGTGCTCGTGGTCACCAGCTCCTGGCCCGGGATGCCCAGATCCATGGGCCGGGCGCCGCTGGCCACGACCACCTCGGCGGCTTCGAGTGTCCGGCCGTCCACCTGCACCTCGTGCGCGCTCCGCAGTCGCGCCGTGCCGTGCAGGGTCTCGGCGCCGGCGTCGCGCATCCAGCCCTCGATCCTCTCGGGTAACGGCTCCGTGAACGTGCGCTTGCGCGCGATCAGGGCCGGCCAGTCGATCGTGGGCGGGCCCGTGAGCCCCCGGCCGTCCAGCCCGCGCGCGCGACTCACGGCCTCCGCCGCCGCGAGCAGGACCTTCTTGGGGTCGCAGCCGCGCTGCCCGCAGGTCCCGCCGTAGGCGAGGCGGTCCACGACCGCCACACGCAGGCCCTCCTGCGCGCAGCGCGGCGCCACGTTCTGGGCGGCCGTGCCGCTGCCGATGACGACGACGTCGTATCCGGGCATCGCTCACTCCTTCGCTCGCCTAGGCCGTGGTATGCCCGGTATGCGGGACGCCGGCACCCCCGGGCCGGACAGGCGTGAGCGCTCGCCGTTCAAACCCGTTCATGAGTGTTTGGGATTCATTCACGATCGGTCAGGTGCGGATGCGCAGCGCCCTTGACACGCGATCATCTGGTCGTAGGATGCGATCATCTTTGAACGGGAGTGATTGTTGATGATTGATGGCCCGCAGGCGTAAGGCTGCAAAAGGGGAGCGGGTGGCGACACCGGCGCCGCGAGAGATGTTGCCCGCAGAGCGTCGCGCGCGCATCGTCTCCTCGCTCAAGGACCAGCGCGCCGTCCGCGTGCCGGCGCTGAGCGAGGACCTCGGCGTCTCGGAGATCACCATCCGCCGCGACCTGCTCCTGCTGGAGCAGGAGGGCGTGCTCGACCGTACCTACGGCGGCGCCGTGGCCAAGAAGCAGCTGGCCGCGGAGTCACGCTGGGAAGAGGCCGCGGCGGTCAACGCCGCGCAGAAGGACGCCATCGCCGCTGCCGCCGCGGAGATGATCGAGCCGGGGGACACGGTCTTCTTCGGCTCGGGCACCACCGTCGTCGGCATCCTGCGCCACGTCGACCCCGAGCTCGAGGCGCGCGTGGTCACGCACAGTCTCGCCGTGGCGGCCGAGGCTCGTGGCCTCAGTCTCGAGGTGCTCTTCCTGGGCGGTCTGTACCGGCCACAGCTGGACGCCGTCGAGGGTACGTGGCCGCTGGACATGATCAATCAGGTCTACGCCGACAAGGCGTTCCTCGGCGCCGACGGCCTGGACGTGCGCGCGGGGCTCACCTCGCCGAGCATGGCGGCGGCGACCGTCGAACTGGCGATGATCCGCCGCACGCGCGGCGAGGTGGTCGTGCTGGCCGACTCCAGCAAGATCGGGCTGGTCGGCCCGCTGGTCATCTGCCCGCTCGACCAGATCGACGTGGTGCTGGTCGACGACGGCATCGATCCCGCGGTCGTCAAGCAGATCCAGCGCGGCGGGCCCCAGTGCGAAGTGGTCCCGGCGTGAAGGTCCCCGTGGAGACGAAGGAAGGGTGGACGAGGTGGCATCGGTCGAGCATCTGACGCCGGAGGCGGCGATCGCCCGCATCCCGGACTGGAACGGCCTCGACGTACAGGTCGAGACCCTGGGCGGCGGCATCACCAACCACAACTACGTCGTGACCGTGTCCGGCCGCCCGGATCTGCCGTGGGGCGGCAAGTACGTCATGCGCATCCCGGGGCAGGGCACGGACCGCTTCATCGACCGCGAGCGCGAGCACCGCAACGCCGTTGCGGCGGCCGAGGCCGGCGTCACGCCGCCGATCCTGCACATGCTCGAGCCCGAGATGTGCACCGTGGTCCCCTTCATCGAGGGCGAGACGATGCACCCGGAGGACCTCGCCGGCCATCCCGACCGGCTGGAGAAGGTCGTCGACGTCATGCGCGCCTACCACGACAAGGCCACCTTCGCGAACGACATCCACGTGTTCGACATGATCCGCGAGTACCTTGACATGGCGCGCGGCGTGGACGCGACCTTCCCCGACGACATGGACTGGATGCTCGGCCTGGGCGACAGGATCGAGGAGGCGATGAAGCGCGACCAGCCCGCGCCCGTCGCCTGTCACTGCGATCTGCTCTCCGAGAACTTCATCCTGGAGCCGGGCGGGCGCATGTGGGTGATCGACTGGGAGTACGGCGGCATGGCCGACCCGTACTTCGACCTCGGCGACTTCTGCGTGGAGCACCCCTTGTCTGACGACGAGGAACGCTTCATCATCACGCGATACTGCGGGTCCTTCAGCGAGGAGCGGTACGCGAGGATGATGCTGCACAAGATCGTCGCCGACCTCTGGTGGAGCATCTGGGCCTGGATCCAGGTGCGGCTCTCGAAGATCGACTTCGACTTCCAGGACTACGGCATGAACCGGGTGGCGAGGCTGCGCGCCAATGCTGCGAGGCCCGAGTTCGAGTCGTGGCTCGCAACGGTGTAGGTGGAAATGGAGCAGCGCATGAACGATGACGGAACGCGCCCGGCCGGTGAGATGGGCCCGGACGTCGGTATGGGCAAGGTCGACCCGGAGATGGCTCGCACGTTCCAGGAGGAAGCCGTCCGCGTCGTCAGGGCCGGCGAGGAGCAGGGCGTGCACCTGCGTGTCATCGGCGCCCTCGCCTTCTGGCACCACTGCCCGGAGTTCGGGTACCTGCAGGAGAAGCTGAACCGTGTGTACACGGACATCGACTTCGCCGGCTACGGCAAGCAGGACCAGCAGATCCGCAAGCTGTTCGTCTCGATCGGCTACGACGAGGACCTCGAGATCAACGCCTTCCACGCCGAGGGCGGCCGCCTGATCTTCAACAACCCCACGAACCACATCCACGTGGACGTGTTCATGGACAAGCTGGACTTCTGCCATCCCATCCCCTGGAAGGGCAGGCTCGAGGTCGACTCGCCGACGATCCCGCTGGCTGAGCTGCTGCTCGAGAAGATGCAGATCGTCAAGATCAACGAGAAGGACATCATCGACACGATCATGCTGCTGCTCGAGCACGAGATCTGCGGCGACGACGAGGACCACATCAACTCGCAGCACGTCGCCAAGCTGTGCGCCGGCGAGTGGGGCCTGTGGCGCACCACCACCATGAACCTCGAGAAGGTGCGCGACTACCTGCCGCACCTCGACCTCGACGAAGCGCACAAGCAGATCGTGACGACGCGCGTCGCCGAGCTCATGAGCGCCATGGACGACTACCCCAAGGGCACCCGCTGGAAGCTGCGCGCGCGGGTGGGCGACAAAGTCAAGTGGTACAAAGAGATCGATTAGGGGGCGGATGACCCATGGGACTCTTCAGCAGAAAGGGCGGCTCGAGCGACGATCGCGTGCGCATCTTCTTTGCCACCGACGTGCACGGCTCGGAGCGCACCTACCGCAAGTTCGTGAACGGCGCCAAGTTCTACAAGGTCGACCATCTCGTCATGGGCGGCGATATCGAGGGCAAGTTCCTCGTGCCGATCGTCGCCGAGGGCGGCGGTCACTACCGGGTCACGCTGCAGGAGGACATCTCTCATCTGGACGGCGACGACGAGCTCAAGGCGCTCAAGGAGCGCATCGAGACGCTCGGCTTCTACCACGTCGTCGTGACCGAGGAGGAGATCCGCGAGATGCAGGCCGACCAGAGCCTCGTCGACGCGGCCTTCAAGCGCGAGGCCCACGCGCGCCTCGAGCGCTGGATCGCGCTCGCCGACGAGCGCCTGGCCGGCACCGACACCATGATGTACGTGACCGGGGGCAACGACGACCCGCAGGAGCTCATCGACACGCTCGAGGAGAAGCAGAGCGACCACGTGATCAACTGCGAGGGCCGCATCGTGATGCTGAGCGACACCTTCCCCATGGCGAACTGCGGGTACAGCAACCCCACGCCGTGGAACACGCCGCGGGAGACCGACGAGGAGACGCTGGAGAAGTACCTGGAGGAGTCGCTCCAGGGGATCGACGACTTCACCAGCGCGATCTTCAACTTCCACGTCCCGCCGTACGACTCCACGCTCGATGATTGTCCGAAGCTCGACTGGTCGACGGACCCGCCGGCGCCTGTCGTCGTGGCCGGCGTGCCGCAGTCGGCGCCGGCCGGCAGCCACGCCGTCCGCAACGTGGTCGAGCGCCATCAGCCGCTGCTCATGCTCACGGGGCATATCCACGAGTCGCGAGGCCTGGTGAAGGTCAAGCGCACCACCGTGGTGAATCCGGGCAGTGAGTACGGCGAGGGGATCCTGAGGGGGTGCATCCTGACATTGGCGCCCGGCAAGGTCGTGGGTTATCAGATGACGTCCGGGTGAGGAGAAGGGGCAGCCTCGCCGAACGTGTCTGTGAAGTCTCGAGAGACTGACGAAGAGGGGGAGAGATGGCTACAACCGCAGCGAAACCCGAGGTCTTCAGCCGGAAGGCTTCGGGGCTGTCCAGAGTGATGTCGCCCTGGTCGGCGTTCATGTACAACTTCCTGACCATGGGCGTGATCTTCCCGTGGACGTTCGTGTGGGCGCCTGCCGCGTTCCCGGGCGTCTCCGTGTGGAAGGCGTGCCTTCTGGCGATCCTGCTCGAGCTGCCCATCGCGCTCGCCTACGTGTGGATGGCGACCGCGATGCCGCGCTCCGGCGGCGACTACGTCTTCCAGAGCCGCGTGCTCGGGGGCGCTATCGGGTTCCCGGTCGTGATGAGCGGCTTCGTCATCTGGATCCTGCAGTGGGTGGCGCTCGCCGGCTGGCTGCTCGCCACTCTCGGTGTGGCGCCGCTCTTCATGGGGCTCGGGGTGTACTACGAGAACCAGGGCCTCATCGACGCTGCGGTCTGGGCGCAGGGAAGCCAGGGCGTGGTCACCATCAGCATCATCGGCGCCGCCGCGATGATGATCCTGCTCGTGACCGGCTTCAAGAACTACGTACGCCTGCAATACGCGATGTTCGCCGCCACCGGCATCCTCGTCGTCATCCTGCTCGTGCAGTTCCTGCGCACCACACCGGCGGAGTTCGCCGTTGCCATGAACCACTTCTCCAACGTCGTGGACGGCCGCACGGACTTCTACCGGTGGCTGCAGAAGGACGTGGCCGACGCCGGGGTGAACCTGCTGCCGGCCATCACGTTCGGGGCGATCCTGCTCGCCACGCCGATCGTGTGGACCAGCCTGCAGTGGGCCACGTACAGCGTGCAGCAGGGCGGGGAGATCAAGGGCGCCCGTGTGTTCAAGAACCAGATGTTCATCATCATCGGCTCGATGATCGCCGTCGGCGTCGTCCTCGCCCTCATCGCCTGGGCCGAGGAGCGCGCGGTGGGTACCGCGTTCTTCAACGCCGTCTCGCACTCGTACTATTACGTGGTGAGCGCTTCCGGCGACGGGATAGGCAGCGTCCTGCCCTTCCCGGGCATGTTCGCGATCGTGATCTCGCCCAACCCGATCATCGTCATCCTGGTCGCGGTGAGCTTCATGCTCGCGTCGCTGCAGATCACCTGCAACTGCTACATCGGCATGACCCGCATCATGGTCGGCATGTCGCTCGACCGCACGCTGCCGACCTGGTTCTCCAAGGTCAGCCCGCGGTTCCGCTCGCCGGTCAACGCGCACCTGATCTACTTCGCGCTCGGCTGCGTCGCGATCCTCGGCTACAACTACTGGACGCAGTGGTACTCCATGACGCTCGGCGTGACGCTCGCGTGCGGCTACGTGTTCACCATCAGCTGCCTGGCGGCCGCGCTGCTGCCGTTCCGCGCCAAGGCGCTCTACGAGGCCTCTCCGGGCGCCAAGTACACGCTCGGCGGGTTCCCGCTGGTCACGATCTTCGGCATCATCGGCTTCGTGTTCGGTCTGTGGGCGCTGATCATGTTCCTGACCAACTCGGCCTACGGCCTCACGGGCACGACGCCGTACATCGTCGTGGCCGGTATCTTCGTCGTCTGCCTGATCGGCTACTGGATCGGCCGCGCCTACAACAAGGGCAAGGGCATCGACGTCAACTACGCCTTCCTCGAGGTGCCGCCGGAGTGAGCCTGAGCCGGTAGTACGCGAGGCGCGTTCTTCGGAGGGCGCCGGGGCTCCGAGCCCCGGCGCCCTCCGCGCGTCGGCGCCGCGCCCGGCTCACGAGCGCCGCTTCGCCGCCACGGGCGCGCGTGGGAGAATGGACGGGCACCGCCGGCCGGGCCGCCGAAGGCACGCCCGGCTGGACCACCCGTAGCGCCAGAGGAGACCATGGGGACCCCCGAGACCATCGCCGTCGAGAGCGCCCACATGCCCCCGTTCTTCGCCAAGACGCCCATCTCGATCGCGCGCGGCGAGGGCGTGTGGGTGTGGGACGAGGAGGGCCGGCGGTACCTGGACCTCACCGCCGGCTGGGGCGTCACCTCCATCGGGCACGCCCATCCGGTGATCGTGCGCGCGCTGGCGGAGCAGGGCGCGCGCATCATCCAGAACCCGGACTCCGGGCTGACCTACTCCCCGGCGCGGGCGCGGCTGCTCGAGCTGCTCGCCGGGATCCTGCCGGCCGGGCTCACCCGCGTCTTCTTCACCAACAGCGGGGCCGAGGCCAACGACGCGGCCGTCAAGCTGGCGCGCAAGGCCACCGGCCGCACCGAGGTCATCGCCACCGAGGGCAGCTTCCACGGGCGCACGATCAGCATGGTCTCGGCCACCGGCCAGGCCAGGCACCGGGACAAGTTCCGGCCGCAGATGCCGGGCTACCGCTTCGTACCCTACGGCCGGGCGGACGCGGTCGCGGCCGCGCTCGGCGCGGACGTGGCGGCGCTCATCGTCGAGCCGGTGCAGGGCGAGGGCGGCGTGCGCATCCCCGCGCCGGACTACCTGCGCGAGCTCTCGCGGCTGTGCCGCGCCAACGGCAGCCTGCTGGTCGTCGACGAGGTGCAGACCGGGTTCTGCCGCACCGGGCCGCTGTTCGCGACCGCGGCCGCCGGCGCGGAGGCGGACTTCCTCACCATGGCCAAGGGCATCGCCGGCGGCTTCCCGCTCGGCGCCTTCGCGATGACGGACGCCGTCGCCGGGCGGCTCGAGGCGGGCGACCACGGCGGCACCTACTGCGGCAACCCCCTCGCCTGCGCCGTGGCGGAGGCGGTCATCCGGCACCTCATCGACGAGGGCGTGGCGGCACGCGTCGAGGAGCTGGGCGGCGAGGCGCTCGCGCGCATGGGCTCCTGGCGCGAGCGCTTCCCCGAGACCGTCGCCGGCGCCCGCGGCGCCGGCCTGCTGCTCATCGTCGAGCTCACCGGAGAGGAGGCGGCCGCCGCCGTCGCCGCCGAGTGCCTGCGGCGGGGAGCGTTCGTGCGGCAGACCCAGGGCAACGGGATCCGCGTGTTCCCGGCGCTGACCATCACGCGCGCGGAGCTGGACCAGGGGCTGACCGTCCTCGAGGAGTCGATCGCCGCCGTCGCCGACAGGGCCGGCTGACGCCGGGCGAGGAGGAACGACATGGCACAGGTGAGCGTGCTCGGACTGGGCGCGATGGGCAGCACGCTCGCGCGGGTGCTGCTGGAGCGCGGTCATCGCGTGACCGTGTGGAACCGCAGCGACTCGGAGCGGGCGGCGGACGTGGCCGCGGCCGGGGCGGCGCGAGCCGCCACGCCGGCAGCGGCGGTGTCCGCCGCCCCGCTCGTCCTCATGTGCGTCACCGACTACCCGGCGGCCGGGGACGTCCTCGCGGCGCCCGGCGCGCTCGCCGGGCTCGCCGGGCGCACCCTGGTGCAGCTCACCAACGGCAACGAGGAGCAGGTGCGCGCGCAGATGGCGCGGGTGCGTGCCGCCGGCGGGCGCATGCTGGCCGGCGGCATCCTCGGGTACCCGCGGCACATCGGAGGGCGGGAGACGGTGATCATGTACGCGGGCGACGCCGAGGCGTTCGAGGAGCACGCCGCCACGCTGGCCGGCCTCGCCGGGGCGCAGCGCTTCTCCGGCGCCGACCCCGGCCCGCCGAACGCGGCGTACGTCGCGGCGTTCGGCTTCTACTTCGCGGCGCTGGCCGGGTTTCTCGAGGCCGCCGCGCTCGCCGCGTCGCGTGGCGTCGCCCCGGCGGAGTTCGCCGCGGCCATGCCGGGCATGACGGCGCTGCTGCTCGACCACATCGACGACGCCGCACGGCGCATCGAGGACGACGACTACGCCGGCGACCAGGCCACGGTGGACGTCCACCTGGTCGGGTCGGAGCGCCGGCGGCGGACGCTCGCGGACGCCGGCCTGGCGTCGCTGATGACCGGCGCCTTCGTCGAGTACTGCCGCCGGGCGCAGGCGGCGGGGGAGGGCGGCGAGGACGTCGCCGCCCTCTTCAAGCGCATGCGTGCTCCGTCGCCCTGAGTACGGAGAGCGCCCCGTCCCGCGTCGCCCCGCCCCCCACGGCAACAGAAAAGAAGGGGGGCGGGACCCCTTGGGCCCCGCCCCCCGACGATCGAGCCGCGGTGTGCACGCCGCGGCCGCCTGAGGTCGTGGAGTATCTCAGTCGCCTTCCGTCTTCGAGCCGTCGGTCACGATGCCGTCGGTGCTCCGCGGCGTGAAGTCCGGGATGTGCGGGATGTAGCGCGTCTCGGGGCCGGGCATCGCGGTCGGGTTGTAGCCGCTGGTCGTCATGTCGTGCCTCCGTTTCACCTGCTCGGCTGCGCCGAGCTCGTACAGTCGATCCGGGGCGACAAAAAAGCGCCCCCGGTCGCTTGGGACCGGAGAGCGCCATTGCTCTCGTCTGAAGCCGGCACGCCGTTGTGCCGAGCCTCAGCGTAGCACATACCCATTGTGCGCAGAAGCGACGCAACGGCTCGCGCCTGCCCGGGAGGCCTCTACTCCATCGCCTCGTGCGCCGTGACGACCGCCTCGGCGACCTCGCGCAGTGACTTGCGCTTGTCCATCGCCAGCTTCTGCAGGCGGTGGAAGGCCTCCGGCTCGCTGAGCCCCTTGGCCATCAGCAGCCCTTTGGCCCTGTCGAGCAGCTTGCGCGTCTCGAGGCGCTCCTCGAGGTCGCCGACCTGCTGCGCGAGCAGGCTCATCTCGGCGTGGCGGCTCACGGCGACCTGCATCGCCGGCACGATGTCGTTGCGGGAGAAGGGCTTGACCACGTAGCCCATGGCGCCGGCGCGGGCGGCCTCCTCGACCAGGCCGGCCTGAGAGAAGGCCGTGACCATGACCACCGGCGCGATGGACTCGGCGCTGATGGCGGACGCCGCCTCGATGCCGTCGACGTTGGGCATCTTGACGTCCATGAACACGATGTCGGGGCGCGTGGCACGGGCCAGCGTGAGCGCCTCCGCACCGTCGCGCGCCTCGCCGACGACCTCGTGGCCCTCCTCCTCGAGCATCTCGCGCAGGTCCATGCGGATCAGCGCCTCGTCTTCGGCGATCAGCACGCGCACGCGCCGCACCTCCTCCTCGTCGTCACAGACTGTCCCCGCCTCTGCCCAGCGGCACACGGATGGCGATGCCCGCGCCCTCGCCGGGGCTCAGCGAGAGCGTCCCGCCCAGGTCCTCCTCCACCAGCGAGCGCACGATGGAGAGACCGAGGCCCTTGGAGGTGGCTGGGTCGAAGTCTGCGGGCAGGCCCCGGCCGTCGTCGCGGACGATCAGCATGAGGCCTTCGGCGTCGCGGCTGAGGTCCACCGAGACCGTGCCACGGTCGACCGGCCCGAACGCGTGCTCCAGCGAGTTGTGCACCAGCTCCGTGAGCACCAAGGCCAGAGAAGTCGCCGGGCCGGCGTCGACGGGGCCGGTGACCCCGGACACGCGCACGGCGAAGCGCGGGTCGTCGCCGACCACGCTGCTGCGCACCAGGCCGACCACGCGTCGCGCCACCTCGGCGAAGTCGACGCACTCCTCCGCCGAGTGCGCCAGCATGTCGTGCACGGTGGCCATCGCGGCGGCGCGCCCGACCGCCTCCGCCAGGGCGCGCCGCACCTCGTCGCTCCCGCTGCGCCGGGCCTGCAGGCGCAGCAGCGAGGCGATGGTCTGCAGGTTGTTCTTGACGCGGTGGTGGACCTCACGGATGGTCGCCTCCTTGACGCCGAGCTCGCGCTCGCGCCGGCGCGCCTCCGTGAGGTCCTCGACCAGCACCAGCGCTCCTG
>DASUMX010000166.1:0-3094 GCA_036277455.1 Thermoleophilia bacterium
GATCGCCGAGTCAGGGCCGCCCTCGACGACGAACCCATCGCGGCGCACGGTGTGCACCTTGCCGCCGAGGCGGGCGTCCTGCTCGTAGAGGTGCCAGTCGACGGAGGGATCCTGCGCGCGCGCCGCCTCGAGGACGCGCGCCGCCCCCAGCCCGGCCATGCCGCCGCCGACGACGACGATGCGGAGCGGGCCGGCCATCACCCGTGGGAGTGCGGCCCGTCCGGCCGCTGCAGGGCGACGGGCCGGTGCGCCAGGTAGTCGGTGACCACGCCGGCCAGCGCCTCGATGAAGAACGGCGAGTCGTTGGGGGCGTGTGAGCGGCGGTACTCGATGCCGAGGTCCTCGATCTGCGCGCGCAGGACGATGTCGAGGTCGTAGAGCGTCTCGACGTTGTCGCTCACGAACCCGACCGGGACGACGAGGATCTTCTTCCAGCCATCTTCCGCCAGGACGCGCACCGCGTCGTCGGCCTCGGGCTCCATCCACTCGCCGCCGCCGCGGCCCTTGCTCTGGAACCCGAAGCGCCAGTCACCAGGCACGATCTGAGGGATCAGCTGGGCGATGGTCTGCTGCAGTTGGTCCACGTAGGGATCGCCCTCATCGATGGTCTCGGCCGGGACGCTGTGCGCCGTGAACAGGACGGCCCACTCGCTCACGTCGCAGCCGTCGAGCGCCTCGGCGACACGGCGGCTGATGGTCCGCACGAAGCCCTGGCTCGCGAACCAGCCCTCCAGCAGGGGGATGTCGCGACCGTGGCCGCCGGTGGTGGGATCCTCGGCGGCGGCCAGCTGCGCGAGGTACCTGCCGCTGGTGAGCCGCGAGGAGAAGGGACTCATCGGCAGGGCGACGACCTCGTGCGCGTCGAGCGAGCGGACGCAGTCGACGACGCCCGGTTCGGTGTAGAGGAAACCGTGGCGCACGCGGATGGGGAAGGCGAGCTCCTGCACCAGCTTCGCCTGGAGAGCGACCGCCTGGCGCGCGGTGATGGCGGGGAGCGGCGAGGCGCCGCCGATGAGCGCGTAGCGCTCCTTGACGGCGGCGACCGTCCCCGGGTTCGGCGCGCGCCCCATCAGCCGCTCGAGGAACGGCACGATCTGCTCCGGGCTCTCGGGGCCCCCGTACGCGAGCAGGGCGACGTCGACGCGACTCTCGGTCATGCCGTCATCATCCGGCTGCTCAAAGCGACGCGGCCGAAAGCCGGTGCACGGCGTCGACCAGGTACTTGACGTTGTCCGGCGGTACCTGCGGGATCAGCCCGTGACCGAGGTTGAAGATGTGCCCCGGCCGGCCGCCGGCGCGCCGCAGCACGTCGGCGACGCGCTCCTCGATCGCCTTGGGCGGCCCGAGGAGCGTGATGGGGTCCAGGTTGCCCTGCACGGCCACGTCGCCGAGCTGGTCCCAGGCGCGGTCGAGCTCGATGCGCCAGTCGACGCCGTAGACGTCGCTGCCGGCCTTGCCGACGAGGTCGAGCATGGCCGAGGCGCCGTTGCCGAAGTAGATGACCGGCGCCCCCAGGCCCTTGACCTGGTCGACGACGAAGCGCACGTGCGGCAGCACCAGGAGCTCGTAGTCGTAGGGGCCGAGCCAGCCGACCCACGAGTCGAAGAGCTGCACCACCTGGGCGCCGGCGGCGATCTGCGCCTTCAGATAGTCGACGACGACCTCGGAGATGACGCTCATGAGGCGCCCGAACGTGACCGGGTCCTCGTACATGAGCTTCTTGACGTGCGCGTAGTTGCGCGAGTGGCCGCCCTCGACGATGTAGCTCGCGAGGGTGAACGGCGCCCCGGAGAAGCCGATGAGAGGGATGGACGGGTCGAGCTCGTGGCGCACCAGCTTGATGGTGTCCATGACGTACTGCAGGTCCGACGCGGCGTCGATGCTGTGGACGCCCTCGAGGTCGCGGGCGCCGCGGATGGGCCGCTCGATGACCGGGCCGTCGTCCTTGCTGAAGTGGAAGCCGATGCCCATGGGCTCCAGCGGCAGCAGGATGTCGGCGAAGACGATCGCCGCGTCCAGCTCGAAGCGGCGGAGCGGCTGCAGTGTGACCTCCGCCGCGATGTCCGGCCGCCGGCACATCTCGACGAAGCTCATCTTCTCGCGGATGGCGCGGTACTCGGGCAGGTAGCGGCCGGCCTGACGCATGAGCCAGACGGGCGTGGCGTCGACGGGTTTGCGGGCGCAGGCATCGAGGAGGCGCATGGGCATCACCTGGTGAGGTGGAGCGGGATGGCAGGGACGGTGATTGTAACAAACGGGAGCCCATGGGCTCCCGTCGAGGATGAGATGGCGGGCCGGCGGCCGCTCATTGGTCGCCGTAGACAACCAGCCAACTGGCGGTGCACCGCAGGTCCACCGGCTACTCGGCCGGCCTGTACCCTTCGCTCAAGGCCGCCTTGCGGCACGTACGGCACACGGTGATCGTCGAATCGCAGCACTGTGGCGAGACGACGCGGGAGCGGAGCGCCCTGGCGCTGAGCTTGGCGCCGCACAGACCGCAGTGGGCGCTGTCGATGGAGCGGACCGTGGCAGGGGGCTTGTCCGCCACGGTGGCGGCATGGTCTTCCGACTGGTTCGGCATCGGGTGGACCTGGCCCATGGTGTCCTCCCTCCAGCTGTGCCACGGCCTCCGGGGCGGGGGTCCGGCAAGCACTTGTGGCGTATTCACTTCCTCCCCGGAATCGGCCGGCCGGTAACCCGGCTTGAGGCCCAGAGGACTGCCGGCGTTGCCACACGCAGCGACACCTGGACGACCCTTCCATGGCCGTGGTCCGCAGCTCCGGGTAGGATGGCTGCAGGGGAAGCGGGCCTCCCGGCCCGCAACGTGGAGGGAGATCGCATGAAACGTCTGCTCGTCGCGGCTGCACTGTGCGCCGCCATCCTGCTCCTCGCGGCGCCGGTCGCGCTGGCCGCGAGCGCGCCGCTGCACGCAGCCGGACACAGCGGCGCCTCCGCACGCGCGCCGTTCGCCGGTGACCGCATGGACCGTGCGCCGCTCAAGTTCGAGCCGCTCGCCCGTCGCATCCTCACCGGCAGCGGCGCCATCAGCCTCAACGTGTACCCCTTCAACGGACCCGCCGAGGTCGGCGCGGAG
>DASUMX010000167.1:0-6135 GCA_036277455.1 Thermoleophilia bacterium
TCGGCTGGAACGACCTGGAGTGGGGGCCGGCCGGCGCGGGCATGGCCCGCGGGCTGCCGGCCCCGGCCACCGTGTACTTCGTGCACTCGTACGCGGCCGTCCCGGCCGACCCGTCGGTCGTGGCCGCGACGACCGACTACGGCGGGCCGGTGGTGGCCGCAGTGGCGCGCGACAACGTCTGGGCGGTACAGTTCCATCCCGAGAAGAGTTCGCGCGTCGGGCTCGCGCTGCTGGCCGGGTTCGTCGCCACCATCCGTCAGGAGGCCGGCACCCCATGATCGTCTTCCCCGCCGTCGACATCCAGGACGGCAAGGCGGTGCGCCTGCGCCGCGGCGACTTCGACGACGTCACCGTCTTCAGCGACGACCCGGTGGACCTGGCCCGCTACTGGCAGGACCAGGGAGCCGAGGCGCTGCACGTCATCGACCTCGACGCCGCCCGTACGGGTGAGCTCACCAACTTCCCGATCGTGGAGCAGATCGTGAAGGCGCTCGACATCCCCGTGCAGTACGGCGGCGGCATCCGCACCCCCAAGTCGCTCGCGTTCATGGCCGGCATCGGCGTGCACTGGGTCGTCATGGGCACTGCCGCGGTCACCGCCCTCGACCTGCTCGACGACGCCGTGAACTGGCTCGGCGACCGTCTGGTCGTCGGCCTCGACTGCACCGACGGCATGTGCGCCACGCACGGCTGGCAGCAGCGCTCGC
Source organism: Thermoleophilia bacterium (assembly GCA_036277455.1). Classification (GTDB taxonomy): domain Bacteria; phylum Actinomycetota; class Thermoleophilia; order UBA2241; family UBA2241; genus CAIXSE01. The sequence goes on from DASUMX010000167.1 coordinate 708, forward strand.
AGATGAGCGCCATCCGCATGGTCAAGGTCCTCGCCGAGCACGGCGTCCAGCGCGTGGTCTACACCGACACCGCGCGCGACGGCATGCTCGGCGGCCCCAACTTCCCGGGGCTCAAGGACCTTGCCGAGGTGTCGCCCCTCGAGATCATCCTCTCGGGCGGCGTCGCGCTGCTGGACGACCTGCGCCGCCTCAAGCGGCTCGACGAGCCCAAGGTCGTGGGCGTCATCGTCGGACGGGCGCTCTACGAGAAGTCGTTCTCGCTGCCGCAGGCGCTGGCCGTCTTCGCCGATTGACCGCCGCAGGTGGATCAACGAGTGGGGCGCCGGTGGTACACCGCTCAATGACCGGCGCAGCTGGATCGACGAGGGGTGCCCCGTGAGGCACACCGCTCTCTGACGGCGCCCGTGCACCGCAAGCGCATCATCCCGTGCCTCGACGTCCGTGACGGGCGCGTGGTCAAAGGCGTCAACTTCGTGGACATCCGCGACGCCGGCGACCCCATCGAGCTCGCGTCCCGCTACGACGCCGAAGGCGCCGACGAGCTCATCTTCCTCGACATCACCGCGTCGCACGAGCGCCGCGACATCATCATCGACCTCGCCGCGCGCTGCGCCGAGCAGGTGTTCATCCCGTTCACCATCGGCGGCGGTCTCTCGAGTGTCGAGGACGTCCGCGCCGTCCTCGCCGCCGGCGCCGACAAGGTCACGATGAACACGGCCGCGGTGCAGGATCCGGGGCTCGTGCGTCGCTGCGCGGAGCGGTTCGGCGCGCAGTGCATCGTCGTCGCCATCGACGCGCGCAGGGTCCCCGGAAGCGGGGAGGAGGGGCGCCCGTCGCGCTGGGAGGTCTACCTGCACGGCGGGCGCACGCCCACCGGTATCGACGCGATCGCGTGGGCGGCGCGCGCGGCCGAGGCCGGCGCCGGCGAGTTCATGCTCACGAGCATGGACCGCGACGGCACGCTCGACGGCTACGACCTGGAGCTCACGCGCGCCGTGGCGCGCGAGGTGGGGGTGCCGGTGATCGCCTCCGGCGGCGTCGGCACGCTCGAGCACCTCGCCGCGGGTCTCATCGAGGGCGAGGCCGACGCGGTGCTGGCGGCGAGCATCTTCCACTACGGGACCTACAGCATCGCCGAGGCCAAGGAGTACCTCGCCGCGCGGGGCGTGCCGGTGCGGCCGGTGGCCGCCGCCGCGGGCGCCGCGCCGGACGGCGCCGGCTCCCGGTGAGCGGCGCGCGCCGCATCGACCTCGCGCGGCCGGACGGCGCGGGCGGGCCGCGGCTCGCGGAGCTGCTGGCCGCGGCGCGCCTCGTCTGCTTTCCCACGGACACCGTGTACGGGGTCGGCGGCGTCGTGACGCCGGCCGTGCGCGCGGCGGTGATCGCGGCCAAGGGCCGCGAGGCCGGCAAGCCGCTGCAGCTCGTCTACCCCTCGCTGGAGCTGCTCGAGGCCTCCCTGGCGCTGGGGCCCCGGCTGCTCGGTGCGGCGCGCCGGCTCCTGCCGGGGCCGTTCACCCTCCTGCTCCCGTATCCGCCGGGGCTGGCCTTTCCCCCGGCGGGCGAGGTGCGGCGCCGCGCGCAGGGCGTCGGGGGCGAGAGGACGGAGACGGTCGCGACGCTGGGCGTGCGCGTGCCCGCGTGGCCCGCGGCCGCGCGGGTCCTCGGCGAGCTGCCGTTCCCGCTGCTCGCCTCGAGCGCCAACCCGAGTGGCGGGCAGGCGCCCCGGTCCGTGGACGAGGTGGACGGCGGCCTGCTGGCCGCCTGCGACCTCGTCCTCGACGCCGGGCCGGTGAGCGGCGCGGCGTCGGCCATCGTCGACCTCAGCCGCTACGAGGCCGGCGGCGAGTGGCGTATCCTGCGCCGTGGAGCCATCGACGAACGAGGGGTCGCCGCGCTGCTTGCCGGCGACGGGGAGGAGTCACGCTGATGAGGACGCTGCGCTTCTACCAGGTGGACGTGTTCACCGACCGTCCGTTCGCCGGCAACCCGCTGGCCGTGTTCCCGGAGGCGGAAGGCCTCACCGCCGTCCAGATGCAGGCGATCGCCAGCGAGATGAACCTCTCGGAGACGACGTTCGTGACGCCGCCCGAGGCGGACGGCGACGCCAGGGTGCGCATCTTCACACCCGCCGTCGAGCTCCCGTTCGCGGGACACCCCAGCGTGGGCACCGCCTGCGAGATCGTCCGCCTGCGCCTCGTCGACGTCTACGAGCCCATCACGCGCGTCGTCCTCGAGCTCGGCGTCGGGCCGACCCCCGTCGACGTCTCCGTGCGCGGCGGCGTGCCCGTCGCGGCCACCGTGCACCAGCGGCGGCCGGTCTTCCACGCTCCGGCGCCGCGCGGCTCCGTCGCCGCCGTCCTCGGCCTCGACCTCGAGGACCTGCACCCCGAGTTCGACCCCGTGCCGGTCGACACCGGCCTCTGCTACACCATCGTCCCGCTCGTGTCGCAGCGCGCCCTGGCCGGCGTCTCCATCGACCTGGAGCTCGTCGCCGACTTCGAGCGCCGGCACGCCGAGATCTACCCGTGCGCGTTCACCGGCCAGGACGACCCCTGGCTCGAGGCGCGCGGCATGTTCCCCCTGGTCGGCATCACCGAGGACCCGGCGACCGGCAGCGCCGCCGGGCCGCTCGCCGCGTACATGGCGCGCGCGGGCGTGCTGCCCATCGACGAGGAGCGCGTCGTGCTCCAGGGCGCCCAGATCGGGCGGCCGAGCTTCCTCACGGTGGCCGTCTCCGGGGCGCCGGACGCGATCACGGACGTGCGCGTCGGCGGCCCGGTGCAGCCCGTGCTGACGGGCGAGCTCTCCCTGCCCGAGTGATGAGGGCCGCAGCATGACTGATACAATCGACGCCCTGTAGCCGAGGCCGCGGGCGGGGGCGGCGGGCGCGCTGCGAGGCCGCCTTCCGTCCGTTCCGCGTGCGCTCGTCGGCCGTCCCGACCAGAAGGAGCTCGTCATGAAGATCGCCGCCGGCGCCGACCACGGTGGGTTCGCGCTCAAACAGGCCGTCGTGCGCCGCCTGCGCTCTCTCGGGCACGAGGTCGTCGACGTGGGCACCGACTCCGAGGAAGTCTCGGTGGACTACCCGGTCTACGGCCACAAGGTCGCGGAGATGGTGGCGTCGGGCGAGGCCGAGCGCGGCGTGCTCGTGTGCGGCACCGGCCTCGGCATCTGCATGTCTGCCAACCGCCACAGGGGCGTGCGCGCCGCCGACTGCTTCACCCCGCACCTCGCCGAGATGGCGCGGCGGCACAACGACAGCAACGTCCTCTGCATGGGCGGCCGTATCCTCAGCGAGGACGAGGCCTGGGCGATCACCGAGGTCTGGCTCGAGACGCCCTTCGAGGGCGGGCGGCACGAGCGCCGGGTCGCCGAGATCGACGGAGAGGAGCCTGCTTGAGCCCCGTCGGCCGCGAGTGGCGCCGGGAGCCCCTGTACCACCTCGACCCGGAACTGAACGAGCTCCTGCGCTGCGAGCTCATCCGCCAGCAGGAGACGCTCGAGCTCATCGCCAGCGAGAACTTCGCCAGCCGCGCCGTGCTCGAGGCGACGGGGTCGGTGCTCACCAACAAGTACGCCGAGGGCACGCCGGGAGCGCGCTACTACGGCGGTTGCGAGGTCGTCGACCAGGTCGAGCAGCTCGCCATCGACCGTTGCAAGGAGGTCTTCGGCGCCGAGCACGCCAACGTGCAGCCGCACTCGGGCTCGTCGGCCAACCTCGCAGCCCTGTTCGCGCTGCTGGACGCGGGCGACACGATGATGGCCATGGCGCTCGCTCACGGGGGGCACCTCACGCACGGGATGGGGATCAACTACTCGGGCCGCACCTACAACGTGGTGCCGTACCACGTGCGCCCCGACACCGAGGTCATCGACTTCGACGAGGTGCGCGCCCTGGCGCTGGAGCACAAGCCGAAGCTCATCATCTGCGGCTACAGCTCGTATCCGCGGATCGTCGACTTCGCCGCCTTCCGCGAGATCGCCGACGAGTGTGGGGCGCTGCTCATGGCCGACATCGCCCACGTCGCCGGGCTCATCGCCGCCGGCGTGCACCCCAACCCGGTGCCCTACTGCGAGGTCGTCACCAGCACCACGCACAAGACCCTCACCGGGCCGCGCGCCGGCATCATCATGTGTCGCGCCGAGTATGCGGACGCCATCGACCGCGCCGTGTTCCCGGGCATGCAGGGCGGCCCGCTCATGCACGTGATCGCCGCCAAGGCCGTGTGCCTGCGCATCGCGCAGAGCGACGAGTTCCACAAGCTGCAGCGACAGATCGTCAAGAACTGCGCCGTGCTCGCCGAGACGCTGGCCGAGGGCGGCCTGCGCCTCGTGTCCGGCGGCACCGACGTGCACCTGGCGCTCGTCGACCTGCGGCCCGCGGGCCTGACCGGCCTCGAGTGCCAGGAACTGCTGGAGCGCGTGAACATCACGGCGAACCGCAACGTGGTGCCGTTCGAGGACGCCTCGTTCAACGTGGCCAGCGGCCTGCGCGTCGGCTCGCCGGCGGTGAGCACGCGGGGGTTCATGGAGACCGAGATGCGCCAGACCGGCGAGCTCATGCTGCGCGCCATCGCCGCCCGCGACAACGACGCGGCGCTCGCCGAGATCCGTCACGAGGTCGTCGAGCTCCTCGACCGGTTCCCGCTGTACGAGTTCCTGTGATGGGACGTGCAGAAGGGCCGGGCTGGCACAGGCCGACCTGGGACGAGTACTTCCTCCAGCTCGCCCGCCAGGCCGCGACCCGCTCCACCTGCCTGCGCCGCCAGGTCGGCGCCGTGCTGGTGCGCGACAAGCGCATCCTGGCGACCGGGTACAACGGCGCGCCGCGCGGCGTCGCCCACTGTCTCGACATCGGCTGTCTGCGCGAGCAGCTCGGTATCCCGTCGGGCGAGCGCCACGAGCTCTGCCGGGCCATCCACGCCGAGCAGAACGCCGTCATCCAGGCGGCCATCCACGGCGTGGCCATCGAGGGGGCCACGCTCTACTGCACCCATCACCCGTGCATCCTGTGCGCCAAGATCCTCATCAACTGCGGTGTGCACGAGATCCACTACCTCGAGGGCTATCCGGACGAGCTTTCGCGGGAGATGCTGGAAGAGGTCGGGGTCGTGCTGCTCAAGGAGGAACTGCCATCGACGGGCTGCTGAGCCTGTCCAGCTCGCCGCGGAACGCGATCCTGGGCTTCCTGTTCGCGGCGCTCATCGTCTACGCGCTCACGCCGCTGATGGGCCGCCTGGCGCACCGCACCGGCGCCGTCGACACGCCCACGGATGACCGGCGCATGCACCAGCTGGCGACCCCTCTCCTCGGCGGCCTCGCCCTGTACATCGGCTGGATGGTCCCCGTGATGCTGCTGGTGGAGGTGGACCGGCCGGTGTGGGGCATCATCGGCGGCGCCACCATCGTCGTCGCCGTCGGGCTGTTC
>DASUMX010000168.1:0-5183 GCA_036277455.1 Thermoleophilia bacterium
CAGATCAAGGGCAAGCCCGAGAACGTGGTCGAGAAGATCATCACGGGCAAGCTGGAGAAGTTCTTCGGCGAGACCTGTCTCATGGAGCAGGCCTTCGTCAAGGACCCGGACCGCACCATCGAGCAGGTCCGCACCGATCTCGTCGGCGTCATCGGCGAGAACGTCGAGGTGCGCCGCTTCGTGCGCTTCCAGCTCGGCGAGACGACGGTAGCGGGCTGAGCCCCATGGAAGGCGAGCCAGGCACCTCCGCCTTCCACCGCGTCCTCCTCAAGCTCAGCGGACAGGCGCTGGGCAGCGAGACGCGGGCGATCGACCCGGCGACGACGAAGTCGATCGCCGGCACGCTCAAGGTCGCCCGCAGCCTCGATGTCGACATCGCCATCGTCGTCGGCGGCGGCAACATCTTCCGTGGGATGGCCGCCGCCGCCGGCGGCATGGACCGCACCACCGGCGACCACATCGGCATGATGGCGACGGTGCAGAACGCCCTCGCCCTGCAGGACGCCCTGGAGGACGAGGGCGTCGACACGAGAGTGATGAGCGCCATCGAGATCCGCGCCATCTGCGAGCCCTACATCCGCCGCCGCGCCATCCGGCACCTCGAGAAGGGGCGCGTGGTCATCTGCGCCGCCGGCACCGGCAACCCCTACTTCAGCACCGACTCGGCCGCGGCCCTGCGCGCCCTGGAGCTCGAGTGCGAGGCCATCCTCATGGCCAAGCGCAAGTACGACGGCGTCTACAGCGCCGACCCCGACAAGGACCCCTCGGCGGAGTTCATCCCCGAGATCACCCACCTGCAGGCGATCGAGCGCGGCCTCAAGGTCATGGACACGACCGCGCTCAGCCTCTGCATGGACAACCGCATGCCGATCCATGTGTTCAGGATGACCGGCGACAACATCGTGCGCGTGCTGTCCGGCGAGCGCGTGGGCACCGTGGTGCGCGCGCCCGCCGGGAGCTGACCCGGCAAAGGGAGGACCGGTGGAGAAAGAGCTGCTCGCTGACGCCAAGCATCGCATGCACAAGGCCGTGGAGGCCGTCAAGAACGAGTTCAACACCGTGCGCAGCGGCCGGGCCAGCGTCGGCCTGCTCGACCGCATCCACATCGACTACTACGGCGCCTCGACGCCGCTCAAGCAGATGGCCAACATCGCCGCGCCCGAGCCCCGGCTGCTCACCGTGCAGCCGTTCGACAAGACGGCGATGAAGAGCATCGAGAAGGCCATCATGGAGAGCGACCTCGGCCTCAACCCGAGCAGCGACGGCGTCGTGATCCGCCTGCCGATCCCCGCGCTCACCGAGGAGCGCCGCCGCGATCTGGTCAAGCTGGTGCACCGGCTGGCAGAGGACGGCCGCGTCGCCGTGCGCAACGTGCGCCGCGACTGCATGAAGGACCTCAAGGAGCTCGCCCACGAGGGCGAGGTCGGCGAGGACGCGGAGGTGCGCGCCGAGAAGGAGCTCCAGAAGTACACGGACGACAACGTCCACCAGATCGACGATCTGCTGAAGCACAAAGAGGCGGAGATCCTCGAGGTCTGAGCCGCCTGCCGCCGGCGCCGACCCTCAGGACCACCATCCCATGGCCTCGCTGCGGCAGTGGCTGGCGCGCTGGCGCCTGAGCAGATCGACCGGCGCCGCGGAGCCTGCGGCCGGCGGCGCCACCTGCCGCTATCTCGCCATCATCATGGACGGGAACGGCCGCTGGGCCCAAGGGCGGGGTCTGCCCGTAGCGGCCGGGCATCGGGCAGGCGCGAAGGCGCTGCGCCGCGTGCTCGAGCGTGCCCTCGACCTCGGCATCGAGGAGGTCACGGTGTACTCGTTCAGCACCGAGAACTGGAACCGGCCGAAGGACGAGGTCGAGGCGCTCATGGGACTGTTCGTCGAGATGATGGACACGCAGGTGCCCGACATGCACGAGCGCGGCGCGCGCGTGCGCTTCGTCGGGCGTCGCGAAGGGGCGCCGGACGAACTGGTGCGCCGTATCGAGGAGGCTGAGGCGCTGACCGCCGCCAACACCAGGATGACGCTGTACATCGCCTTCAGCTACGGCGGCCGGCGAGAGCTGCTGGACGCGGCCGAGGGCCTGGCGGCGGAGTACGCCGCCTCGCTGGGGAGCGCGGGGGAGACCGCGCCCGGTGCCCAGGACGGGGCGGCCGGAAAGCCCGCGCCTGCGTTCGCCGAGGACGACCTCCGCCGCCAGCTCTACGCGCCCGAGATGCACGACCCGGAGCTCCTGATCCGGACCTCCGGGGAGCTGCGTATCAGCAACTTCCTGCTCTGGCAGTGCGCCTACGCGGAGCTGTACTTCAGCGACCGCTACTGGCCGGACTTCGGCCCCGAGGACCTGGACGCGGCGCTCGCCGACTACGCCGGCCGCCAGCGCCGCTTCGGCGGGCGCCGGGCGGCGCCCGCCGGCGGGGCCGGCGCCGGGTCGTCCGCCGCGGACGCCGGCGAGGACGGCGCGTCGTGACGACGCGCATCATCACCGGCGTCGTCCTCGGCGTGCTCGCCGTCGTCGTGGTCGTCCACGGCGGGCTCATCTTCTTCCTGCTCATGCTCGCCCTGGCCTTGCTCGGGCTCAACGAGTTCTACCGGCTCACCAGGAAGTATCGCCCCCTGCCGCTGGCCGGCTTCCTCGGCGTCGCGCTGATGGCCGGCATGGCCTGGTTCTACAGCCCGTTCGCGGTGTTCGGCGCCGTGTGCGCCGGCGTGCTCTTCACGGCGCTGCTCGGCCTGCTCGCCGGCCCCAAGCCCGGCGTCACCGTGCGCATGGCGGTGACGGTCCTCGGCATGCTCTACGTCGGCCTCGGCTTCAGCGCCGTGCTGCTCATGCGGCAGCTGGACGTGGGCACGGCCGTCCTGCTCACGGTGATCTTCGGCACCTGGGCCGGGGATACCATGGCGTACTTCACCGGCAAGTTCTTCGGCAGCACGCCCATGGCGCCGGTGCTCTCCCCCAAGAAGACCTGGGAGGGGTTCGCCGGCGGCGCCATCAGCACGGTGCTGCTGGTCGTCTTCATCGGCCTCTACACGCCGCTCGGAGCGGCCGACTCGCTCGTGCTCGGCGCCGTGATCGCCGTCGCCGGCCCGCTCGGCGACCTGTTCGAGAGCCTCGTGAAACGCGATGTGCAGATCAAGGACTCCGGCCGCGGCATCCCCGGTCACGGCGGCGTGCTCGACCGCTTCGACGCGCTGATCTTCTCGTCGGTCTCGGCGTACTTCGTGCTCACGCTCGTCCTGGGCTTCTAGCCCGGGCGGAGGCTCGTGCTCCTCACGGGATCAGGCCGCTGCGCTGTCCGCATCCCGAGGCGTTGTCGTAGAATCCTCGGGAGTCGTGTCCGGGGCGGCGGCAGCCGGCCGCGTCGCGCACGAAGGGACCGGGGAGGACGGGAGACAGCGTGAAAGTAGCCATCCTCGCGGGGGGTCTGGGAACCCGCCTCGCGGAAGAGACGCAGGTCAAGCCCAAGCCCATGGCGGAGATCGGCGAGCACCCCATCCTCTGGCACATCATGAAGATCTTCGGGGAGCAGGGGTACGACGAGTTCGTCGTGTGCCTCGGCTACAAGGGCTACCTGGTCAAGGAGTACTTCGCCAACTACTTCCTGCACAACGCAGATGTGACGTTCGACCTCCGCGGCCGCGAGATGATCGTCCACGAGAACGCCGCCGAGCCTTGGCGCGTGACCCTGGTGGACACCGGGGCGGAGACGCAGACAGGCGGGCGCCTCAGGCGGGTGGCCGACTACCTCGGAGGCGAGCGGTTCATGATGACCTACGGTGACGGCGTCGCCGACATCGATCTCTCCGCGCTGCTGGCCGTGCATGAGGCACAGGGCAGGTTGGCGACGGTCACGGCGGTACAGCCACCAGGGCGCTTCGGCGCCCTCGAGATGGACGACGCCGGAACGGCGGTGCACGATTTCGTGGAGAAGCCCAGGGGAGACGGCGGGTGGATGAACGGCGGGTTCTTCGTGCTGGAGCCGGCCGTGCTCGACTACATCGCCGGAGACGACACGCTCTGGGAGAAGGAGCCGCTGGAGCGGCTGGCTCGCGACGGGCAACTGGCCGCGTACCGTCACTACGGCTTCTGGCAGCCGATGGACACGCTGCGGGACAAGCGTGCCCTGGAGGAGCTGTGGGAGTCGGGTGCGGCGCCGTGGAAGACCTGGTGATGTTCGGCGGCGCCTTCTCCGGCCGGAGGGTCTTCGTCACCGGCCACACCGGGTTCAAGGGTTCGTGGCTGACGTCGTGGCTGCTGGGCCTGGGGGCGGAGGTCACGGGCTACGCCCTCGCTCCGGAGACAGAGCCCAGCCTGTTCGACGCGCTGGACCTCGCCGCGCGCGTGCGGCACGTCGTCGGCGATGTCCGCGACCGCGACCGGCTCACCCGCGTGATGCAGGAGGCGGGGCCGTCGGTGGTCTTCCACCTGGCCGCGCAGCCTCTGGTGCGGCGTGGCTACGCCGAGCCGCACGAGACCTTCGCGACCAACGTCATGGGCACGGTCGGCTTGCTCGAGGCGGCGCGCGCCTGCGACGCGGTCGACGCGGTGGTGATCGTCACCAGCGACAAGTGCTACGACAACGCGGACACCGGGCGGGCCTTTCGTGACGGGGATCCCCTGGGAGGCCGCGACCCGTACAGCGCCAGCAAGGGCTGCGCGGAACTGGTCACGGCCTCCTACCGCGCGAGCTTCTTCGACGCCGGCCGGCCGGCAGGGATCGCCTCGGTCCGCGCCGGGAACGTCATCGGGGGAGGCGACTGGGCGCCCGACCGCATCATCCCCGACTGCGTGCGGGCCCTTGCGGCCGGCGACCCGGTCGTCGTCCGCAACCCGGACGCGGTCCGGCCGTGGCAGCATGTCCTCGAGCCGCTTGCGGGCTATCTGTCGCTGGCCGCTCGCCTCGTGGATGAGGGGTCCGGGTTCGCCGGGGCGTGGAACTTCGGGCCCGCCGACGAGGACACGTCGCGTCCGGTCCGCTGGGTCGTCGAGACGTTCCTGAACGCCTGGGGGGAGGGATCGTGGGCGACGCCGCAGCCGGGAGCGCAGCAGCCACACGAGGCTCGGTCGCTGGCGCTCGACAGCGGCAAGGCGCGAGAGCGCCTTGCCTGGGCTCCGGTATGGGATGCGACGGCGGCGGTGGGGCACACCGCGACCTGGTATCGCGAGTACTATCGGCGGCCCG
>DASUMX010000169.1:0-9412 GCA_036277455.1 Thermoleophilia bacterium
GACCCCACTGCCGGCGGGCTACAGGCTGCATCATCCCGACCCCGGGACGGCGGCGGCCGTCCAGGCGGTCCTCGACGCCGCCGAGAGCGCCGACAGCGGAGAGCCGCGCCGGCACATGACCGTCGTCGCGACCCAGTGGGAGGATCCCGAGTGCCGCATCGAGCGCGACTGGTGGGTGGTCGCGGCCCCCGGCGGCGAGATCGTCGGCGTCGCCTGGTTGTGGCCGGAGCTGGCCTCCGAGGTCGTCGCCGACCACTACGTGCACCCGGGGCATCGCGGGCTCGGCCTCGGGGAGGTCCTCCTCGACACCATCGAGTCGCGCGTCTCCGAACTGCCGCCGCGGGGTGCGGACGGAGCTCCGCGGCAGCTCGTCGTGTGGAGCGAGGACGCGGACGCTGCGCGGCGCCGCTCGCTCGAACGCCGCGGCTTCACGGCCGGACGGCAGTACTTCGAGATGGCTCTCGATCTGCGCGAAGCTCCTCCGGCGCCGCCCTGGCCCGCGGGTGTGGAGGGACGCCCGTTCCGCGGCGGCGTCGACGACAGGCGGGTGCACGAGGTCGACGTCGCGGCGTTCGCAGAGCACTTCCTCTTCAAGGCCGACTCCTTCGAGACCTGGCGGCTCTGGCACCTCGACGCGCCCAACGCCGACCCCACGCTGTGGCGGCTCGCCTGGGACGGCGACAGGCTCGTCGGGTTCGTCATGGCCGTCACGTCCGACGAGGGAGCCCTCATCTCGAGCCTCGCGGTGCTCAAGCCGTGGCGCGGCCGGGGCATCGGCCGCGCCCTGCTCGGCGCCGCGTTCGCAGTGCTGCGCGAGCGCGGCGAGACCGTCGTGCGCCTCTACGTGGACGCGGCGAACGTGACCGATGCCGTGGACGTCTACGAGGCGGCAGGCATGCACGTGGCACGCCGGTTCGACGTGATGCAGAAGCCGCTCGCCTGACGCGCCACGCCCCGAGCAGCGCTCAGAGATCCTCGCGCCGCGCCAGACTCCACCAGAGGATGCCGTACGCCCCCAGTGCCCACGCGATGAGGACGCCGAAGGAGAGCCCCTCTCCGGGGTAGAGCGTGCGCCCGGCGAACGCGTTGGCGATGAGCCGGAAGGTGTGGACGGAGGGGAGAAGCCAGAGGATCTTGTTGACGATCGCCGGCGCCGACAGGCCGATGGTGAATGCGGGAGCGAGGATGACCAGCATCACGACACCGCTCCACGTGTTCACCTGTTGCTGCGTCCTGAAGACCCGCGTGGTCAGGAGCCCGATACCGACCAGCACGAGGGCCGAGAGCGCGACCGCCACGGCCAGAGGCACGGGAGCGGCGGGGTCAGCACGGGTGATGATGAACAGCACGGGCACCCCAACAATGCTGAGCCCCATCCCGAAGAGCGCCTTGGCCGCGATCACGTCCGTGGTCGAGGCGATGAGGGTCAGGGCGTCCGTCGTCTTCTTCTCGGTCTCCTCCACGAGGACGGTGGGGACCGCGTACACGGCGATCATGGCCAGCAGCATGAGCGTGGCGACGAGGATGAACTGGGTGCGCGCCCCGAGAACGTCGATGACGGCGGTGTCGCCGCCGGTCTCCGGCGGCAGCGAGCGTCGCTCGATGAGGGCCGGCGGCGGCTGCGCGGCCAGAGCCTCGACGCTGCGGCTGAGCAGAGCGACCGCGACGTCCCCGCTCAGCGTGGGCGATGATGGCAGGACGGTGATCAGCACCGGCGAGAGGCCGGCGCGCACGTCGGCGTCGAAGTCCGGCGGGATCACGAGGCCGATGTCGACCTCCTCGCTCCGCACGTCGCGTTCCAGCTCGGCCTCGTCCTTCATGGTCACGAAGGTCAGGTCCACTGTCCGACCGGCCTCGCGGGGGATGATGGACGTGAGCCTGGTAGGGGTGCTCGAGACGATGCCCACCTTGATCTTCTCCGTGTTCCCGATCTCGTCGGGGAAGATGAAGGAGTAGACCAGCCCCAGTGCGAGCGGAAAGAGGAGCGCGGTGAGGACGCGGCTGTCGCGGAGCGCGTCCCGCATGTCCTTGCGGTAGATGGCGCGGATGCGTGACCAGCTCACAGGGGCCTCCCCGCAAGGTTGATGAACACGTCCTCGAGCGTGCCCTCCCGGGAGTGCACGGTGAGGACCCGCCCCTGGGCCATCCATGCCTGGAGGCGTTCCGCGTCCCGCGGGTCGTCGAGACCCACCGTGTGCTCCTCGCGCGTGTCGAGCAGCACCATCGCCGTCCGCTCCCCATACCGGAGCTTGAGCTCTCGCGGGCTGTCGAGGGCGACGATGCGTCCGGAGGAGAGGAAGGCGACGCGATCGCAGAGCTCGTCGGCCTCCTCCATGTAGTGCGTGGTGAGGAAGACCGTCGTCCCCTTGCGGGCTTGCTCGCGCACCATGTCGCGCACTTCGCGCGCCGAGGTGGGATCGAGGCCGCGCGTGGGCTCGTCGAGGAACAGCACCTTGGGCCGGTTGAGCAGGGCACGGGCCACGAGCAGGCGCTGCTTCATGCCGCTCGAGTAGGTCTTCACCTTGCGCGTCGCGGCTTCCCGCAGGCGCACGGCCTCGAGAAGCTCCTCGACGCGGGACTTGGGAAGGCCGTAGAGCTCGGCGAAGAGTCGCAGGTTCTCGCGGCCGCTGAGCCGCTCGTAGAGGTTCTGCTCCTCGAAGACCAGGTTGATGAGCGGCTTCATGCGTTCGCGCTCGTGCACGACGTCGCAGCCGCAGACCCTGGCCGTGCCGCTCGTCGGCCGCGCCCGGCCCGTGAGCATCCGGATCATCGTCGTCTTGCCCGCCCCGTTGTGGCCGAGCAGGCCGAGGATCTCGCCCTCGCGCGCCGACAGGCTGACGCCGTCGACGGCGCGCACCTCGCCGTAGTGCTTGACCAGGTGCTCGATCTCGATGGTGACGGCTGTCGAGGCTCCTGCCGTCGTCACGGCACTTCTCCGGTCATGATCTCTCCCGGGTCGACCCGCGGACGAGCGTGACGATCACGATGGCGATCGCGGTGACCACGCTGAGCAACATGACCGCGAGGGCGCTGAGGACGTTCGGGAGCGTGTCCATGGCCACGTTGGTCCCAACGGTGATCGCGCCTTCGGGGGCGCCGTTCCCCGTGGAGGTCACGACGTAGGCGCCCTCGGCGGCGGCGGGGAACGTGGCGACGGCCACGCCCACGTCACCGGCGAGATCCAGCTTCACGACGAGGTCGTACGGCGTGACGGGCACGGAGGCGCCGGCCGGGTCCGTGACCCGCAGCCCCAGCGCCGCCGGGCTCTGGTCTCCCGACCCGGTGAAGTAGATCATCTGGTCCCCGGGGTCCGTGACGGTGACGGTCACCGCGCCGGGGACCGCCGCACGCGGGAACGCATCGGCCTTCTCGAGCGCGCCGTCCACGCTCGTCACGCCCCAGACCGCCGGCAGCAGCACGCCGGCGGCGAGGATCGCCAGGGCGAGCCAGTACCACGCCCGGGAGACCTTCCTCACGCCTCCGTCAGATGGCGCGACGCGTCGTGCTGGGATGACTGCCGACGTGGTGTCCATGACTCCCCCTTGGGATCCCGAGTTGACTCCGGCACCACGCTACGGCCGCGTGCTCGTGAGCGCGACGGCCAGACAGGGGGTCTTCTCAGCTGGCCGTGCGGTGAGGGCCGGCCCGGCCACCTGGCCAGGGCCGTGAGGTCACGGCGACCAGACGACGCGCACCACGGTGCCCTGCGCGGGCGCCGAGTGCAGCTCGAGCAGGGCGCCGATGGATTCGGCGCGCTCGGCCATGATGCCGAGGCCCAGGCGGCCTGAGCGCACGTCGTCGATGTCGAACCCGCAGCCGTCGTCCGCGACGGTGAGCTCCACGCCGGCGTGGCCGTCTCCGGTCGAGCCGCGCAACGTCACCGTCGCCTGCCCGGCCGCCGCGTGCTTGACCACGTTGTTCAGGGCCTCCTGCGCGATGCGGTACAGGGCGACCGCGACCGCGGGCGGCGGGCTCACCGCCTCGTCGATCCGGACGTCGACGGGGATCCTGGCGCGTCCCACCACCGCCTCGCCCAGCTGGCGGAGCAGGTCGGGCAGACTCGTCTCCGCCAGCGCGGCGGGGCGCAGCTCGAGCAGCAGCATGCGCATCTCCGCGAGCGCCCCCCGCGTGAGCTCCCGGAGCTCCTCCAGCCGCTGCTTGCCGGCCGCGGGGTCCTTCTCGTACACCCGCGGCAACACTTCGGCCATCAGGCTGATGGAGAAGAGCGTCTGGCTCACGGCGTCGTGCAGGTCGCGCGCGAGCCGCTGCCGCTCCTTGCTCGCGGCGAGCTCGCGGAGCCGGCCCGTCATGCGGTTGAAGGAGCCGGCGAGCTTCCCGATCTCATCGTCCCGCTTGACCCGGGCGCTCAGATCCAGCTCCCCGTCGGCGATGCGGCCGGCCGTCTCTCCCAGCTCCGACAGCGGCCGGACGATGCTGTGGATGAGCGTCGTCCCGATGATGATGGCCAGGAGCGCCGCCAGGAGCGCGACCGCGCCGGTGGTCCACAAGGCGAGCCGCGTGGCCTTGAGGGCCTCGGCCTCGCCCTGCTCGGCCATGAGCGCCACCTTGAGCTGCGGGATCCACGCGTAGACGCCGATCACCGTCTGCCCGGCGTACCCCGGGTAGGTCGCCGAGCCGCTCTCGTTCCCGTCCACGGCCGCGTCGGCCCCGCTCGTGCGCACGTAGGCGTTCGGGATCGTGTAGCCCGCGGTGCGAAGTTCCGTCAGCAGACGGTGGTTCGAGCCCACGAGATAGGTCTCGCCGGTCTGCCCGAGCCCGGCGCGGCCGCGCATCACGGCGTTGAGGCTGTCGAGATTGGCGCGGCCGGCGAGGACGCCCAGCGCCTCGCCGCCGGCCCCGACGGGGCGGCTCGCGACGACGGTCATCTTGTTCAGGGAGAGCGACCACGAGGGCTCCTGGATGAACTCGCCCCGCATGCCCTCGGTGAAGTAGTCGTTCATGCCGAGCTGCTGTCGCTCGTGCCCTCTGTCGGTCGAGACGAGCACCTCGCCCTCGGGCCCCATGAAGAGGAGCTCCTCGAACAGCCCGACGCGGGTGGCGACCCAGGAGAACCGGTGCAGGACGCGGCGATAGGCAGCGTCGCGCTCGGCGGCGCCGGGAGCGGCCCGGGTGAGGGTGCGCAGATCCTGCTCGATCCCCTCCTCGGACAGGACGATGTCGAGGTTCAGGCGGAGGCCTCCGATCCAGGAGTCCACCTGCTGCTGCTTCAGCGTGGCCACGGACTCGAGCTGGCCCACGACCCGTTCGCGGGCGTCGCGAGAGGCGATGACGACCGTGATGCCGGCGATGGCGACGGCGGTGAAGACGACCAGACAGACGAAGTAGAGGAGGAGCCTGTTCCTGATGGTGAAGGACATGGGAAGGCGGGAGCGGAGCAAGATGCCGTTCCTTCAGCGGAGCGCGGGATGCACGTCGAGCCTGGAGGCGGTCAGGGTGCGGCGGCCGAGAAGAGGGTGGTGAAGCCCGGGTTCGCCGGATCGAAGTCGTCGGCCATCAGCAGGCGCCAGCGCTCGGCGTCGATCCACCCGATCACCGCCTGCGGCGCGTCCACGAGGGGGGCGACCGCGCGCACCGCCAGCTCCTGGAACTCGAGGCCCGGCTCCGGCGCCCAGTCGAGCAGGATCCGCGCCGCCTCGTCCGGGTGCTCGACCGCGTAGCGCCAGCCCTGCTGGCTCGCCTGCACGAAGCGGCGGACGAGCTCGGGGGCGCCCTCCACGGTCTGCCGGTCCGCCAGCAGCAGGCCCTCGTAGCCGCCCACCCCGTAGTCGGCGGGGAAGACGTTCCTCACCCGGTGCCCCTCGACCTCGGCGCGGATGGGCTCGTCCTGCGCGTACCCGAGCCAGGCGTCCACCGTGCCGTCGTACAGCGGCTCCAGATCGCCCGCCTCCACCGGGATCGCAGTCACCCGCGACGGCTTCACGCCGGCGGCCTGCAGCGTCTCGTCCAGCACGTCCTTCCAGTAGTCGGTCGTGACCCCCACACGCTTCCCCGCGAGGTCGGCAGGGCTGGCGATGCCCGACTCGGCCAGGGAGAAGATGACCAGCGGAGGGATCTGGAAGGCGGACATCAGCGCGACCGTCGGCAGGTCCTCGGCCACGGCGTTCCGCTGCTCCCCGAACGAGGAGATGGCGAAGTCCGCGCGACCGTCGAGCACGGAGTCGATCGCGGGCTCGCCGGGCCCGCCCTCGAGGATGGTGACGTCGAGGTCTCTGGCCCCGTAGAACCCCTTGGCCGCGGCCACGTAGTAGCCGACGAACTCCGCCTCGTGGAACCAGTTCAGCTGCAGCGTGACCTTGTCGGGGGAGGCCGCCGGCGAGGGCGACGCGGAGTCGTTGCCGCAGGCGGCGAGGACGGCCGCCGGCGCCAGGACGAGGACGACGGCCAGCGCGGCGAGCAGCGACCGGCTGACGAGGCTCATCAGACGAGCCCCTTCTGCAGCGCGATCGCGACCGCCTCGGTGCGGGAGGTGGCCCCAAGCTTCATGAGGATGTTGCTGACGTGGAACTTGACCGTGGACCGGCTGACGAAGAGGCGTGCCGCGATGTCCGGGTTGCTCTCGCCCGACACCATGAGCCGGAGGATCTCGAGCTCCCGGGTGGTGAGCCCCTCCGCCTCGACGGCCGCCGGTGCGGTCGCCGCCTTGATGAGCACTTCGGCCGCCTCCGGGGCGAGGATCGGACGGCCGGCGTGCGCGGCGCGGATGGCGCCGGCCAGTTCGTCCGCGGTGACGTTCTTGAGCAGGTAGCTCAGGGCGCCGGCCTTGAGCGCTCCCTGCACCAGGTCGTCCTCCTTGTAGCTGGTGAGGGCGATCACCTGGACGTGGGGACAGGCCTCCTTGATGCGGCGGGTGGCCTCGGCGCCGTCCACGTCCGGCATGACGAGATCCATGAGGATCACGTCCGGCTTGAGGACGAGGCACCGCTCCACGGCTTCGGCGCCGCCGGCGGCCTCACCCACGTACTCGAGGTCGTCGAAGGCGAGGAGGAACGCGGAAAGGCCGCTCCGGACGACGGCGTGATCGTCGACGAGCATGACCCGGATGGGCTCCGACTCTGCTATCTCCCCTCTCCCTTCCGGCCCCCGTCGGCGTGCTGGCACCGGCCCGCCGTCGACCACGCGTGGAGCGCGGACGGGCACTTGGATGCCAGCCCTACATGCTAGACGCCGGAGCGCGCTCAGCCAAGCCCAGTGTGCGACCCCTGGCCAGCCGGCCAGTGAAAGGACCGGTCACCTCACCAGCCACAGGTCTCCCCCGCCGGCGGGCGTCAACGAAGGCCCGCCGCCCTAGCCTTGGACCCATGGACGCAATGAAGCACGAAGCGCAGCGGAGCAGACGCGCCGTAGTGGCCGAGCGAGAGCCCACAGTACGGAGCGCCCTGCGCGCGCTGACGACCCAGGGGCTCGGCATGCAGGTGATCGGCGAGGCCTGCGATGAAGCGGCGCTCCACCGCCAGGTGCAGGCGCTGCGCCCGGACCTCGTGATCGTGGCCTGGGACCTGGTGGACGACCACGCCGAGGCGGCGCTCGCCGCCCTGCGCGGCGCGTCGGAGGGCCTGCGCGTCGTCGTCCTCGGCCTCCGGCCGGAGACGCGCCCGCAGGCGCTCACCGCCGGCGCCGACGCCTACATCAGCATGGTGGACGCGCCCGACGTCGTGACGCGCGTCCTGCAGACGTGCCCGCGACCGGCCGGGTCCGGCCACACGCGGGCCGACGAGAAGACGAACGAGCCAGGGGGACCGTCATGGGACTGAGAGCAAGGCACACGGGAGGAGCGACCATGTCGCAGCACACGGACACGACGACGCCGCCGCGGGGCGGCAGGAGCGGCGGCTTCACGGAGCGCCTGGCGCGCCTCAGCGCCCTCCACCCGTGGCGCACCATCGGCCTCTGGGCGGTGCTCATCGTCCTGGCCGTGGCCGCAGTCGGTTCGCTGCTCGGCACAGGCCTCACCTCGGACATGAAGTTCCGCGCCGCCAAGCCGGACAGCCTGGTCGGCCAGGAGCTCCTCGAGCAGCGCCTCACCGGACCGCGGCAGATCACCGACTTCGTGATCGTGCGGTCGGCGACGATGACCGTCGACGCGCCCTCCTTCAAGGCGTACGTCGACAGCCTCGCCGGACGGATCACCGCCCTCGGGCCGGACGTGGTCAAGGGCGTGTCCACCTACTACCAGACCAAGGATCCGACGGCCGTGAGCAAGGACCGGCATGCCACCCTGATCCCCGTCGTGATGGCCGGCGACATCGACGACGCGCTCGCCAACGTCGACGAGCTCCACGAGACGGCCCTTTCACTCGAGCGTCACGGCTTCACCGTCGCGCAGACCGGCGACGCCAGCATCAACGAGATGTTCACCAAGCTGGCGGAGAAGGACCTGCAGCGCGGCGAGATCTTCGGCGTCCCCGCCGCGCTCATCGTGCTCCTCCTCGTCTTCGGCGCCGTGCTCGCCGCGTGCATGCCGATCCTGCTCAGCATCATCAGCATCATCCTGGCCCTGGCCATCACCGCGCTCATCGGCCAGGTCTACCCGATGAACACCTTCGTCCTGAACATCCTCACCATGATGGGCCTGGCCGTCGGCATCGACTACACGCTGTTCGTCATCAGCCGCTACCGCGAGGAGCGCGCCCGCGGCCTCGCCAAGATCGATGCCATCTCCGCCACCGGCGCCACCGCCAACCGCGCCATCTTCTTCAGCGGCATGACCGTGGTGCTGGCGATGACCGGCATGGTCATCATCCCGCTCGACATCATGATCAGCATGGGCGTCGGCGTGATGCTCGTCGTACTCACCACGCTGCTCACGGCGCTCATCGCCCTCCCGGCCCTCCTGAGCCTGCTCGGCGACAAGGTCGACGCCCTGCGCCTGCCGTTCATCGGCCGCCGGGCCGCCCGCCATCTCAACGGTCATGACGGGATCTGGGAGCGCCTCTCGCACAGCATCATGCGGCGCCCCGTGGTCTGGCTCACCGTCGCCGTCACCGTCCTGCTCGTCCTGGCCGCCCCCGTGGTCATGATGAAGGAGGGCAACAACACGGCCAGCGCCGCGACCCTGCCGGCCAATGAGTATGCCAAGCAGGGTTGGGACCAGCTCGACCGCGACTTCAGCCTCGGCAAGGCCAACCCGGTCATGATCGTCGTCGACGGCCGCGTGGACTCTCCAGCGGTCGGGCTGGCGATCGGGCGGCTGAAGGCGGCGATGACGGCCGACGGCGCCTTCGGGCCCTCCCAGGTCACCGCGAACGAGAAGGGCGACCTCACGCTCATCACCACCACGCTGGCGGGCGACCCCGCCGGCGAGGCGACCCAGAACCTCGTCAAGCGGCTGCGCGAGGACATCGTCCCGCGGGCCGCCGGCGACGTCGCCTCGAAGATCTACGTCACCGGCAAC
>DASUMX010000170.1:0-2690 GCA_036277455.1 Thermoleophilia bacterium
GACCCGGCGGTGGCCGCCGCGCCTCTGGCGCTCGCGGTGAAGCCCAAGGTGACCGTTTCGCACGGCACGCTGGTGCCCTTCCTACCGTCGAGGTTCGTCGTCAAGGTCGCGCCGACCGCCTACGACGGCGTGATCGTGCTCAAGGTCGTGCATCGCCGCGCCCTCGTGGGCACCTACAGGGCGCGCGTCAAAGACGGGCGCGCCGTCTTCAAGGCCCCGCTCCGCGGCGTCGACGGCTTCACGCTCACCTACGTGGTGCCGGCCGCCGGCGGCCTCACCGGGCGCACCGTGCAGTCCAAGGTGTCGGTGCGCGCCAGGACGCTCTCCGCCGGGTCCTCGGGCCCCTACGTCAAGGGAATGCTCACGGCGCTGCAGCGCCTGCGCTTCCGCGTCCCCAACGTCGGCACCAGCTTCACCGCCCAGGTCAAGGACTCGGTGATGGCCTTCCAGAAGGCCTACCGCCTGCCGCGCACCTATGTCTTCAACAGCGAGTGCTGGCGCAAGCTGGACGGGGCCAAGGTCATCAAGCCCCGCTACGCGAAGCCCTCCACGCACATCGAGGTCGACAAGGCCCGTCAGATCCTCATGATCGTCAAGGGCGGCAAGCCGTACGGCATCATCTGCGTCTCCACCGGGGCGACCGGCAACACGCCGGAGGGTACGTTCCGCATCCAGCAGAAGCACCCGTACACGAGCTCGGGGTTCGGCGGCACCCTGGTCCGGACCATGGGCTTCCTCGGCGACTTCGCCATCCACGGGTGGGCGGACGTGCCGCCGTATCCGGCCAGCCACGGCTGCGTGCGCGAGCCCATCTGGGCCTGCTACTGGACCTACGACAACTCCTGGGTCGGCGAGACCGTCTACATCTATCGCTGACGCGCCGGCGCGTTGACGAAGGACCGGGCGCCGGCCGCTATCTGCGGTGCGCCAGCTCCGTGGTCGCGCGCTGGAGCACCGCGAGGCCGGCGGCCAGCGTGATCCCGGCCTCGTCCCTGTCCGGCGTGTACGAGGCGAGCGTGAGCGCGGCAAGGGCGAAGCGCTCGCGCACCAGGTCGATGACTTCCAGCAGCTGAGCCGCGGACAGGCCGCGCGGCGTGGGGAAGGCGACGCCGGGCGCCGCCGTCGGGTCGAGCACGTCGATGTCGACGTGCAGGTGCGCCGGCGGCCTGGCCTCCGGGTCGAGCCGCATCGCCTCGCGGCGCTCCGCGGCGAGCGCGTCCAGCGATGGGGCGAGGGCCTCGGCCGGTCCCCGGCCGCGCAGCTCGCCTCCGTCCACGACGCGCACGGCCGAGGCGAGCAGCGACTCCAGCTCCTCGCGGTCGAAGTCGCGGCCGCCGGCGTGCACCACCGTCGCCTCGCGCAGCGGCGCCATCACCAGCTGGTGCTCGACCGCCTCACGGTAGGCGCGGCCGCAGAGCATGGCCAGCGGCATGCCGTCGAGGTAGCCGGTCTCGCTGGTGGCCGGCGTGTTGAAGTCCCCGTGCGCGTCGAGCCAGACGAGGGCGGCGTCCGCGCCGCCGCCGTGCTGCAGCCCGGCGCGGACCCCGAGCGTCACGTTGCAGTTGCCGGCCACCACGAGCGGGAGCGCGTCGTCGCGCAGCGCCGCCGTCACTGCCGCGGCTACGGCGCGGTCCACCTCGAGTACCGCGTCGAGCTCGGACACGAACGGCGCCTCGCGCCGCACGGTGACGACCTCGACCTCGTGGCCGCGGGCACGCAGCGCCTCCGCGGCCCCGGCCTTGAGGTAGGCTCCGGGGCCGCGCCCGCTGCCGACCTCGGCACGGCCGAGGTCGTAGGGGACGGCGATGAGAGAGGTACGCACCGGCGCCTCAGTCCGCCGCCGGCAGGCGCTTCTCGAGAGCGAGCATCTCGTCGTCCTCCTCGTGACCGCTGAAGCCGTGCCCGCGGTACAGGCGCAGCGACGGAGTGTCCGTCGCCGGCACGTGGGCCACGAGACGCGACAGCCTGCGCTCGATCGCCAGGCCCTCGACCCAGTCCAGCAGCTGGTTGGCGACGCCGCGCGCCTCGAACCCCGGGTTCACGCAGATGCAGCGGACCGCGCAGGCGTCCTCGTCGGTCTCCGCAGCGACGAACCCGCCGGGCTCGCCGCCGCACTCCGCCACGAAGACGTCGGCGCGCTCGAGCAGCGCGATCATGTCGCCGGCGTGGTAGCGCTCGGGGTGGCCGGCGCCCTCGGCGAGCGGGTGCAGGGTCTCCTCCGCGAGCAGCAGCAGCATCCCGCGGTCGTCCCGGCTCGCCTCGCGGATCTCACACTTGACGCGCTCCATGCGCACCTCCGGAAGACGCTTCCTGCGGCCGGACCGCCGTGACGATCGCGGCCGCCTGGTCGTGAGGGTGGGGAGGGGCGGCCGCACCGGCTCGCCCCGGCCCGGTGTCCGCCCGCCGGCTCATGCCGGATACGACCCCAGCACCTTGATCCACGGCAGCTTGCAGGCGAGGCACTTCAGCGCCTGCGCCACCGGCTGGCTCTCGATGCTTCCTTCGATGTCGATGAAGAAGACGTAGTGGCCCAGCGACTTCTTGGACGGCCGCGACTCGATCTTGGCCAGGTTGACGTGCCGGTAGGCGAACTCGCTGAGGATGAGCAGCAGGCTGCCGGGCTCGTCCTGGTCCATGCTGCAGACGATGCTCGTCTTGTAGCGGCCGCCGAGGTCCTGCGCGGCCGGCTC
>DASUMX010000171.1:0-2026 GCA_036277455.1 Thermoleophilia bacterium
TCGCCGGCGGCGCCTCCGTGGCCCTCACCTGGGCATGGGCCGTGTTCCACATCCTGATCATCCTGCTGCAGGCGTTCATCTTCATGGTGCTGTCGGTCGTGTACGTCGCGATGGCCCACGAGCACCACTAGAAAACGAATCGACTCACTTCCTCAACTTCAACACCCGCACCTCCGAAAGGAAAAACAATGGCTCAGTACTTCGCCCTCGTCCAAGCCTACACGGCGCTCGGCATCGGCATCATCATCGGCCTGGGCGCCATCGGCGCCTGTATCGGCATCGGCATCATGGGCTCCAAGTTCCTGGAAGCCGCCGGCCGCCAGCCCGAGCTCATCCCGCAGCTGCAGAAGTTCATGTTCCTGCTCGCGGGCCTGATCGACGCGGCGTTCCTGATCGGCGTCGGCATCGCGATGTTCTTCGGCTTCGCGAACCCGCTCCTTTCGGCCGTCAAGTAATCAGGTTCCAACGGAAGGGTCGTTCGCCATGAACATCAACGCCACCTTGTTCGTCCAGGCGCTGTCGTTCGCGTTCCTCATCTGGTTCTCGGTCAAGTTCATCTGGCCGCCGCTCAACCGTGCCATCGACGAGCGCAACAAGCGGATCGCCGACGGGCTCGCGGCCGCCGAGAAAGGCAAGGCCTCGCTGGTCGAGGCCCAGGCCAAGGGCGAGAGCGCGATGAAGGAAGCGCGCGAGCGGGCCTCGGGCCTGCTGGGAGACAGCGAGAAGCGCGGCGCGCAGATCGTCGAGGAGGCGAAGGCTGCCGCCAAGGAAGAGGCCGACCGCATCATCGCCGGCGCGCGCGAGCAGATCGCCTCCGAAGTCGCCAAGGCGAAGACGGAGCTTCGCGAGCAGGTCGCCGCACTCGCGGTGGCCGGCGCCGAGAAGATCCTGCAGCGCGAAATCGACGCGAAGTCGCACGCCGAGATGCTCGGCAAGTTGAAGGCCCAGCTCTAGGACCCCCCCATGGCCGAAATCGCCACCCTCGCCCGCCCCTACGCCGAAGCGTCGTTCCGCTCGGCGCAGGAGTCCGGGGACCTCGCGGGATGGTCCGGCGGGCTCGCGCTCGCCGGCGCCATCGCCGCCGACCCGCAGATGGCCGACGTGCTGGGCAATCCCCGGTTCACGCGCGCCCAGAAGCTCGAGCTCTTCTTCGGGGTGGGCGGCGACGGGCTTTCGGCGCCGGTGAGGAACCTCGTGACGATCCTCGTCGACGGCGCCCGCGCCGTGCTGCTGCCGGAGATCTCCGCCCAGTTCGACGCGCTCAAGCGCGAGCACGAGAGCGTGCTCAAGGTGCGCATCGTGAGCGCGAGGCCCCTGGCGGACGCCGAGCGCGACGACCTGGTGGCCGAGGTCGGCCGCAGGTACAAGCGCACGGTCGAGGCCACGGTGGAAATCGACGCGTCCCTCATCGGCGGCGCCCGCGTCCACATCGGCGACAAGGTGATCCACGCCTCGATGCGCGACGCGCTCGCCCAGATGGCAGTCGCGCTCACGCGCTGACGAAGCACACACGTATCTCGGAGCCACACATGCAAATCAATCCGGCTGAAATCAGCGAACTCATCAAGTCGAAGATCCAGAACCTCCAGGTGAGCGCCGAGAAGCGCACGGAGGGAACGGTGATCTCGGTGACCGACGGCATCTGCCGCGTCCACGGCCTCACGGACGTGATGCAGGGCGAGATGCTCGAGTTCCCGGGCAACACCTTCGGCACGGCCCTGAACCTCGAGCGCGACTCCGTCGGCGCCGTGGTGCTCGGCTCCTACGAGCACATCTCCGAGGGCGACACCGTCAAGTGCACGGGCCGCATCCTGGAGGTCCCGGTCGGCCCCGAGCTCATCGGGCGCGTCGTGAACTCCCTGGGCCAGCCCATCGACGGCAAGGGCCCGATCGACGCCAAGATGACCGAGCCGATCGAGAAGGTCGCCCCGGGCGTCATCTGGCGCAAGAGCGTGTCGCAGCCGGTGCAGACGGGCCTGAAGGCCATCGACGCGATGGTGCCGGTGGGCCGCGGCCAGCGCGAGCT
>DASUMX010000172.1:0-31286 GCA_036277455.1 Thermoleophilia bacterium
TCCTTGCCCCAGTAGGTGGGGTTCTTCTTGAAGGTGGCCTTCTGCTTGGTCACGTACTGGTCGAGCATGAACGGGCCGGTGCCGACCGGGTTCTTGATGATGTCGCCCGTGTAGTTGCGCGACAGGATGGCGGTGTTGTAGTTGCCGGAGGACACCATGTACGGGAAGTCGGCGTACGGCTTGTCGAGGTTGAACTCGACGGTGAGGTCGTCGACGGCCTTGGCGCCGCCGGGCGAGAGGACGCCGCTGAGCTGCGAGAGGGCGCCGGAGCCGTTGTCGGGATCAAGGACGCGCTCCATGGTGGTGACGACGTCCTCGGCGCCGAAGGGGCTGCCGTCGTTGAACGTGACGCCGGAGCGAAGCTTGAAGGTCCAGACGTCGACCGCGTCGTTCGGCGTCCAGCTCTCGGCGAGCTTGGGCCGCAGCGAGTTGTCGTTGTTGAGGTCGATGAGGTACTCGAGGAACTGGTAGACGAGGACGATGCCGCCCTGGTCGTAGATGGTGACCGGGTCGGGATCGGTGATCGGCGCGGGGCCGATCCACTTGAGGTTGCCGCCCAGGACGGGCTCGGGCGCGCCGGACGCGCTGGGTGATGCCTCGGTGCCCCCGTCGTCGCCGCCGCAGGCGGCCAGGAGCTGGCCGGCGGCCGTCAGCGACAGGCCGAACACCGACGCACGCACGAGCATCTGACGCCTGGTCATCTTGCCTTTGAGGACCTGCTCGACCAGGTGCTGACTGTACTCTCTCTCGAACTTCGCGCTAGCCATATCGTTACTCCCCCTGACGCAGTCTTGTGTGAACCACACAGAATCTGGCGATAGCCCGCTGCAGGGCCGCCCCCGATAGATAGGGGTCACCATACACACGCTCGCTGTGGATAGCAAGGTGGAATTGACCAATCAGTTAGTCGCCGTCCCCCTCTATCAAGTGCAGATATTCGAGTCAAAGCATGACTGACCGGATTTCAGGTCCTTCGGCCGTGCTTTGACCGATAGAAATGCGCCGGACCCCCGCAGCCGCCGTCGGTCGGAGCGACGCTCGGATGCCTTGGTATGTACCATATCCCCGCATGGTACGCTTGCCGCGGGCCGGCCGCAGCCGAGACGCCGGCCGCGACTGAGGATCTCGAGCTGCCAGGGGGTGAGGGTCGCGAGCGCACGGCGCACACCGGAACGGACGAGCCCGCTGTATCTGTGGCTCGCCGCGCTCCTCCGCGACCAGATCGAGGCCGGGAGCCTCAGCGCGCACGGCCCCGTCCCCTCCGAGCGCGTCCTGAGCGAACGGTACGGCGTCAGCCGCATGACCGCTCGTCACGCCCTCGAGACACTGACCCTCGAGGGCTATCTCTACAGGAACCCCAGGCGCGGCACCTTCGTGGCGGAGCCGCGCCTGCGCTTCAGCGTCGGCAGCTTCACGCGCAACATGGCCGAACGAGTGCCGGGCACCGAGATCCTCTCGGCGGCGACCGTGGCGCCGGACCCGGCGGTCGCTCAACTGCTGGGTGTCCCCGTCGCCGGCCACGTGCACGTGCTGCAGCGCCTGCGCACCGCGATGGGAGAGCCGATCGCCATCGAGAACATCCAGCTCTCGGCCGCGCGCTTCCCCGACCTGCTGGAGCACGACCTGGCCGGATCCCTCTGGGCGCTCCTGCGCGAGCGTTACGGCGTGCATCCCCAGCGGGCGGACGCGCGCGTGGTCGCCGTCATCCTGGACCCGTTCGAGGCCGAGGTGCTGGGCGTCGAAGCGGGGAATCCCGCCATCGTCCTCACGCGCATCGTGTACGACGCGGACGGCGGCGTGGTGGAGCTGGCGCGGGATGTCTACCGCGGCGACCGCACGGAGTTCGAGGTGAGCGCGCCCGTGGAGGGCGTCGAGCCCTAGCGCCGGCCGGGCGGGGCGGTGAGGCCGCCCTGCGGATGGGCCGGACGGTGAGCTGCGCCGGCGGTCAGTCCAGCCGCACGCCCTGGCGCCGCAGCTCCTGCTGTACGTGCGTCACGTCGACCTCGCCCGTCGAGCGGCCGTCACGGAGAGAGACGGCCGCCGCGACCCCGGCAGCCTGCCCCGTGACGGCGCAGCACATCTGGTTGCGCGTCGCCGCGTGCGAGATCTTGTCACCGGCTACGCAGCGGCCGGCGACGAGCAGGTCGTCCAGGCCCCGCGGGACGAGGATGCCGTAGGGCACCTGGAAGTAGCGCCCGGTGGTCGGCAGCACCAGCACCCCGTAGCCGTCGAGGAACTCGGGGAAGATCCCCACCGAGTCCTCGAAGCGCGCCTCGCCGCGCACGTCGTCGCCGGTCAGCTCGTAGCGGCCGGCGATCTTGCGAGAGTCCCGCGTCCCCAGCGTCGAGCCGAACGCCCGCAGGCGCGCGCTCTCGAAGCCGGGCGTGTGGCGCCGGAGAGCCTCGATGGCCAGTAGCGCCTGGCGGCGCCCCTCGATCTCGGCCCTCGTGAGGTCGCGCACGTCCGTGCAGTCGTAGCCCGCCATCACGACCATGTTCAGCGAGGTCGCCTCTCCGGCATCGGTGAGGCGGCCCCACGTCCCTCCGATGCTGCGGATGTCCTCGGGGATGAGGCCTTCGGCACGGGCCCGGTCGAACGGCTCCTGGAGGTAGGGGCTGAAGAGACCATCCTCTTTTCCGTCCGTCCTGACGCTCCAGCACTTGCCCCAGTCGCCGTAGGTCGGCGCGCTCGCCGCGACGTGGTCGAGGAAGCGCCCCTTGTCGACGCCGGAGCACGAGAACATCACGGTGACGCCCATGACGGAGCCGCGCGGATGGGTGTGGCAGGGGGCGCCGGCGCGGACGGCGAGGTCCGCGTCGCCGGTCGCGTCCACGACGCGTTCCGCGAGAATGGCGAGGCGGCCGGACTTGCTCTCGGTCACGACGCCTCTGACGCGGGCGTCCTCGACGACCGGCTCGGTGACGAGGCAGTGGAGCAGCGGCGTCACGCCGGACTCAGCCACGAGCTCGTCCGCAACCACCTTGAAGAGCTCGGAGTCGAGCGCCTGGCTCTGCGATTGGAAGTCCGGCGCCGTAGCGCCCATCTCCTGGGCGCGGCGCTCGAACTCGGCGCCGATGCCGCCGGCCTCGATGGTGCCCTCGTGCCGGTACCAGGCCAAGGTGTCGACGCCGACCTGGGTGATGACGCCGCCGAGACACCCGTAGCGGTCGACCAGGGTGGTCGCCGCTCCGGCGCGAGCAGCGGCAAGGGCGGCGGCGAGACCGCCCGGCCCGCCGCCCACCACGAGAACCTCCGTCTCGTGCATGACCGGCGTCGTCCTCGCCGCCTCCGCGATGTCCCTCATCGAGCTCTCCCGTGGCGCGAGGCGCCGTCGTCCCGTCACTGTCTTGACAGAGTATGGCACAGGGTTCATGGTACATACCAGACGGCGTGGTACATACCAAGAGCGACCGAGGAGCGACGATGAGGAAACGCCACGCGGCATCCGCCTTGACCTGCCGTTCGCCGTGGGACGCCCGTGGGCGGCAGATCGAACGGCTGGCGAACGAGCTCTTCGACGTGCTCGTCGTCGGCGGCGGCGTCACGGGCTGCGGAGTAGCGCTCGATGCCGCCAGTCGCGGGCTCTCGGTCGCCCTGATCGAGAAGCGCGACTTCGCCGCCGGCACATCCAGCCGGTCCAGCAAGCTCATCCACGGCGGCCTGCGGTACCTGGAGCGCTTCGACCTCGGGCTCGTGCGCGAGGCGCTGCACGAACGGCGCCTGCTCACCCAGCGCCTCGCGCCGCATCTCGTCCACCCGACGCCGTTCCTGCTCCCGCTCGAGCACGGTCTCAAGGATCGCGCCTATCTGGGCGCGGGCCTGCTGCTGTACGACGCCTTGGCCGGCGTGCGCCCTGCGATGCCGCGGCACCGGCACCTCTCGCTCGAGGCCTGTCGGCGCGCGGTGCCGTCGCTCAAGGAGGGCGCCGTCACCGGAGGTATCCGCTACTACGACGCGCAGGTGGACGACGCCCGCTTCGCGGTCACGCTGGCCGGCACCGCGTCCGCGCAGGGTGCCTGCTGCGTGCCGGCCGTCGAGGTGACGGGGTTCCTTCATGATGGCCCATCTCTGGCGGGTGTCCACGCACGCGACCTGGAGGATGACGCGGAGCTCGACATCCGCGCCCGTGTGACCATCAACGCGACCGGCGTCTGGACCACGGCGATGGAGCGCCTCGCCGGCGTCGCGTCCCCGCTGCCGGTGCGCCCGTCGAAAGGGGTCCACATCGTCGTGCCACGCGAGCGCATCGACTCGGAGCTCGCCCTCATCCTCCCCACCGAGAAGAGCGTGCTCTTCGTGCTCCCGTGGAGCACGCACTGGATCATCGGCACGACCGACACGCCGTGGGAGTTCGGCCTGGACCACCCCGCCGCCAGCCGCGCCGACGTCGACTACCTGCTGGAGCACGCCAACGCGATCCTGCGCCGGCCGCTGACCACCGAGGACATCACGGCCGTGTACGTCGGGCTCCGGCCGCTGGTCGCGCAGGATGCGGCGGATACCGCCGCCGTCTCGCGCGAGCACGTCGTGCGGCGCAGCGCACCGGGGCTCGTGAGCATCGCCGGCGGCAAGTACACGACCTACCGCGTCATGGCGCGCGACGCCGTCGACGTCGCTGCGCGGGACCTTCCCTTCTGCGTGCCGCCGAGCCACACGGAGGCCGTGCCGCTGCTCGGCGCCGTCGGATCGGCGCAGGCGGGGCAGCGGGCGCGGCTCCATCCGGCGGCGGCCGGCCTCTCGCCCGGGCAGCTCGACCACCTTGCGCGCCGGTACGGCACGCTTGCGCTCCGGGTCCTCGACCTGGTCGCCGAGGACCCGGCGCTCGGCGCACCCGTGGACGGCGCCGGCACCTACATGGGCGCGGAGGTGCGCTTCGCCGTGCTCAACGAGGCGGCGCTGCACGTCGACGACGTGCTCACGCGCCGCACGCACATCGCCTTCGAAGCGCCCGACCGCGGCCGCCGCGCCGTCGAGGACGTCGCGCGCCTGATGGCTCCGGCGCTCGAGTGGGACGAGGCGGCGGTCAGCCACGAGATTCAGCACTACCGCGAACGGCTCGACGCCGAGAGCGCCGCGCAGAGGATGCTGGACGACGCGGCCGCGGACGCGGCGCGCGCGCCGGTGCGCGACGTACGCCTGGAGCACGAGCGCGCAGGCGAGAGCGGAGCGCGCTAGCTGGACGCGGGAGGCACGAGGGCGAAGCTGCCCACGTGCCGCTTCTCGAGGAACTCCGCCTGCGCTTCGGCGATGCGCTCGAGCGGGAGGACGCGAGCCACCGGCGGCCGCAGTTCGTCACGCTCAAGGAGGCCGACGAGCGCCGGGAAGACCGGCTCGTCCCAGGCGGTGCATCCGAGCAGGGTGAGGTCGCGCAGGTAGAGCGTGCGCTTGTCGAGGCTCACCTGCGGGCCGGCGACGGCGCCCGAGGTGACGTAGACGCCGCCCCGGCGCAGTACGCTCAGCAGGCGGTCGAGTCCCGGCCCGGAGACGTTGTCGACGACCACGTCGGCGGACTGCTCCCCGAGGACCTCAGCCGGGTCGTGCGCTCGGTCCACGACGCGGCTCGCACCGAGCGCCAGCACCCGTGCGGCCTTGTCGCTACCGGTGAGCGCCGTCACGTCCGCGCCACGCAGGCGCGCGAGCTGCACGGCGGCCGATCCAACCCCGCCGGAGGCGCCGCATACGACGACGTGCTGCCCGGGACGCACGCCGGCGCGGAGCAGCATGTTCTCGGCGGTCCCGAAGGAGCACGGGACCACGCCGAGCTCGGCGTCGCTGAGGCCGGCGCTGACCGGGTACACCTCGGACGCCGGCGCGAGGACATACTGCGCGAACGCGCCGTCGCAGTCCGAGCCCAGCCAGAGCGTGTCGGGTGAGGAGAAGCCGTGCGGGCGCATGCAGGGCCTGACCAGCACGCGCCTGCCCTCCAGTGTCGCGTCGCCACCCGGCCCTACCTCCTCCGCGAGACCGCAGCAGTCGGTGCCCTGGATGAAGGGGAACGGTGAAGGCGCGCTCCAGCCGCCGGCCTCGTACCAGCCGACGCGGGTGTTGACGTCGGTGGCGTTGACGCCCGCGGCGAGTACCCGGACGAGCACCTCGCCCTCGTCCGGACGCGGCCGCCGCACCTCGCGCACCTCCAGCGTCTCGAATCCGCCGTTCCCGGTGGTGACGACGGCGAGCATCGCCTGGTCGCCGGGGCGGATCTCGAACCGGCTGGGGTCCCGCCCGGCCTGGCGGCGGATCACCTCGTCCACGGACGTCACGGCGCCCCCTTCGCGGCCTGCCGGGCCGGCTGCGGCCGAAGGCCGCTAGAGCCGGACGTCC
The DNA here is from genome assembly GCA_036277455.1 of Thermoleophilia bacterium. GTDB lineage: Bacteria > Actinomycetota > Thermoleophilia > UBA2241 > UBA2241 > CAIXSE01. Next base: position 6,322 of record DASUMX010000172.1, read on the forward strand.
AGCGAGAGCCTCGCCAGCGTCTCTTCGGTGGGCACGCCGTCGGCGTCCCACCCTCGCACGCGGTAGTACTCGTCCAGCGCGTCCCGGAACTCAGCCGCGCTCACGGTCTTGCCCGCGGCGGCGCCGTCGGGATGCGGCACGGAGAGGATCGCCGGCAGCCGGTCGTGCTCGCGCGCGAACCCTTCGCGCAGATTGAGCAGCCTGCCGAGGTTCCAGATACGCGCGCCGATGGTCATGAGCTCCTCGTGGGACGTCTCGCGCCCCCAGAGATGGCGGAAGTGGGCGCCGAGGAAGTCGGTGTCGACGTACATGTTGGCGCACCAGACGCCGGTCCAGGCCACGGCGCTGAAGTCCTGCTGCTCCGCGGTGAGCGCCGGCTTGCCCTCGAGGGAGTCGGCCGGCGCTTCTCCTCCGAGGATGTCGTCCGCCGCGGTGAAGGCACGCATGTGGCAGGCGCCGCGGTCGGAGGTCGCGTAGCCCAGGCCCATGCCGAAGGTGCCGCGGGGGTCGTAGGCCGGCAGCTCGAGACCCTTGATGTGCGGGGCGAGCTCGGGCCGGCCCTTGAGCGCGGCGAGGTCGCGGGCGCCGAGCGCCAGCTCGGCGCCCCAGCCCTCTCGCCGCGCGATCATCCCCGGCGCCGCGAGGTAGCCGGCCGCGTCGCCGAAGGTGAGGCCGTAGTCGGCGGCGCCTTTGCCGCACAGGTCCATCGCGAGGGCCACGACGGCCCCCGTCGACATCGTGTCCAGCCCCAGCTCGTCGCAGGCGTGGTTGAAGGCGGCGATGGTGGCGAGATCGCCGATGCCGCAGTTGGAGCCGCACAGGCCGAGGGTCTCGAACTCCGGCCCCTCGCAGACGTGCTCCCCGAACCGGTGCACCTGCCGGCAGGCGAGCGGGCACTGCGTGCAGGCGCGTATCTTGGTGCGCACGCGCTGCAACTCGGCGGACTGGATGGCCTCGGCTCCCTCGAACTGGCCCGAGCGCCAGTTGCGCGTCGGCAGGGCCCCCGCCGCGTTCACCAGCTCGACGAGATACGGTGTGCCCTCCTCCCAGGTCCAGGCGTTGTCGGCGGTGAGGATCCGCTCGGTCTGGAGGGCGTACATGTCCGTGAGGAAGGCGCGCGCGTCGCCGACGGTGACCGCGCCGGTGCCGCGGACCACGACGGCCTTGAGGTTCTTGCTGCCCATCACGGCGCCTGCGCCGCCGCGCCCGGCCTTGTGGTACTGGTCGGTGGAGAGACAGGCGAAGGGGACCAGGTTCTCGCCGGCGGGGCCCGTGGAGAGGACCTTGTGCCACGGGCCCATCTCCTTGCGGACCTTCTGCTCGAGGGCCGCCGTCTCGAGGCCCCAGAAGCGGCCCTCGGCCGGCAGGAACTCCACCCGGTCGTCCTCGATCAGTACGAGCACCGGGTGCGGCGCCCTGCCGGTCGCCAGCACGAGGTCGTACCCGGCGAACTTGAGTTCGGGAGCGAACGACCCGCCGACGTAGGAGTCGAGGAGGGTCCCGGTTGCCGGGCTCTTACAGCCAACGGCCAGGCGCGAGCACGTGGCCGCCGCCGTACCTGCGAAGGGGCCGGTGGCGAGGATGAGGGGATTCTCCGGGCCAAGGGCGTCGGCGCCGGGAGGGAGCTCCTCGAAGAGGTAGCGCAAGAGGATGCCCTTGCCGCCGACGTACAGCCGCGCCCAGTCCTCGGGGAGAGGCTCGACCGTCGCCGCAAGGCGACTGAGGTCGAGCCGCAGGATCCGTCCGGTGTAGAAGTCCACGCCGCTCCTCGCCACAGGCCCGCCATGGTCGTCCAGGAGGACCCGTGCTACAATGGCGCCCATTAATCGACCGGTCAATTAGCCGCTTCATTGCACCGTGACCGGAGGGTGATGTCAACCCCGGTCCGCGTCGCCGGGCCACTGGGAGGCGAACGTCCGATGACGGCACCGCCGGGAGGCTGGAGCACCGACGAGGACGGTCACGCCCGCCTCACGGAGCATCTCCACTTCGCCTTCGAAGACCCCCTGTCGTCGCTGCCGGAGACGGCGCGCAACCTGCTCGTCGCAGCCAAGGAGATCGTCGCCGACGAGGGGTTCGAGGCTCTGACGCTGAAAGCCGTCAGCGTGCGCGCGGGGGAGAACAAGGCGATGGTCTCCTACTACTTCGACAACAAGGCCGGTCTCGTCGCCGCCGTGCTCGACTCCGTGATCCACGACGAGTACCTCACCTCACTCGACCGCATGAAGGACGTCGCCCCGGAAGAGCGCATCCCCAGGCTGGTCGAGGAGATGCGGCGCATGGCGGAGTCGGCCGACGACTTCACGGTGTTCTTCGAGCTCCTGCCGCACGTGCTGCGCGACGACGTGCTGCGTCGCCGCATGGTCATGCTGGTCCGCTGGTACTGGAAGATGAAGCTCGAGTGGCTGGGAATCCGGGACGGCGCAGGAGGCCTTGCCGACCCCGACCTGCTCGGCATCGCCCAGCTCCTGAGCGCCATCATCGACGGCCTCGCGATCCAGGCGGCCGTCGACCCGGACGTCGACCTCGCCAATCCGTACCGTGCGCTTGCGCGGATGCTCGAGTGCCTCGAGGTGGCCAGGGCCGACGCCTGAGCAGGCCGGCGCGGCGGAGGCTCCGCCGCGCCTCAGCCCAGGCAGTAGGCGTCGAGCTGCCCGCGGACGAGCGTGTCCAGGTCGTCCGGCGGCTCGTAGGACTGCAGGAGCTCCTCGACACGTGCCGTCGCGACGGCGGCGAGGTCCCGCGCGCCTTGGGACCGCCAGGTCTCGTAGGGCGCGCGGTTCATGATCGTCCGCCGGATGCCGTCGCGCGCGTGCCGGCGGGTGTGCGCGTGGCCGAGCACGGAGCCGCCCGGCCCCGCCGCCGCCACGACGTCCAGCGCCAGGGTCTCGTCGTCGACCGCGATGGGCCGCCGCGCGGTGCGGATGCCCGTGATGACCTCGTCGTCGATGACGAACTTCTCCGGCGAGAAGCAGTTGAAGGACGAGAGGATGCCGGCGGCGTGCAGGACGTACTGCGCGCCGGTGCGCAGTACGGTGTCCATGGCCAGCGCCGACTCCATGCCGGCCTGGGCGTCGGGCACGTGCGCGTCGGTGACGGAGCCGCCGGCGCGCACGGGGACGCCGAGCCAGTGGCCGAGGAGGACCGTGGCCTCCATGAGCGACCAGTACGCCGGCGAGCCGATCATGAGCGCACCGCTCTGCATGGAGGAGAGCGACGACGTGCCGCCGTACAGGAACGGCGTGCCCGGGGCCGCGAGTTGGGTGAGCACGAGGCCGACGAGCAGCTCGGCGTGCTGCACGGCCAGCAGGCCGGCCGGCGTGATCGGAGCGGTCGTGCCGCCCATGGCGCAGACGGCCACGAGCACGGGCTGGCCGAGACGCGCCAGACGCAGCAGCACCTGCGCGCCCTCCGCCGAGAACTGCAGCGGCGACGTCGTGTTGATGACCGACCAGAGGCGCGGCCGCGCGTGCCAGTCGGCGCCGTACAGGATCTCGAGGACGTCCGTGGCCACCTGGAGCTCGGTGAGTGAGGTGACCGTGAAGCGGGCGTTCTTGTCGCTCGACGTGGCGTGCAGATGCGCCACGACTCTGGGCCGCCGCTCCTCCGGCACGTCGCCCGGCTCTACGCTGTAACCGAGGACGTCGATGTTGGGCGAGAGGTGGGCCAGCCGCACAGCCGTCGTCAGGTCGGCGAGCGTGCCCGTGCGGTACGCGCCGCCCGAGAGGACGAAGGGCGGGCCGGAGGCGCTCGCCAGCACGGCGGGCTCGCCGAGCCCGACGTGCAGGTCGAGCTCGGGCCGCCGGCCCGCCACCGTGTAGCGCGCGGGGGCGGTGGAGCGCGCCCGCTCGACGAGTGCTTCGCCGAAGCGGGCGCGCTCCCCGTCCACCCGAGCGCCGTTCGCCCCCAGGAGCGCGAGCGCCTCAGGGTCGAGGATGGCGCAGCCGACCTCCTCGAGCAGCCGGAGGGCTGCCTCGTGGATCTTGCGGCAGCCCCGTTCGTCGAGGACGGCCGTGGCGGCTCCGTTCACTCCGGCTCCTGCATGCCCGTCCTGCTACTTGCCGGCCGCGACGTACCCGTCGACCAGTCCGTCCACCGTCTGCTTCATCTCGGCGGAGAGCGGCTCCGGCGTGTGGTTGGTCATGATGTCGACGAGCTTGAGGTGCGCCTTCTCGGTGGCGTCGAGCGAGCCGGCGGCCTCCCAGTTCTTCTGCGTGCTGCGATTGAGGATCGTCGGCCGCCACTGCAGGTTCCGCACGTGCCGCTTGGTGTGCTTCTTGCCGAGGAAGTCGCCGCCCTGACCGACGGCTGCGATGGTGTCGAGCGCCAGCGTCTCCTCGCTTACCTCGATGCCCTCGAGCGCGCGCCGGTTCATGGAGATGACCTCGTCGGTGAGCACGACCAGCTCGCCCGCGCCGGTGAGGCCGAAGTCGAGGTAGCCGATGTCGTGGTTGAGGTTCGAGCCGGCCTGCATGGAGAGCAGCGTGAGCTCGGTGATGTCGATGCCCGCGTTGGCGTCGACGCACTGCGAGTCGCTGGTGCCGGCGTAGCCCCAGTTGGGGATGTCCATCCACTTGGCCATCTCGGTGATGCCGAGGTAGGTGGTGTAGTACTCGGCCGAGTTGTAGAGCGCCTGGACGGTGTTCATATCCAGCTTGACCGGGCCCATGCCGGTGAGCAGCGGAGAGCCGGGACGACGCAGCTGGTGGATGACCACGCCGAAGAGCGACTCGGCGACGGCCTGCACGATGTGGCCGGCGTGGGTGATCGGGGCCGTGGCGCCGGCGATCGGAGCCGGCGAGTAGATGAGGGGGATGCCCCAGTCGGCGCAGAAGAGCAGCTTGTCGAGCACCTCGGGGGCGTGCTGCAGCGGGCTGACGGGCTCGCCGTACTGGATGAAGTACGGCTTCTCGCGCAGCTGCTCGGCGCCGCCGCGGAAGGCCGAGGCGATCTTCCACATGACCTCGAGGTCCTCGACCCCGGCGGCGGTCATGACCATCGGCTTGGTCGTGTTGCTGACCATGGCGCGGAAGCACTCGAGGTAGGAGGCGTAGGCCTCGATGTCGTGCGGGTGCGCGGCCGACATGATGAAGTCGATGTTGGGGAGGCCGTCGCACAGGTGCGCCATGCGCGCCGTGTCGGCGAGGACGCTCAGACGGCGCTCGCGTGTCTCGAAGTCGTAGATGCTCATGAGGTCCGAGCCCGTACCGAAGTACGAGTTGTAGCCGCCGAGCTCCATGGCGGGCTCGCCGTTGCGGTCGTACACGGGGATCATCGACGGCACGGTGGCGCGGGCGGCGTCCACGGCTTCGCGCGGGATCTTGACCAGCTCGCCCTCGGCGGTGGCGCCGGCGCCCTTGACGAGGATCTCGCGCGCCTCGGCGTGGGGGACGGTCATGCCCATCTCCGAGATGATCGTGAGGGCGGCGTCGTAGATCATCTGGCACTTCTCGTCCGAGAGCACCTTGAGGCGGCTCTCGAGGGCGGCGGGCAGGTCGGTCATCGTGGTGTCTCCTTGGGGGGTCTAGGACTCTGCGGGCTCATGGGACTCGACAAAGGCCTTGAACGCGCCGAGGCCCTCCTCGATCTGTGCGGTGGTGACGCCTGAATAGGCCAGGCGCAGATGGTACCGCTTCTCATCCGGCAGCGCCTTCCCGAAGTGCGTGCGGGTGCAGAACGACACGCCGGTCCGGTCGAGGAGCAGGCGCCGGAAGTCCTCGTGGCCGGCGCAGCCGGCCAGGCGGACGGCGTCCGTGACGTCCGGATACAGGTAGAACGTAGACTCCGGGGTGTGGCAGCGCACGCCCGGCGTCGCGTTCAGCAGCCGGAGCGCCGCGTCGCGGCGTCCCTGGAGCCGGGCCATCATCTCGCGCGGCCCGGTCTGATCGCCGGTGAGCGCCTCGAGCGCGCCGTACTGGGCGAAGTGGTTGGGGCACGATTCGATGTTCACGTTCATGCGCGTGATGATCTCGATGATGGGCGCGGGCCCGACCGCCGCTCCCAGCCGCCAGCCGGTCATCGCGTACTTCTTGCTGAAGGTGTAGAGGATGACGGTGCGCTCGGCCATGCCCGGGCGCGAGACGATCGACTCGCTCGCGCCGCGGAAGCGCACGTCGAAGTAGGCCTCGTCGCTGAGCACGAGGAGGTCGTGCCTCACGGCGATCTCGGCGATGCGGTCGAGCTCCTCGGAGGTGCACTCGGCGGCCGTCGGGTTGTGCAGGTCGTTGAGGATGAGGAGGCGGGTGCGCGGCGTGATGCGCCGCTCGATCGCGTCGATGTCGATGGTGTAGCGCTCGCCGTCGTCGACGTAGCCGTAGGGCACGGCGGTCCCGCCCACGAACTCGATGAACGAGCTGTAGATGGGGAAGCCGGGGTTGGGATAGAGGACCTCGTCGCCCATGTTCATCGCCGCCATGAGCCACTTGCCGATCACCGGCTTGCCGCCCGGTTGCACCGAGACGTTCTCGGCCGCGTAGGTGACGCCGCGCGCGGAGCCGACGTCCTCAGCGAGCGCCTCGCGCAGCGGCATGATGCCGGCGTTCGGACAGTAGGTCGTCTTGCCGTCGCGGACGGCCCTGTACATGGCCTCCACGATGGGCTCGGCCGTGGGGATGTTGAGGTCGCCCAGGTGGAACGGGTAGATCGTCCGACCTTGGGCGGCGAGCGCGGCCGCCTCGGCCGAGACGGCGAACACCGTCTCGGTCCCGAGGCGCGCCACCCGGTCCGCCGGCACGAAGCCGCGGCCGGGCGGGGTGAGGTCTTCGGCGAGCGAGTGCATCACATTTCCTTCCGGCGCCCCGCGCCTCAGCTCGCGTCCGCGGCCCAGGCGGCGAACTTGTCCTGCTCGCCTTCGAGCATGCGGTAGCAGTGCTGCTCTTCGGGGAAGGCGCTGCCGCGCACGTCGGCGACGTACTCGGTGAGCGCCGCCGTCGAGACGGCGGCGAGGTCGGCGTACTTCTTCACGAACTTGGGCGTGAACGCGGCGAAGGTGCCGAGCACGTCGCTGACGATGAGCAGCTGACCGTCCACGTCCTCGCCGGCGCCGATGCCGAGCACCGGGATCGGCAGCTCGCGGCGGATGAAGCCGGCGACCTCGGGCGGCACCGCCTCGACGAGCAGCAGCTGCACGCCCGCCTCGTAGAGGGCACGGGCGTCCTCGACCACCAGCTTGGCGGACTCGAGGGTGCGCCCCTGCGCCTTGTGGCCGCCGAGCTGGCCGGAGCTCTGCGGCGTGAGGCCGATGTGGCCGCAGACGGCGACGCCGGCGTCGAGGATCGCCTTGACGCGGGAGACCGTGCGCACGCCGCCCTCGAGCTTGATGGCGTCGACGTTGGCCTCCTTGAGGAAGCGGATGGCATTGGTCACCGCGTCCTCGTCGGAGGCCTGGTAGCTGCCCAGCGGCATGTCGCCGACGATGAACGTGTTCGGGGCGCCGCGGCGCACGGCCTCGCTGTGCACGATGCACTGGTCCATGGTCACCGGCACGGTGCCCGGGTAGCCGTAGACGCACATGCCGAGCGAGTCGCCGACGAGGATCATGTCGATGCCGGCCGCCTCCTCGAACGTGGCGGTCGGGTAGTCGTAGGCGGTGAGCCAGGCGATCTTCTCGCCGGCGCGCTTCATCTCGTGCAGGTCGAAGAGACCTTTCTTGGCGGGCATGGGTGGACCTCCTGTGCAGGACGGGGGAAGCCGCGGCGAGGACCGCGTGCCTATTCTTCTACGACGATCGGCCAGCCTTCGTCGGCGACGGACTCCGCCAGGACGAGCATGGTCTCGAGGTTCATGACGCCGGGGATGCGGGCGATGTCGACGCGGATGAGCTGCCCGAGGTGGTCGAGGTCGCGCAGCGCGAGCTCGACCACCATGTCGAACTGGCCGGTGACGTGGTAGCAGGCGCGGACGCCGGGGACCTCTTTGATGCCATTCTCGAACTCGCGGATGGACTCCTCGCTGTGCTCGCGCAGGCGGGCCACGACGAGTGCGCGCAACGTGACGCCGAGAGCGGCGGGATCGATGACCGCGCGGTAGCCGCGGATCGCACCGCTGCGCTCCAGGCGACGGACTCGGCCGAGCATGGCCGACGGAGAGAGGCCGAGCTTGCGCGCGAGCGCAAGGTTGGACATGCGCCCGTCCTCCTGGAGAGCCAGGAGCACTTCACGGTCGAGAGCATCCACGCCGTCCCCCTCCGGGAGCCGTTGGTCGTCGGCCCCGAGTATTCAGTCTTATGTTCGCCCAGTCAAGCGCAGAAGAGAACATTCTTCCGTAAGGTGGCCGTTGAACTGTTCGAATTGTCCGCTTCGCCTTTGGAACGGATGCGCCCATACCTCCTCCGGCGTGAGGCCCGAGGGGCGGGTGCTGCCGGGTGAGCCGACCGGGCAGCGTCAGAGGCGCTCGCGGGCGACGATGTCGGCGAGCGCCTCGAGCACGGTGACTGCGTCGTCGAGCACGACGGCATCGGCTTCGCCGGCCATGGCCGAGTGCTCGTCGGTGTCGACCGCGACGATGAACCCCGCCCGCTCGACGCCCCAGAGGAAGGCAGGCGCGCCTGAGGACCCCGCGACGATGCAGACGGCGGGTGCCGCGCGGGTGCCTGAGACTCCGATCTGCCGGTCGGGAGCCGCCCAGGCGTTCATCACGACCGGTCGCGTCACCCCGAAGGCCGCGCCCATGCGGTCCGCTGCAGTGGCGATCCGCTCCACGCCGGCGCGGCCGCCGGCGCCGCGGCCGGCGACGACGAGGAACTGCGCCGCCTCGAGGTCGGAGGTGGCCGGCGGCTCGAAGACCTCGACGTCGTCGCAGAGTCTCGGGGCGGAGGAGTCGTCCTCGCGCAGTTCCGTCGAGGCCTGCACTACGTGCTCCGCCGGGGGTTCAAAGCCGGCGTCGAGCCAGCCGGCGTCCAGCGTGACGCACCACGGGCGCGCGCGCAGCTCGAACCGCCCGATGAGGTGGTGCGAGGAGACGTGCCTGCGACAGGAGAGGGCGCCGGCGGCCGCGACCGCGTCCAGGACGCCGGTGAGGACGCCGCCCCCTGAGCGGGCGGCCAGGCGCGCGGCCGACTCGGCGCCGAGCGGGCCGCCGAAGACGAAGAGTTCGGCGCCGCCGCCCGCCGCGAAGGCGGCCAGGGCGGCGGCCATCAGGTCCGGTCGGTGCGGCGGCGCGCGGACCAGGCGGACCAGCCGGGTCGGTGCCAGCGCGAGCAGCCGCTCGCGGGCGCTCTCTTCCGCGTAGAAGAGGTGTGTGACCGCGTCCGCCGGATGCTCGGGGGAGAAGCGCAGCCCGTCGCGCAGGAAGCCGCCCAGCGCTTGCGCGTGCCGCTCTGCAGCCGCGCCGGTGGCGTCGAGGACGAGCGCGATGCGCGGCGTCTCGCCGGCCATCAGATCCGCTCCAGCCGGGCATGCAGGTGCTCCTCGTACAGCGCACGGGCCTCTTCCGCGGGCGACGCGCCTGCGACGACGACGCCGGCGCGGCTCCGGTCGATGGTCTCCAGCCCGACGAGCGCCGAGGGCTCTCGCGAGAGAGCTGCAGGGACGTCGACACCGAGGTCCGCCGGCGTGAGCGTGGTGACGACCCGGTCCCGAGTCGCCAGCCGGTCCTTGAGCGTCGGCACGCGCAACAGGGAGACGAGGGCGTTGCCGACCGCCAGGACGCACGGCGGCGCGATGGTCGCGCGCAGTGGCTGGTCGCCGGCCGAGAAGGTCACGCGGAGGCGGTCCGCGGCCGGCTCGACTGCCGTCACCCCGGGCAGGCTCGGCCGGCCCAGCGCCTCGGCGGCGAGGAAGGGTACCAGGCCGGTGTCACCCGGGCCGCAGCGCGAGCCGAGGAGCAGGACCTCGCCGCCGAGGTGTCGCGTCGCGGCGGCGACCAGCGCCGCCGTCGTCGCCGGGGCGAAGTCGAGGTCGGCGTCCGGCTCGACCCGCGCGCCCTCGTAACCGAGGGCCTGCAGGGTCGCGAGGAAGGGGTCGGCCTCACGGCCGGCGACGGAGAACGCCACAAGGGAGGTCTCGAGGCCGCGCTCCGTGCGCGCATCGCGCAGCCGCAGCGCGAGCTCCAGCGCGGCCTCGTCGAAGACGTTGAACACGCGACGTACGTATCGGACGGCCTCGCCGTGCGCACTGGGCCCGGTCGCGGCCCGGGCCCAGTCGGCCGGCCGCAGCGCCTCGTAATCCGGCGTCACCTTGAAGCCTACGGCGATCCGCAGCGCGGTCATGGGATGTGGCTCCCGCCAGACCCGCTCAGAGCGGGATGATCGTCCCCTTGTTCATCACGCCGTTGGGGTCGAACGAGCGCTTCAGCGTCTCCAGCATGGAGTAGGAGGAGCCGTACTCGTCCTTGACCCACGGCGCCCGTGCCTTGCCCATGCCGTGGTGGTGGACGATCGACCCGCCGCGCTTCAGCGTCTCCTCGCAGATGATGCCGATGATCGGCAGATAGTACTTCTCGGTCTCCTCCTCGGGCCCGACGCCGACCACGTTGAAGAAGTAGTTGAAGTACATGTTGGTGCCGTTGATGTAGCTGTGCGAGGAGTGCCCGCCCATCATCGTGATGTCCGGGATCTCGTCGATGATCCGCTGCTTCGCCGCCTGGTAGATCTCGTTGATCGAGCTCCAGTCGGCGCTGATCTCGGTGGTGCGGTTCACGTTGCGCGTCTGGCGGATGCGCTCGTCCTCCGCGGTGATCTTGCTCGCGTCCCAGCAGAGGTCGTTGAACCACGTCTCGATGTACTCGCTGGGCACCTGCGTGCACTCCGGATGCTGGTCGACGATGGCCTGGATGCCGTCGGCCGTCGCCGTCGCGATCCCCGCCGCGCCTTCGGCCATGAACAGCAGCACGCAGTCGTCCGGCGCCGCGAAGTGCGAGAAGTGGATGCCGGCGTCGCCCGGGTCGTAGACCCGTGCCACGGACGGCTTGTACCCGTTGACCATGACGTCGCGCAGCACCTCGAAGCCGAGCCCCATGTCCTTGAGCGTCCAGCCCAGGAACACGTTGTTCTCGGGGAAGTAGGGGAACAGCTTGACGGTCACCTCGGTGATGAAGCAGAGCGCGCCCTCGTTGCCGATGACGATGTGGCGGATGTCGGGGCCGGCGGCGCGTCGCGGCACGTTCTTGATGCGGCAGACCTCGCCGCCCGGGAACACGGCCTCGAGGCCGACGACCATGTCCTCGATGCCGCCGTACAGCGTCGAGAACTGGCCGATGCTGCGCGTCGCGACGAGGCCGCCCATGTGGGCCACAGGCTTGGACTGCGGCGAGTGGCCGGTCGTCAGGCCGTGCTCGCGCGCACGGTCCTCGAGCGCCTGCAGGGGCACGCCGCACTGGCAGGTGGCCTGCATGTTGTACGGGTCGACCTTGACGATCTCGTTCATGGCCGACCCATCGAGGATCACCGAGTCGGGCACGACGCTCTCGAGGCCGCCCTCGGTCGCCGTGGCGCCCGTCCTCGGGATGATGTTGACGCCGTTGTCGTCGGCCCAGGTCAGGACCCGGGCGACCTGAGCCGTGTCGGCCGGCAGCGCTATGGCTGCCGGTACGGGCATGGTGTGCACGTCGAAGATGTTCTGCAGCTTGCGGAAGTTGTCCACGCTGCTCTCGACGAGCACCTTCTCGTCGGTGACGACCGCGTCCGGGCCCACGATGCCGCGAAGGCCCTCGACGATGGCTTCTCTGCTCAGTGGCATCTCGGCGTTCCTTTGCGTTCCGTGGGTTGGTCCTGGGTCAGTGGAAGATGGAGAACGACTGCTCGAGGATCGGGTCCGTGGCTTCGTGGATGGCGCGGTAGGCCTTGTCGTTCATGCGCCGGTAGACATCGTGGTTCTCCAGGTTCGGCGCGAATGACTCGCGACTCTGCTTCATGGCGCCGGCGGCGGTCGGGAAGTCGGGATACGCACCGGTGGCCACGGCGGCGCAGATGGCGGATCCGAGGCTCGCGCCGCTGCTGCCCACGTTGCGCGACGCGGGGACGCCGAACACGTCGGCGAAGATGTTCATGAAGAGGGGGCTGTTGGAGCCGCCGCCGGAGACGACGATCTCGCGCAGGTCGATGCCGAGCTCGGCGCACATGGCGTCGACGTTCTGTTTCATCGTCAAGGCGATGGCCTCGAGGATCGAACGGTAGACGTGCGCCCTGGTGTGGCGGGCGTCGAAGCCGATGATCTCGCCCTTGCGGAAAGGCTTGTCCGTCGGCGCGAGCCAGTCGAGCACCGTCATGAGACCGCAGCTCCCGGCGGGGACCAGCTCGGCCTCACGCTCCAGATACTCCTCGCGCGACACCTCCTGGGTCGCCGCCGCCGCCGCGAGCTCCGGCCCCAGCAAGTCGAGGAACCAGCTGAGCGTCCACATGCCGCGGCGCACGCCGCCGCTCTCGTAGAGGTAGCGGTGCGGGATGCAGGCGAAGTTCGTCCAGAACTCCACCGCCGTCTGGCGGTTCTCGTGCCCGTGGACCATGGAGGCGATGTAGGTGCCCAGCGAGACGAGCGCGGTGCGCTCGTCGAGCGAGCCGGAGCCGAGCGCCTCCACCGCCTTGTCGTTGGCGGTGGTCACGACCGGCAGACCCTCCGGGATGCCGGTCGCCGCAGCCGCCTCGGCGGTCACGTAGCCGGCGACCTCGCCCGGCATCTGCAGCTCGACCAGCAGATCGCGAGTGACGTTGAACCGCTCGAACAGGGCGGGATCCCACTGCCACGTGTCGGTGTCGATGGGCCACTGCAGGATGATGTTGTTGGCGGCGCTGTCGCGGAACTGCCCGGTGAACCGGTGCGTCATGTAGCCCGAGGAGGTGGTGGCGTAGGCGAGCTCGGGATCGTCCGGGATCCAGGGCTGGTAGGCGCGCGTGTCCATCCAGCTCATCACGGGCTCGAGCAGCGATCCGTCCTCCTTGAGGAAGGTCTTGCAGCAGCGGATGGTGCAGAGGCCGACGCCGAGGATGTCGGTGGGGTCGCCCGTGAACTTCGTCATCACCTCGCGGCTCGCCGCCACGATGGACTCCCAGAGATCGTCGTCGGGGTGTACGGCGTACCCCGGCTGCGGGTGCTCCATGGGGAGGAGCGTCCGCCTGGCCTCGCAGACGATCGTGCCCTCGAGGTCGTAGATGACCACTTTGGTGCTCTGGGTGCCGTTGTCGATACCGATGAGATACTTGCCGGCCATCGCTCAGTCCTTCCCGCGCTAGCGTACGAGGTAGCCGCCGTCGACGACCAGGACGTGGCCGCTGACGTAGTCGGACGCCCTGCCGGCGAGGAACACGGTGGCGCCCATGAGGTCCGCCGGGTCGCCCCAGCGCGCGGCCGGGATGTGGTCCAGGACGCGCTGGTTGGTCACCGGGTCGCTGCGCGTCGCCGTGGTGATCTCGGTCGCGTAGTAACCGGGCGCGATCCCGTTGACCTGGATGTCGTACTCGGCGAGCTCGTCGCAATAGGCCTTGGTGAAGCCGGCGAGGCCGTGCTTGGTGGCCGCATACGCCGACGACCAGCGCCCGCCGAGGAACGAGAAGAGCGAGCAGATGTTGATGATCTTGCCGGAGCGCTGCGGGATCATGACCTTGGCCGCCTCGTACGCCATCTCGAAGGCGGCCGTGAGGTTCACCGCGACCGTCGCGTCCCACTGCTCGCGGCCGAAATCCAGGACGGCGGCCAGGGGGCAGATGCCGGCGCTGTTGACGAGGATGTCGAGCGAGCCGAGCCGGTCGACGCAGGCGGCGACGATCTCTGCCGGTGCGCCCGCGGCGGTGATGTCCGCCTTCATGAACTCGTAGCGCCCGCCGCGCTCCTCGACGAGTGGGCCGGTCTGGCCGTCGTCGTCGATGATGTTGGGCACGAAGAGGTCGGCGCCGGCAGCGGCGAGCGCGAGCGTGAATGCCTGGCCGAGACCTGTGTTGCCGCCGGTGACGATGGCGTTCTTCCCCTTGAGGGAGAAGTAGTCCATCCCGAACTCCCTGATGTCCGTCACGGGTCTCTCCTTTGGCGCTGTCGGCGGGCTCTCGGGCACGCAGTATTTGGCCGGATGTTCGTCAAGTCAAGCCGCCCGGAGAACATCCTGTCGCCGCGCGAGCGATTCGCTGCATTTCTGGCTTACTCGGGCTCGAGCTCCGTGGGGAAGCCGGGCGCGCGAAGCTCGGTGCCCACGGCCTCCTCGAGCATCTTGACGACCATGGGCGACTGCGCTCCTCCGCCGTACATGGCGCGGGCACGGGCGAAGATCTGTTCTGTGAGGCCGCCGAGCTCCAGCGGCACGCCGAACTCGCGACCCATCTGGTGGGCGAAGAAGAGATCCTTGCGGGCCAGGTCCATCGTGAAGTTGATGTTGTAGCTGCCGCTCAGGATCAGCTGACCCTCCGTCTCGTGGACGAAGCTGTTGCCGGAGCTGGCCTTGATCACGTCCCAGGCCAGCTTGAGGTCGATGCCGCCCTGCTTGGCGAGCATGAGGGCCTCGCCGTCGGCGACCAGGTGGATGAAGGCGAGCATGTTGGTGATCACCTTGATCACCGAGGCCTGGCCGAGCTCGCCGATGTAGAAGACTCGCCCGCCCATGGCGTCGAAGGCGGGCCGGTGCTTCTCGTACACCTCTTCGTCGCCGCCGACGAGGACGGTGATCATGCCGGCGGCGGCGCGGTGGACACCGCCGGTGACCGGCGCCTCGAGCGTCGCGACGCCCTTGGCGGCGGCGAGGCTCGAGAGGCGCTGCAGCTCGTGTGCGTCGTTGGTGCTCATGTCGATCCAGGTCCCGCCGGGGGCGAGGTTCTCGAGGACGCCGCCTTCTTCGGCCACCACGGAAGCCACGGCCTCGGGGGAAGGCAGGCACGTGATGATGGTGTCGGAGGCCTTTGCGGTCTCGGCGATGGAGCCGGCGCAGGTGGCGCCCGCCTTGCCGAGGTCGACGGAGCAGCTCGCGTCCACGTCGTAGACGGTGAGCGGGAAGCCGGCCCGGAGCAGGCTGCCCGCGAGGTGCCTGCCGAGCGCGCCGAGCCCGATGTAGCCGATCTTGAGCGTCATGAGTCCTCCGTTCGGGAGCTACGAGTGTGTGGGCGCCGCGCCGTCAGCTCCGGCGAGCGCGCCGGAGCGCTTCGTCGTCCGCACGGCAGATGGCCGCGATCTCGTCCAGTTGCGCGCCGTCGATGTACGGTTCCTTGCTCGCGTGCTCGGCCAGTCTGAGCTCCACCTGGGCGCACGCGTCGTCGAATTCCTTGACGCCGTCCTCCGCCCACTTCTCGTAGGAGAGCCGGTTCGACAGCGTCGGCATGTAGTGCTCGCCGGCGCGGATGCGCTTGGCGGTCTCCTTCACGCCGAGGAAGCCGCCGCCTGGGCCCACCGCGGCGATGGCCTCGCCGGCACGCGTGGCCTCCGACACCTCCACGGGCCGGTGGAGGCGGTGCAGCATCGCCGCCATCTCGTTGTCGATGACCGACTGCGGCAACGACATGGTGTTGTGTGAGTCGATCAGGCCCCAGCCGGAGACCATGTCGGGCACGGCGCCGCAGACCGTCGCGGCCTTCATCGCCTTCTCGTAGCCCGCTTGTATGCCCGCGTGCTTGGCGTCGGTCGAGAGCCCAGGGTTGAGCGTCGGCACGCCGAGGTAGTGGCCGACCTCGGTGGCCATGGCCCCCATCAGCCCACTCTCGAGTGAGCCCAGCGCGAAGGTCGTGCGCAGCATGTCGAGCACGCCCGAGCCGAAGCAGAAGACCAGGCGGGCGCCCGGTGCGGAGACCTGCAGAGCCGTCGCGATGCCGAGGAACTCGGCGAGGCCCTGCGTGACGCTTCCCGCCAGTGTCACCGGCGAGGTCGCTCCAGCGATCGTCATCGAATACACCTCGATCGGCACGCCGTGTCTGGCCAGGGCGATGTGGGTGTCGAGGGCGCCGCCGTCGACCTGCAGCGGCGACGCGGCCGTCACGACCGTCGAGATGCGCGGCCGGGCGCGGAACCGATCAAGGTCGCCGGAGAGCGCCTCGCAGATGCGCAGCACGGCGTCCACCTCGCCGGGGCAGTCCACGAAGGTCACGTGCTTGGAGGTCTCGGTGAACATCGTGAAGTACTCCGTGAGCTCACGCTGCTCGAGCGGGACGTCGGACGCGCTGACCTGCGTCCACATGATGTCGAGTTGCGGCAGTTCGTCCATCAGCGCCGTGCACTCCCGCAGGTCCTGCAGCGTGCTGGCGCGGCGCCGGCCGGTGCGGAAGTCCAGCGTCTTGGCGACGCAGCCGCTGGGCACGAAGTGGAAGGGCTCGCCCTCGTCCAGCAGCACGTCGTCGGCCTCGGTGAGGCCGGCCATCAGGACGCTTCGAGGGCACTGGCCGGCCGCCCACTCCACCAGTTGGCGGGGAAGGCGGGCGATGCCGGTGGCGTGGTCTACTTGGGCGCCGCGCTCCTCGAGCAGCGGCAGGACCGCGGAGCCGGCGTAACGCATGCCCACGCGGTCGAGCAGCTCGACCGCCTCGTCGACGATAGCGCTCTTTTCGGCCTCGCTCAGCCACTGCGTCCTGGCTCTCATGGATCCCTCGCCGTCCGTGTGGGCCCCTTGGGGGCGTGTGCTGTGCGGGGGTCTGCGCCTGGCCGCACGTTTCCGGGGCACTGTAGACCGTCCTGCAATGATTCGCAAGAAAAGTCGCCCGACGACTGTTGCTTCTCAACGCATAATCGCGATAATGCGTTGGAACGCAATGCATTGCAGGGGGTCGATTGCTGCGAAAGGCGCAGCGACCGTGCGATGGCGGGGAGGCGGCGATGGTCAGGTGGGGACAGGCGCCCTTGGGGACGACTGAACTGGACGACCTGGACCGCCGCATCGTCAAGCTCCTGCGGCCGAATGCGCGCCGGTCCTATGCCAGCATCGCCCGTGTCATCGGCGTCTCTGAGCCCACGGTGCGCAACCGGGTCGACCGCCTCATCAAGCGGGAAGCCATCCTCCCCTGGACCGGCGTGAACCCAGCCGCGATAGGCCTGCCGGTGGACGTCATGGTCGGCATCCGCGTGAACCGTGGGTACGGCAAGGGCGTCGGTGAGAGTCTCGCGGCCATGAAGAACGTGGCCTATCTCGGCTACACGACCGGCTCCTTCGATATCCTGATCGAGGTGCACCTGCCGGACAACGAAGCCCTGTACCGGTTTCTGAACGAGGACCTGGACCAGATCGAGGGCATCGCCTACACCGACACCTGGCACATCCTCCGCACCGACACCACGAACTTCGAGTGGGCGGGCGAGGACGCCGGCAACGAACCTCTCGGGGACGAGGCGCCCTGAGGGTGGCACGGATCCGAGCTCCACGAGTCGTCCCATGCGGCGATGGCGGCGGAAGACGGCGACGACGGTTGACATCGCTACGCGGCTCCTGTGTAGTGGCCGCTAATTGACCGGTTGATTAGTGCGGTCGCCTACGTGCGCGGCCGCTCGGGAGGGAGTGCGCATGACGAACGAGCCCCGGGTGCCGACCCGCATGGGAGACGGCACCTTCACGCATCTGACGCGCAGCGAGATACGCGCGGATCTCGTGGCCGGGTCGGAGATCGCCGCCAAGCGAGCCAAGGTGGCGCCGCTCACCGACGACGAGATCGACCACCTGCTCGAGATCTACGCCTCGCCGCTGCGCTTCATCGGCGTGGACGTCGGCGAGGAGATCGTGCTGAGCTGCGACGGCACCGGCATGAAGACCCACGCGACGCGCATCCAGGACCTGCAGAGCTACGAGCAGTGGATGGGCGCCGACCTGCTGGAGCTCTGCGTCGGCGACTACTCGCTCAAGGTCGTGCGCACGATCCTCGCCTATGAGGCGCAGTACATGCACGACGCCCAGCTCGCGACCATCGCGCCGCTGCAGTACGGCGTCATGACCAACCTCGGCCTCTACTCCAAGCCGGACGGTCCCTGCGACAACTGGAACGAGCTCTTGCCGCTGGGCAAGATCGCCGAGGCCCGGGCGGCTGAGGAAGAAGCGATCGAGATGGCCGTCGCCGACATGGTCAAGCTGGCCGACTCGCAGTGGGAGGCCGGCGCCGACGCGCTCGACTGGGACACCACCGGCGCCTCGGGCGACCCCGAGTTCCTCGCCGCTCTGCGCGCCACGAAGATCATCCGCGAGAAGTACCCGGACATGGGCATCGAGCTCGGCATGGCCGGCGAGTTCGTGCTCGGTATGCACGGCGAGCTCGAGTGGGGCGGCAAGCGTCTCGCCGGCCTGTGGCCCAAGGACCAGCTGCTGCTGGCGCAGGAGGCCGGCGCCACCATGTTCGGCCCTGTCGTCAACATCAACACCGGCAAGTCGCTGGCCTGGAACATGGCGCGCGCCATCGCCCTGATCAAGCCGTGCATGGACGTGGCGACGATCCCCGTGCACCCCAACGCCGGCATGGGCGTCGGCGGCGTGCCGATGTTCGTGCACCTGCCCTCCGACGCGGTCTGCCGCGCGGCGAAGTCCTTCGTCGAACTGCTGCACGTCGACGGGTTGTAGGTGGGCTCGGGCGATCCCCACGGGATGCACAACGCCCACGCGCAAGCCGCGAGCATCGGCGGTATTCGCGCAGCCGGAGACCTGGTTGCCCGTATGCAGATGACTCGGGGCATGCGCCTCAAGGAAGCCAAGCAGTACGTCGCCGACAAGCTCGGCGTGACGCCGTTCGACCTCTCTGATCCGGTCGTGATGACCGACGTGCGCAACGAGCACGGGTTCGGCCGCGTGCACAGCTACGCGATCAGTCAGCCCTGGCAGGCCAACCAGATCGAGGCGAAGTTCAACATCGCCCGTGTGCTGGACGTGCCGATCAACAGCGTCGAGAAGTTCAAGGAACGCACGGCGGGAGGCTGACCATGATCAGGAACCCGCGCGCAGGAGCGCGCAAGAGCGGCGGCTTCAGGCTCGAGGTGTTCACCGAGGACGAGCTGCGGGAGATCCACGGTGCGACGCTCGAGGTGCTGTCGCGCACGGGCGTCTTCGTCGAGGACGACGAGGCCCGGGAGACCTTCGCCGCGGCCGGCGCCGAGGTCGACGGCGAGACGCACGTGGTGCGCCTGCCGGCGCACCTCGTCGAGGACGCGCTGCGCTCGGCGCCCTCCACCGTCGTCCTGTACGGCCGCGACCCGGCCAGGGACGTCGTGCTCGAGGACGGTCGGGTCGGCTTCACCAACTTCGGCGAGGGCATCCAGGTCGTCGACCCGTACACCGGCGAGCTGCACGAGAGCCTGAAGGCAGACGTCGCCGACTGCACGAAGATCATCGACGCGCTGCCCGAGATCGACGTGGTCGAGCGGCCGCTCGGCGCCCACGACGCGCCGCCGGACACGGCGGCGCTGCACAACGCCGAGGCCATCTTCAGCAACACCACCAAGCACGCGACCATCGGGCCGCTCTCGGGCTTCTGCGCGCGCAAGATGATCGACATGGCGGCGGCGATCGTCGGGGGGCGGGAGCAGCTGCGCCGCCGCCCCATCCTGTCTTTCCTCACCTGCCCGGTGAGCCCGCTCAAGCTGGTCAAGGACGCCTGCGAGATCATCATCGAGGGCGCCCGCGCCGGCATCCCGGTCAACGTGCTCTCGATGGCGATGGCCGGCGGCTCCAGCCCCGTGTCGCTCGCCGGCACGCTCGTCACCCACAACGCCGAGGTGCTGTCCGGCATCACGCTGGCGCAGCTCACGCAGCGGGGCGCGCCGGTCATCTACGGCTCCTCGACCACGGCGCTCGACCTGCGCTTCGCCAGCGCCTCGGTGGGCAGCCCCGAGTGCGGCATGATCGGCGCCGGGGTCGCCTGCCTCGCCCGCTTCTACCTGCTGCCCAGCTGGGTCGCCGGTGCGTAGGGCGACTCCAAAGTGGCGGACGCCCAATCCGGTCACGAGAAGACGATCACCAGCCTGCTGCCGGCGTTGGCAGGGGCCAACCTGATCTACGGGCTGGGGATGCTGGAGTCGGGCGTCACCATCGATTACGCGCAGCTGGTCATGGACGCGGAGTTCGCGCGCATGGTCAAGTACACCGTGCCGGGCATCCCGGTCACCGACGCCACACTGTCCGTGGACGTCATCGGCGAGGTCGGGCCCTTCAGCGACTTCCTCTCGCACGAGGACACCCTGAAGGGCATGCGCGGGCAGTCGTCGTCCAGGCTCATCGACCGGCGGGTCCGCGAGGAGTGGACCGCCGCCGGGGCGACGAGCATGTACGACCGCGCGCTCGCCGAGGCACGGCGCATCCTCGAGACGCACGTGCCGGAGCCGCTGCCGGATGGCGTTGCGGCAGAACTTAAGTCGATAATCGCCGCTGCTGAGAGCGAATTAGGAGTGCGCTGACTCGCTTGACGGTGTAGTGTTCGGTCTGGCGCGCGACCACCTGCGGCCGGGCGCCAGACCGAACAACGCCTTTCCAGGAGCGACGATGTCATACAGCAGCAAGGAGATCGGCGCCGGCCGCGTCAGCTTCCTTACCGAAGAGCAGAAGCAGCGCATCTACGCCACGGCTCTCGAGATCCTCGGCGAGATGGGCATGGTCGTGCTCCACGACGAGGGCGAGCAGGTGATGCTCGAGGGCGGCTGCACGAAGGATGCGGACGGCAACGTCCGCGTCCCCGCCGCCCTCGTCGAGCAGGCGCGCGAGTCGGTGCCGGCGGGCTTCCTGGTCTACGACCGCGCCGGCGAGCCGGCGATGGACCTCGGCGGCCTCCGCTCCTACTTCGGCAACGGCTCCGACGTCATGCATCTACACGACCTGGAGACCGGCGAGCGCCGCCTCGGAAGGCTCGCGGACGTCACCGAGGCGGCCCGCCTCTGCGACGCGCTGCCCGACATCGACTTCGTCATGTCGGGCGCCTACCCCGACGGCATGGACGCGAGTGAGGCGTACCCGCGGCAGTTCCGCGCCATGATCGCCGCCACCGCCAAGCCGCTCGTCATGACCGCCGGCGGCGTCGAGACCGTCGAGCCGATGTGGAAGATGGCCTGCGCCGTGCGCGGCGGCGCCGAGGCGCTGCGCCGGAAGCCGTACTTCGTCATGTACAACCAGCCGGTCAGTCCGCTCAAGCACCCTTTCGAAACGGTCGACAAGCTGCTCTTCTGCGCCGACCGCGGCATCCCGTCCACCTACTGCCCGTCGCCGGTCGCCGGCGGGACCGCCCCGATCACCACTGCCGGCCAGATCACCCTGGGCATCGCCGAGGCGCTGTTCGGGCTCGTGATGCACCAGCTGCGCGCCCCCGGCGCGCCCTTCGTCATCGGCCAGGGTCCCAACACGCTCGACATGGCGACGTCGCAGTCGTCGTACAACTCGCCTGAGTTCATCCGCGCCTACGCGTGTGAGGTCGAGATGGCCAAGTGGCTGGACATCCCCAACTGGGGGTTCAGCGGCCACACCGACGCCCAGGTCGTCGACGCCCAGGCGGGCATGGAGGCCGATGAGATCACCAAGCTCTCCATGCAACTGGGCGCCAACCTCAACCACGACGTCGGCTACATGGACTTCGGCCTCTCCGGCTCGCTGGCGGAGGTCGTGCTCGTCGCCGAGTTCATCTCGCGCAACCGGCAACTGCTCAAGGAGATCGAGGTCAGCGACGAGACCCTGGCCGTCGACGTGATCAAGGCCGTCGGCCCCGGCGGCGACTTCCTCGGTCAGCGACACACGCGCCGCCACCTGCGTGGCAACCAGTGGCGCGGGCAGCTGCTCAACCGCGCCAGCTACGACCGCTGGATGGAGAACGGCGGGAGCGACGTCACCGAGAAGGCGCGCCAGAAGGCGCGCGACCTGCTTGCCACGCACGAGGTCGCGCCTCTGCCGGAGGGCCTGGCCGAGAGGCTCGACGCGGTGGTGCCGGCCGGCTGAGCCGCCGCCGGCCGCCGGCGCCCGGCCGCGTCAGTTGGCCGGGACGGTGCGTCCCTCGGCCCAGGCGCGCAAGAAGGCGATCTTCTCGCGCGCGGTCGAGGCGATCGGCGGCGTCCGCCGGAGCTCGTCGAGCAGCAGGGCGGTGGTCGGAGCCACCTTCGCCGAGAAGGCCGTGTACAGCGCCGAGATGACGACCTGCTCCAGCTCCGCCCCGCTGTACCCCTCGCTCTCGGCTGCGAGCAGCCGGAGGTCGAACCGGTCCGGCGCCTGCTTGCGGCGCCGCAGGTGGATGTCGAGGATGACCGCCCTCGTCTCTTCGTCGGGCAGGTCGACGAAGAACGTCTCGTCGAACCGGCCCTTGCGCAGCAGCTCGGCCGGCAGGCGCTGCACGTCGTTGGCGGTGGCGACCACGAACACGTCGCCGCGGCGCTCCTGCAGCCAGGAGAGGAACGAGCCCAGGACCCGCAGCGACGTCCCGCCGTCCGCATCCTCGCCGCCGGCGGCGAACGCCTTCTCGATCTCGTCGATCCACAGCACCAGCGGCGCCAGCCTGTCCGCGGAGGCCATGGCCCTGCGGAAGTTCTGCTCGGTCTCCCCGATGTACTTGTCGTAGAGCGCGCCGGGGTCCAGGCGCACGAGCGGCAGGCCCCACGCCGCGGCGACCGCCTTGGCGCAGAGGCTCTTGCCGCAGCCGGGCACGCCGACGAGCAGCACGCCGCGCGGGAACTCGAGGCCGAAGTCCGCGGCGCGCTGCCGGTCCTCCATGAACAGGCGCCGCTTCTCGAGCCACTCCTTGAGGTGGACGAGGTCGGCGATGTCGTCCAGCGAGTGGACCGCGGGCTGGAACTCGAGGAGGCCGTCCCGCTCAACGAGCTCCCGCTTGGCCTCGACGATGCGTTTGACGTCGCCCGCGTCGAGGCGGCCGTCCTCCACGAGCACACGGGTGAGAAGCTTCTCGGCCTCCGCGAGGGTGAGGCCCTGCAGGTTGGCCAGCAGGCGGTCCTGGTCGGCCGGCGCCAGCGAGACCTGGACCCCCATCCGCGTGGAGACGTCCTTGACGACACGCTGCTGCAGGCTCTCGTACTCGTCGCGCGTGGGCATGGGGAGGTGCAGCGGGCCGACTTCCACGCGCAGGGAGCCCGGGAGCCTGACGTTAGCGCCGGTCAGCACGATCGCGCCCGAGCGACCGGCGAGCTGCCGCGCCGCCTCGCGGAGGAGGTCCGCCACGTCGGGCCTCTCCAGCTCCGGGCCCAGGCCGTGGAACACGTAGAGGGCCGGGAGCTGCGAGCTCACGACGTGCCCGAGCGCGGTGCGCGGATCCTCGGTGCCGTAAACGCCGGTGGGCGCCCCCGCGCGGCGCAGCCCGGTGGCGCGCCTCCACACGAAGAGAGGAAGCTGCAGCTGCCACGCGGCGCGTTCGGCGAGCGCCTCAGCGCGGTCCTCCTCCGTCGTCTCGACCAGCAGGGCGCCGTAGCGGGAGCGGATCAGGAGCTGGAAGTCGTGAAGGGGGTCTTGGCTCATCGCCGGCCCTCGGCCAGCGCGAGCAACGCGATGGCGTCCGCGCTGCAGGCGGTCGCGCAGAGGCCGCAGCCGCGGCAGAGGGCGGCGTCGAACCCCGGCCGGCCGTCCGACCGGCAGACGATGGCCGCGAAGGGACAGCGCAGGCCGCAGCGGCCGCAGGCCTTGCAGTGATTCATGTCGATGCGCGCGATGTGCCGGCGCACGGGCCACGCCGCGCTCACCCCCAGGCGATCCGCCGCGAGGTGCGGGAAGCAGCAGTCGGTGCAGCAGTTGCAGATGGACGAGGTGCCGGCCGGGTCGTCGTGCACGTCGGCCGTGTGCATCAGGCCTGCCTTGTCGGCGGTGCGCAGGACGTCGCGAGCGCGCTCGCGGGAGATCTCCCAGCCCAGGCCGCGGTCGTTCTCGAAGCGAAGGCAGACGTTCATCGGCTTGCGGCACCGGGAGACGATCGAGCGGCAGTCGCAGGGCCAGAGGTAGATGTGGTCCTGGGCCTCGATGATGGTCTCGGCTTCCTCGAGGAGAACGTAGGCGTAGCGCGCCTCGTAGGAGTCGCCGGGACGCCCGTCCCTGGTCGCCTCGACGTCGGGGCGGATCCTTGTGGCGTAGGAGTCGACCTCCCAGTCGGCGAGCCGGCGGTGGACGGCGAGCGGGACGTCCTTCCAGCCCTCGAACATGGCCCAGATCTCGAGGCGCGCGTGGAAGTCGGCCGGCCTCTGGACCCCGGCCTCGTCGCGGTCGAGCACGGCGCGGCGTACGGCGCGGTCCAGCTGCGTCACGCCGAAACGCGCGAGACCGTCGTCGGCTCTCCTCGCATCGCCGTCGCCGGCCGCGAGGACCACGTCGACGTCGCCCTGGTCGTAGAAGCGGTCGAGCCAGGGGAGCACGAAGTCCGGCGCGCCGACCCTCTCTGCCAGGGTGCGCAGCCCGGGGATCACCTCCGCGGGTACCGCGCTACTATCCGCCACTGCGTCTGAATCGCCCACGCACGCTCCTCGCCGGCTTGTCAGGACGCCACCGATGGTACGTCATCACAGGCCACTCCCGCACCAGGGCGGCGGCTGCGCTACGATGGGACTCGTGGAGGGACGATTGGGGCAGAGTGGCGCCCGCCGAGGCCGGGTTCATCGGGCGGGCGCTCAGCTGGCCTTCCTCACCCGTCGTGTGTCGGATCCTGAGGAGCGGCTCCGCGCGCATCCGCCGTGGGGAGCCGGACGATGTAGATGGTGACGGCGGCTGCGACCGCGAGCATGGCGACGTCCGCCGCGAGCAGCGGCACGAACAGAAAGACGCTCAGCAGCACGCTCGCCCAGAGCGTAGCGAGCGCGACGATCTTCGCCCGGCGAGCGATGCCGCGTCCGGCCTCGTAGTCGGCGATGTGGCGCCCGAAGAGCGGGTGCGTGACCAGCCAGCGGTGGCAGCGCTCCGAACTGCGCACGAAGCACGCCGCGGCGAGCAGCACGAACGGCACCGTGGGCAGGATCGGGACCGCGAGGCCGACGACGCCCAGGCCGAGCGACGTCCAGCCGCAGACGAGCAGGATCGAGGAGCGTACTCGTGGCATGTGGCCAGTCTAGGCGGCCCGCGGCCGCCCCCCCTTGATGCTCGTCAACGGCGCGGCCGGCGTCTCCTGCGCATGCGCTCCCCGCTTCCCGTCAGATGAG
>DASUMX010000173.1:0-3599 GCA_036277455.1 Thermoleophilia bacterium
TGCCATGTACGTAGCGCTGTCTCTGTCGACGGGTCTGCCTCTGGTGACGGCCGACAACCGGCTTGTGCGGATGCTCTCCGGCACGGGCTGCGAGGTCATTCCTCTGGATGAGATCACCGTGACGTGATTCCGCCTCCGGAATGATCAAGCGCCGCGAGAGGTCTCCTGCCGCAGCCAGTCGCGGACCATCTCGCCGAGCAGGGCGAAGGTCGCGTCGAGGTCGACGGAGTGCCGTTCGAGGAACGCCGCCCCGCACGCTGACGCCGTGACCGTTGCGTGGGCCGAGTCGGGCTGGCGGCCTCCGCGTCGGATGGTCGCGCCTGTGGTCGCTCCCCACTGGCACGAGGTCCACAGACGCGGCCCCCGTGACTGACGGGTACAATCGAGCGATGGAGGACGCGTCTTGACCGCCTGGATCCTGGCGATCGGGCGGATGCTGGGGCTCGGGTCCATCGCCGGCATCCGGCCGTCGCTCACCCTCGCCGTCATCGGCGTCGTCGGCTACTTCGACTGGGGCGTCGAGACCAACGCCACCTTCTCCTGGCTGAACAGCTGGCTGGCCATCGGGATCTTCGTCGTCCTCGCCATCCTCGAGTCGGCCTTCGACAAGATCTCCAAGGTGGACCGGCTGCAGGACCGGCTGATCATGCCGTACCGCCTGGTCATGGGCGGCGTGGCCGGGGCGGCGACCATCCCGTTCGGGTGGAAGGGCGTGGTGGTCGGGGCGGCGGTCGGCGCCGGCGCCTCCTGGTTCGCCCAGTACACCAAGCACCTCAGCAGGCCCAAGAGCGTGGCGACTCCGGCGGTGGTGACGCTCATCAGCACCGGCGAGGAGCTCGGGGCCTTCTTCGGCAGCGTCCTGGTGCTCGCCGTGCCCTACTTCGGCTACGCGTGCGTGGCGGTGACCGGCTTCATCTACTGGCGCGTGCGCACGCTGCGGCGATCCAAGTACCGCAAGATGCGGCGGGCTGCTGCACGCGGGAAGCCGCCGGCCGGGCCGGCCGACGCGTTGCGGGACGACCGGGCTCCACCGGCGGAGCCGGGCGGCGGAGAAGGCGCAGATGAGTGACGCGTCCGACCTCGGCGTGCGCCGGCTGCGGATGGTCGAGGAGCAACTCGTCCGCCGCGGGCTGCGCGACGAGGACGTGCTCTCCGCCATGCGCTCGGTCCCGCGGCACCTCTTCGTGCCCGAGGCCGCGGCCGCGGACGCCTACGCCGACTCGCCGCTGCCGATCGGCCTCGGCCAGACGATCTCGCAGCCGTACATGGTCGCGCTCATGACCGCGCTGCTCGAGGTGGACGTCCGCTCACGCGTGCTCGAGATCGGCGCCGGGAGCGGGTACCAGAGTGCGGTGCTCGGAGAGGTGGCGGGCGAGGTCTTCGCGATCGAGCGGCTGGCTCCGCTGGCGGAGCGTGCTCGCGAGACGCTCGACCGTCTCGGGTACGCCAACATCCGCCTGGCGATCGGTGACGGCGCGAGGGGGTGGCACGAGCAGGCCCCGTTCCAGGGGATCCTCGTGGCCGCGGCCGCCGACGAGGTGCCGCCGGAACTGCTCGGCCAGCTCGCCGACGGCGGCCGCCTCGTGATCCCCGTGGGCCGCGGTCGCGGCGAGCAGGTGCTGACCATCATCGAGCGCGACGGCGACGCGTTCATCGAGCGGTACGACACGCGCTGCCGCTTCGTGCCGCTCATCCGCGACGTCAGCCCGGACGATCGCCGCGCCGCCGCTCTGCGGGGGAGCGGCGCGGACGTGGACGCGGGCTGGGCCTCGCCCGGCGGCGAGGACGCCCGCGGCGACAGCACCTACCCTGGGGAGGCACGTGAGATGAAGTCCGTGGACGTCAGGGTCAGCGGCGTCGTGCAGGGCGTGTACTACCGCGCCGGCGCGCGCCGCGAGGGGGCGCTGCGCGGCCTGCGCGGCTGGGTCAGGAACGAGAGCGACGGCTCCGTGTCCCTGCGCCTGCAGGGCGCGCCCGAGGCCGTCGACGCCATGCTCGACTGGTGCCGCGTCGGGCCGCCGGCGGCGCGCGTCTCGCGACTCACGGTCGCGGACGCCCCTGCCGATGAGAGCTTGCACGACTTCGAGGTGAGGTAGATGCACGACGGCCAGGGGACGCCCGACCACAGGGACACGCAGATCCGCACGCCGGTGACGCTGGACGACGTGCGCGCCGACCACGAGGTCCAGGTGTTCGTGCGCAAGGCGGACGAGAACCTCGGCGTGCTCGGCTACACCGAGCACGGGCCGCGTCACTGCGCCCTCGTCGCCGAGATCGCCGGGAACGTGCTCCTGCGCCTCGGCTACCCGGAGCGGACGGCCGAACTTGCCGCCATCGCCGGCTACCTCCACGACATCGGCAACGGCATCAACCGCCTGGACCATGGCATCGGGGCGGCGCTCCTCAGCCGCCACATCCTGGAGCGCCTCGGCATGGGCCCGGACGAGTACGCCGAGGTCATGTGCGCCATCGGCAACCACGAGGAGGAGTACGGCCAGGCGGTCAGTCCGCTGGCCGCCGCGGTGATCCTCGGCGACAAGAGCGACGTGCACCGCAGCCGGGTCCGCGTCATCGACCCGGAGACGGACGACATCCACGACCGCGTCAACATGGCCACCACGCGCGCGTCGCTGGTCGTGGACCCGGAGGAGCACGCGATCACGCTGGAGCTGGACATCGACACCGGCATCATCCAGGTGATGCAGTACTTCGAGATCTTCCTCGACAGGATGGTGATGGGCCGCCGTGCCGCCGAGTTCCTGGGCTGCCGGTTCGGCTTCGTCATCAACGGGACGCGCCTGCTGTAAGCGGCGCGCGGCCGGCCGCCGGCGTGGCGGCGGCGCGGCCATCTGAGATACTGGGACGCAAGCGACCGGAGGTGGACGGTGGGCAAGACGAAGAAGAGGCGCGGGGGATTCCTGGTCGGCGCGATCGCAGGCGCCGTGGCCGGGCTGCTCCTGGCGCCCAAGAGCGGGCGCGAGACGCGCGAGCAGCTCTTCGGCCAGGGCGGGATCGGCACGCAGGTGGACCGCATCAAGGGCGCGATCGGCGCCGGCAAGGACTCGGCCGCCGGCCAGAACGAGGAGCTGCGCCGCAAGATCGAGGAGACGCGCGCGCGGCTGCGCAGCCAGATGGACGCCGGCGGCAACGGCGTCGGCGGCGAGGACGCGTACGGCGGTCCCGCCGGCACGGCCCCCGGCGACGTCAGCTGAGACGGCCGGCGCGCAACGGGCTGAGGGCGGCGGCTGCGGGCGCCGGGGCCGCCGCGCTGGGCCTCGTCTACCTGCTGCACGAGGCCCAGTGGGTGCGCCGCGTGGACCGGCGCCTGCCGGCGCCGGACGCGGACGCGGCGCTCGACGGCCTCACCGTCGTGCAGCTCTCGGACTTCCACGCCGGGTTCACGCCCAGCTTCAACCTGCGCGCCACGCGCAAGGCCGTCGACCTCGCGCTGGCGGCCGAACCTGACCTGGTCGTCATCACCGGCGACTTCGCCGGCGGCGCCCACGGCCTGTCGGAGCTCCGCCGGCAGCTGCTCCGCCTGCGCGCGCCGCTCGGCGTCTACAGCGTGTTCGGCAACCACGACCACGGCGACAGCAAGG
>DASUMX010000174.1:0-7958 GCA_036277455.1 Thermoleophilia bacterium
TCCGGCCCTCGTCGTCCTTGACGACCTCGTCGCAGGTGACGAAGTAGGCCGAGCGCAGCCGCACCTCGCGTCCCGGCGCCAGGCGGAAGAACTTGCGCACCGGCTCCTCCATGAAGTCGTCGCGCTCGATCCAGAGCTCGCGGGAGAAGGTCACGCGGCGGCTGCCCGCGGACGGATCCTCCGGGTTGTTGGGGACCTCCATCTCCTCGGTCTGGCCCTCGGGGTAGTTCTCGATGATCACGCGGAGCGGGTCGAGCACGGCGAAGCGGCGCAGCGCCGTGCGGTTGAGCACGTCGCGCGCGCAGTGCTCGAGCATCTCCACCTCGACGGTGTTGTCTGCCTTGGCGACACCGACCATGGTGGCGAACTCGCGGATGCCCTCCGCGGGAAAGCCCCGGCGGCGGAGGGCGGACATCGTAGGCATGCGCGGGTCGTCCCAGCCACGCACCGTGCCCTCGTTGACGAGGCGCAGAAGCACGCGCTTGGACAGCACGGTGTGCGTCAGGTTCAGGCGCGCGAACTCGTACTGGTGCGGCCGCGACGGCACCGGCAGGTTCTCGATGAGCCAGTCGTAGAGCGGCCGGTGGGCCTCGAACTCCAGGGTGCAGATCGAGTGCGTGATGCCCTCGATCGCGTCCGACTGCCCGTGAGCGAAGTCGTAGGTGGGATACACGCACCAGGCGTCGCCGGTGCGCGGGTGCGCGGCGTGGAGGATGCGGTACAGCACGGGGTCGCGCAGGTTGATGTTGGGCGCGGCCATGTCGATCCTGGCGCGCAGCACCCGGGCGCCGTCGGGGAACTCCCCGGCGCGCATGCGTGTGAAGAGGTCGAGGCTCTCGCTGGCCGGGCGGTCCCGCCAGGGGCTGTCCCGGCCGGGCTCGGTGAAGGTGCCTCGGTGCCCGCGGATCTCGTCGGCGGAGAGGTCGTCCACGTACGCCTTGCCCGCCGTGATGAGCTCCACTGCCCACTCGTACAGCTGCTCGAAGTAGTCGGAGGCGAAGTACAGGTGCTCGCCCCAGTCGAACCCCAGCCAGCGGATGTCGGCCTCGATGGCGTCGATGTACTCCTGCTCTTCCTTCATCGGGTTGGTGTCGTCGAAGCGCAGGTGGCAGCGCCCGCCGAACTCAGCGGCGATGCCGAAGTTGAGGCAGATCGACTTGGCGTGGCCGATGTGCAGGTAGCCGTTGGGCTCCGGCGGGAAGCGGGTGACGACGGTGTCGCGCCGCCCCTCGCGGAGATCGGCGGCGACGATCTCGCGGATGAAGTCGCCGCGCTCGGGTGGGTTCGGCGCAGGGGTACTCACAGCGGCCGAGGATAGCACAGGCCCGGCGCCGCACGAGCGCGACTCGTCAGCTCCTACCCGTCAGCAGGCTCTCGGGTCCGCCGGCGCGCCGTGCACCTCCACCGTCAGGTGTTCCACGCCGAGTCCCCGGGGGAGCCTGCGCTTGTACTCATCCGCCGCCTCAGGCGCGTGCGCCACCACGCTCACCTCGGCAGCGTAGACGCCCGGCCCGATGGACCAGAGGTGAAGGTCGGCCACCCGGCTGTCGCCGTCCGCCTCGATGCTCGCGACGATCTTCTCCCGCAGCCCCCGCGGCCCTTGCCTGTCCAGCAGGACGGCGCCGCTCGCGCGCAGGAGCCCGATGGACCAGCGCGCGACGAGCACGGCTCCGACGATGCCCATCGCGGGGTCCATCCAGGTGGACCCCAGGTACTTGGCGCCGAGCAGGGCCACGATGGCGAGGACCGAGGTGAGCGCGTCGGCGAGCACGTGCAGGTACGCGGAGCGGAGATTGTGGTCGTCGTGCGCGTGGTCGTCGTGCGCGTGCTCCCCGGCGTGGCCGCGCGCGTCCCGGCCACCGCTCAGGACGACCGCGCTGACGCCGTTCACGACGAGGCCGGCCACCGCCACCGCGATCGCGTAATCGAAGGCGATGGTGACGGGGTGGATGAGGCGATCGATGCTGCCCGCCGCCATGAAGACGGCGAAGGCTGCCAGCAGCACAGCCCCGGTGAACCCGCCGAGAGCGTTCACCTTGCCCGTCCCGAAGGTGTACCGGGGGTCGGTGGCGTGGCGCCGCGCGTACACGTAGGCGAACGCCGCGATCCCGAGGGCGGCGGTGTGGGAGGCCATGTGCAGGCCATCGGCCAGGAGCGCCATCGAGGCGAAGGCGAGGCCGGCGACGATCTCCACCACCATCATCGTCGCGGTGATCGCGATCACGACCAGTGTGCGGCCTTCTCCGGGCCTGCGGACCTCCTGCCCGAAGGAGTGGCCGTGCTGCCAGCCGGTCAGGTCGTCGTGCATGGCGTCAGGATACCGGGCACGGCGCGCAGCGGGTACAACCCGACTGTGGCACCGACCTCGAAGGAGAAGCCATGACGATCAGAGACCGGATGACGAGGCGCGGGGCGGCGGCGGCGCTGATCGCCGTCATCGCGCTCGTGACCTTCGCGGTGCCGGCGTGGTGCGTCGCCTCCGGCACCTGGAGCTGGTGAGCCCGCGGCGTCTACTCCGCAGCCGCGGGCGCTCCACCCGAGCACCAGCGCTCGAGCCACCACGCCACCGAGCGGTTCATCTCTGCGGAGAAGTCCGCGGTGAACTTACGCGCGTACACGTCCTGGACGCAGCCGCCGATCCCCGGCCGCGATCCGCACGGGCCGTGGATCGCGTCGAGCTCACGTGACGCCGCGCGCAACTCCGACGGGCTGAGCCGGCGGTACGCGTTCTTGTGCAACACGTGGGCCTCGCACCGCTCGGTCCGTCGCGGGCGCCCCTTGGGGCGGCCGAGGCACAGCAGCGCCGCCGGGAAGGTGTAGCGCGGCAGGTGCAGCAGCTCGGCGTGCGTCTCGCCGAGCTCCCTGATGTCGCCGATGTAGCAGGAGCCGATGCCGAGGGATTCCGCCGCGACGACCGCGTTCTGCGCCGCGATGAGCGCGTCGTTGCAGGCCATCAGCAGGTCGCCGGGGCCCGGCGTCACGCCGCTCGGCACACCGGGCAGCTCGTCGCACCCGCAGGCCGCGAACAGGTCCATCCACTTCTGGAAGTCGGCGACGAAGAGCAGCACCCACGGCGCCCGCGCGATGAACGGCTGGTGGTCGCAGGTCACCGCCAGCCGGTCCTTCAGCGCCTGGTCCTCGATCTCGATGATCGAGTACAGCATCATGTTGCCGGCCGTCGGCGCGCGCATCGCCGCGTGCAGCACCACGCGCTTCTCCTCCTCGGTGGGCGGCGCCGGGTCGTAGGCGCGCGTCGAGCACCGCGCGTCGAGCAGCCGGATGGTCTCGTTCACTGCGCCTCCTCCAGACGCGGCGTGATCGCCGCTCGACGGACCGGGGGCGGCGCGGCGCAGCCGCCCCGCCCCCGGTCCGTCAAACCGTCACACGCCGGGTCACGGCATCTGCGCGGGCAGACCCGAGGCCAGGTCCTGCGCCTGCATCGCGCGCTGCGCCGAGTAGTCCGTCAGGTAGGTGATGCGCGCGGAGCCGCTCAGGCGGGCGGCCTCGGTCTCCAGGCTCGCCTGCGCGCTGGCGCACTCGGCCTCGAACGCGCCGTAGACCCCCTGCACCAGCGGGATGTAGTGCGCGTAGCGGAGCTCGCCGTCCACCGTGCCGCGCTTGTCCAGGCTGTCGGCGACGGCGCGGAAGAGATTGAACGCCGTCTTGTCGGTCCAGGACGACGGGACGCTCGTGATCGAGCCGTAGAACGGCACGTAGGCGCTCGAGCAGGGACGGCTCGGCGCGACCCACATGACGCCGCCGATGTCGACCGGCTTCCGCGAGCGCAGCTGCCACACGGCGCTGTAGTCGGTGGTCGAGTGGCAGATGGGCCGGTTGGTCTGCGCGTGCGGGCTCATCAGCGTGTAGTCCTGGGTCTGGTCGATGGCGGTTCCCTCGTAGTGGTAACGGCAGATGGCCTGGATGTCCTGGCGCGTGACCGGGTCGTCGGGGACCACGTACACGGGCCGGTCGGCGTAGGGCATGCTCGGGTCGAGCTCGAGCGACGGGGCGACGCTGTCGAACGCGCCCCAGAGCCGGTTGGTGTTGTAGTACGACAGCAGTACGTCGCGGTCGTGGTAGGCCCAGGCGACGTCCAAGGGTCCGCCGGCGGGATCGTAGCGGCCGATGCCCGCAGCGAAGGACGCCAGGTCGGCCGAGCCGCGGAAGTTGTCGGGGTCTCCGAGGTCGATCTGGCGCACGGTCACGATGTTGGGGTGCGCGAGGACGGCGTCATCCGGCACGCGCTGCGCGACCCAGTGGTGGCCGCCGAGCAGCTCGAAGACCCAGGCCTCCTGCGGATCGGCGATGCCGAAGCTGCCGGCCGCTCCCGACGTGAACCCGGTCTGCGCCATCTGGCCCAGCAGGGTGATGGCCTCCTGCGCCGTGGAGCACTGCTGCAGGATGATGTCCCAGATCTCGCCGCCGTAGCCCTTCTTGACGAAGGGGTCGGCGGCGAGGACCGCCGCGTCGAGCGTCGTTGCGGTGCCGTAGTTGACGCCCAGCTGGTGGACGTTGATGCCGCCCTCGGGCACGCCGCCCCAGGTGAGCAGGCGGACGTACTGGTTGCGGGCGGCGGCGCCGGGGACCACCTGCATGTAGACGTAGTTGTTGACGGACCAGTCGTTGTTGTAGCCCATGAGCACCGAGCCGTCGGCGGTCGCGTCCTTGCCGGCGAGGATGAAGTTGCACCAGTGCGAGCTTGACGCCGCCGGGCCGGCCTGCGCCGGAAGCGCCGTCGCCGCGCCGCCCAGGCCGGCCGCCGCTACGACGACGGCCAGCAGGAGGAGGAGCAGGACTGTGGTGACGACGGGCTTGCGCATGACTCCTCCTCTGGATGGCGTGACAACGAGGCCTTTCGTCGCCCGCCCGATATCGCCTGCACGAGGGGCCGGCCGGCGGAAGCCGGCGGCGAAGAATGTGTAGTCAGAGGCGGCGCAGCAGCCAGGATCGATGCATCCCGGACGCGGCCGGGGCGGCCCAGTAGTCGCCGTGGCCGCCGGGCAGCCACTCGATGCGTCTTCCGCCGGGCGCGGCGCGCGCGTAGCGGGTCACGCTCGCGCGCGAGAAGAGCGGGTCGCCGACTCCGGCGATGAAGAGATAGGACCCGCCCGGCGCGGCGCCGACCGCTGCGGCGGGGTCGGCGGCGAAGCCGTCCGCCGCCGTGGGGTCGGCGCCGACCCAATCGGCGCCCGCGTACGTCAGCACGTAGGCGCGCACGGGCGCGCGCAGGCCGCCCAGGTACCCGCCGACGAAGCCGCCCCAGCTGTAGCCCACGTAGCCGAGCCGGTCCGCGTCAATCGCGGGCAGGGAGCGCAGCACGTCGAGCCCGCGACGCAGGTCGGTGACGTAGCGGACGTGCGCCTCGGCGGCCACATCCGGCGTGGTCGTGATGGGGCGGACGTACGGGTCGCGGCCGTCCGGCGGGTCGATGACCAGCGCCGCGATGCCCTGCCGCTGCAGCGCGGCGATGTCCGCCGCGAACATGTCGCGCGAGCAGCCGACGCCGGGCGCGTAGAGCACGGCGGGGAACGGGCCGGCGCCGTCCGGCGCCGAGAGCGTGCCGGTGACGACGGCGCCCTCGCTGCGGTAGGTCAGGTGCCGGACCGGGACACCGCCCCAGCGGGCCGAGCCGGTGATGCGGAGGTCGAGCGGGCCGGACGGGGCGGGGAACTGGCGGGCGAGCTTGGCAGTCGTGACCGCGCCGCCGGACGGCTGTGCCGTCGGCGATGCGAGCGCGGACGGGGTGGTCGAGGTGGCGGCCGGCGACGAAGTCGACGAGGCCGGCGCAGGGGAGGCCGGCGGCGTGGCGACGGATGAGCCGCCGGCGCCGCAGGCGGGCAGCGCAAGCACGGCCAAGGCAAGCGCGATGAGCGCGGCGGCTCCACGAGCGCGAAGCGCCGCGAGACGGGCGGCGAGCACCGGGCTCACGCCGCCGGCCGGACGGCGTCGTCGTCGCCCTGTCGCGGACCGGCGGCGCTGCTCCCGCCGGAGCCGGCGGCGCCCGGCGCCCGCTCCGCGGCGGTTTCCGCCTCCCCGGCCGTGTCGGGAGGCAGGTCCAGGCGCTTGAGCAGCAGGGCGTTCACCGCCACGAGGATACTCGAGCCGGACATCGAGATGGCGGCGATCTCCGGCCGCAGCGTGAGGCCGAGGGGCGCGAACACGCCGGCGGCGATCGGCAGCGCGATGGCGTTGTAGCCGATCGCCCAGCCCAGGTTCTGGCGCATCTTGCGCACCGTGCCGCGGCCGACGGCGACGGCGCGCCCCACATCGGCCGGGTCGGAGCGCATCAGCACGACGTCGGCCGTCTCCACCGCGACGTCGGTGCCGGCGCCGATGGCGATGCCGACGTCGGCGCGCGCGAGCGCCGGGGCGTCGTTGACGCCGTCGCCGACCATCGCGACCCGGCGGCCCTGCCGCTGCAGCTTCTCCACCTCGGCGGCCTTGCCGTCGGGCAGCACCTCGGCGAGCACTTCGTCGATGCCGAGCTCGGCGGCGATGCGCTCCGCCGTCGCCGCCGTGTCCCCCGTGAGCATGACCGGCCGCAGGCCGCGCGCGCGCAGGTCGGCCACGGCGGTCCGTGCCGACGGGCGGATCTCGTCCGCGATCGCGAGCAGGCCCGCCGGCACGCCGTCGACGGCGACGAACACGACGGTGCGACCGGCGCCGGCGAGCTGTTCGGCGCTCGCCCTGGAGCCCTTCAACCCGACGCCCTCCTGCTCGAGCAGCCGCGCGTTGCCCACGACCACGCGCCGCCCGTCCACGTGGGCGACCGCCCCGTGCCCGGGCACCGCCCGGAACCGCTCTGCGGGCGGGATCGGGATGCCGCCGTCGCGGGCCGCGCGCACGATCGCCGCGGCGAGGGGATGCTCGCTCTGGCCCTCCACGGCGGCGGCGAGGGCCAGCGCTTCGTCGCGTCCGAAGGCACCGAGGGCGGAGACGCTCACGACGGCCGGCCTTCCCTGCGTGAGCGTCCCGGTCTTGTCGAAGACCACCGTGTCCAGCCCGGCCATCTGCTCCAGGGCGACCGCACTCTTGAAGAGGATCCCGCGCCGCGCGCCCAGACCGGTGCCGACCATCACGGCCGTCGGCGTGGCCAGCCCGAGCGCGTCGGGACAGGTGATGACGACCACGGTGATGGCGAAGAGCAGCGCCGTGGAGACGCCGGCGCCGGCCGGGCCGAGCCAGACGAAGAAGGTGAGGGCGCCGCCGGCGAGCGCCACGAGGACGAGCCAGAACGCGGCCCGGTCGGCGAGCCGCTGGGCCGGCGCCTTGCTGCTCTGCGCCTCCTGCACGAGCTTGACGATCTGGGCGAGCGCGGTGTCGGCGCCGACGGCGCTCGCCCGCGCCCGCAGCGCGCCGTTGCCGTTGATGGTCGCCCCGACGAGCCGGTCGCCGGCGCGCTTGCCCACCGGCATGCTCTCGCCGGTGACCATCGACTCGTCCACGTGGCTCTCCCCGTCCAGCACCTCCGCGTCCACGGGGACCTTGGCGCCGGGCCTGATCAGCAGCTCGTCGCCGACGACGACCTCCGCGGTCGGCACCTCCACCGGCTCGCCGCCGCGCAGGACGAGAGCCATAGGCGGCGCCAGGTCCAGCAGCGTGCGGATCGCCTCGTTGGCGCCGCCGCGGGCGCGCATCTCGAGCCAGTGGCCGAGCAGGACGAACGCGGCGAGGAAGGCGGCCGCCTCGTAGAACACCTCGCCGCTGATCCAGAAGGTGACGGCGACCGAGTAGCCCCACCCGGCGCCGATGGCCACGGCCACCAGGACCATCATGTCGAGGGTCCGCGCGCGGAGGGCACGGACGGCGCCGCGGAAGAAGATCGCCGACGAGTAGAAGACCACCGGCAGGCTGAGGAGGAACTGGAACACCTCGGACGACACGCCGAAGGGCGCCGGGAGTTCGCGGCCGAGCAGGGCCGTGCCCATGGGCGACCAGAACATGATGGGCACGGCCAG
>DASUMX010000175.1:0-3172 GCA_036277455.1 Thermoleophilia bacterium
ACCGCGGCAGTCGTCGGCGCAGAGGATCTTGACCGGCAGCTCCTCGGCGATCACGTCACGCACCCAGCGCTCGAGGTCGACCTGGTGGGCGACGACGTAGGCCTCCTCGTCCTCGTCCTCACCGGTGGCCCCGGACTCCCCGTGCCGCACGTACTCGATCCCGCGCGCGTCCACCGTCAGGTCGGCGTCCGCCAGGCAGCGCTGGCACGGGCCGAGGACGTGGGTGCTCACCTCCAGCGTGAGGGTGAGGTTCTCGCCCACTCGCGCCGCCGTGAGCTTCGCCTCCACGATGTCGTCGGGCACCCGGTACTCGAGTCCGCCGTAGTGGAACGGCGCGACCTCGACCGGCAGCGTGCGCCAGACCTCGCTGGCGTCGTGGAACCGCAGGGCATGCAGGTCGAATCTGCGCATGGTCTCAGACCGCGCTCGGCGGGCGCCGCCGGCGGCTTACGGCTGCAGCTCGTCGTCCGAGCCGCGGCCCTGGAGACGCTCCCGGCCGCGGCGCACCGCGGCGATGAACTTGTCGAGGTTCATCTCGAGATTGCCGAGGACCTCGTCGGCGTAGTCCTCGGCCCCCAGCCGCACCTCGCGCTCGCGCTCGCGCGCGTCCTCCATGATCTGGTGCGCGTTCTTCTCGGCGAGCCGCACGACCTCGGTGTCGGAGGCGAGCTTCTCGGCCCGCTCCTGGGCCTCGGCGAGCACGCGCTCGGCCTCCTGCTTGGCCTCGGAGAGCATCTCCTGCCGCTCCTTGACGATCCAGCGCGCCTGCTTGATCTCCTCGGGGATCGTGGAGCGCATCTGGTCGAGGATGTCGTAGATCTCCTCGCGGTCGATCATGACGCTGTCGGTGAGCGGCACGGATCGTGCGTTGTGGATGATGTCGTCGAGCTTGTCGATGAGAACCAGGACGTCCATACTCAGCAACCCTCCTTGGGTAGCCGCCTACGAGCGCAGCACGCGCGGCGGATAGATGTCCGCCAGACGGCGGGCGACGGCCGGGGGGACCAGGTCGGCGACGGAACCCCCGAACGCGGCGATCTCCCTGACACCACTCGAGCTCAGGAAGCTGTGCTCGGGCGAGGCCATCATGAAGACTGTTTCGATGTCGGGCGCCAGCTTCCTATTGAGCTGCGCCATGGCGAACTCGTACTCGAAGTCGGAGATGGCGCGCAAGCCCTTGAGGATGACGTGCGCGTCCCACCTGCGGGCGAACTCCACGACGAGTTCGTTGAAGCGGTCGACGACGATGTTGTCGTGCCCGGCGAGCGCCTCGCGCAGGAAGACCTCTCGCTCCTCCGGCGTGAACAGCGGCGACTTGCGCTGGGGGACCTCGATGAGGCCGACGACGACGCGGCCGAACTTGGCTGCGCCGCGCGTGATGATGTCGAGGTGGCCCACGGTCACGGGGTCGAACGTGCCCGGACAGATGGCGGTGACGTTGCTGGGCATCAGTGTGCCGATTCTCCTTCTGCCGGCGACGCGGCGTCCGCCACGAGGAACGTGACGCGCGTGTCGCCGTAGCGTTTCTCCCGCACGACGGTCCAAGGCAGCCCGGCCGCCGTACCGGCGGCCGACTCCACGACCAGCACCGCGCCGGGGACGAGCACCCGCCCGAGCAGTCTGACGAGGGCGGGGCGCACCTGCTCGTAGAGGTCGTACGGCGGGTCCGCAAACACGAGAGTATATCGTGCGCCGCGACGGGCGTCAGCCGCCAGCACCCGGCGCACGTCGCCGGCCAGCACGACGGCGTGAGGCGAGGGCGTGCCCGCGGGGGCCGGCGACCCGGCGCCGCGGAGCACCGGGACGCCGACCCGTTCCAGGTTGGCGCGCAGGGCGCGCAGGGCAGGCGGCGCCGACTCCACGAAGGTGCAGCTGCCGGCGCCGCGGGAGAGCGCCTCGATCCCGAGGGCGCCGCTCCCGGCGAAGACGTCGAGAGCGGCGTGGCCGGACGGGCTCGAGGCCGCGACCTCGCGCGCCTCCGGCAGCGCACCAAGCACGTCGAACACGGCCTCGCGGACCTTGTCGGAGGTCGGCCGCGTGCCGCGCCCGGGAGGCGCGCTCAGCGGCCGGCCGCGCCACGCGCCGCCGACCACCCTCACGGCCGGGCCTCCGGCTCCCGGAGGAGCCCGGACCCCGGCGCGCCCTCGCCGGTCACTCTTCCCTGCCGAGGATCAGCGTCCGCGCCGGAGGCTCTTCCTCGCTCACGACGAACGCCCGCTCCAGCACGAGACCGGCCTCGCGGCGGCGGGCCGGGTCCCGCGAGAACACGGTCGCGAGAGGCTCTCCCGCCTCCACCCGGTCGCCGACCGCGTGGTCCAGGAGCACGCCGGCGGCCGGGTCGACGGCATCGTCCACCGTGCGCCGCCCGGCGCCGGCGACCTGCGCCGCGCGGCCGATCGCCAGGGCGTCGGCGGCCGTCACGTAGCCGGCGCGCGCGGCCTTGACCTCGCGCCCGGCGAGCCGGTGGAACTCGCCGGGTCGCCAGCGGCCGCCCTGCACGTAGCACCAGCGCTCGAAGTGCTCGGCGGCGCGCCCGTCGGCGAGCGCCGCCTCCGCCCGCGCGCGCGCCTCGCGCGCGTCCACGCCGAGGTCCGCCAGCGGCAGCAGCTCGGCGGCGAGCGCCAGCGTGACCTCGCGCACGTCGCCCGGACCCTCTCCCCGAAGCACCTGCCACGCCTCTTCCACCTCGAGCCGGTTGCCCACGGTCCGTCCCAGCGGTTCGTCCATGGCCGTGTACAGGCACGAGGTCGGGCGCCCGTAGGCGGTCCCGATCACCCGGCAGAGGCGGCCGATCTCCCGGGCGTGGTCCAGGTCGGCCGCGAACGCTCCCCGCCCCACCTTGAGGTCGAGGACCACCGCGGACGTGCCGCTCGCGACCTTCTTGGCCATGATGCTCGCGGCGATGAGCCCGTCGCACTCCACTGTGCCGGTGACGTCCCGCAGCGCGTACAGCAGCCGGTCCGCCGGGACGACGCGTTCGCTCTGGCTCACCACCGCCACGCCGATGCGCTCCAGTTGGCGGAGGAAGTCCCCCTGCGGCAGCTGCACGCGGAACCCGGGGATCGACTCGAGCTTGTCCAGCGTCCCGCCGGTGTGCCCCAGGCCGCGGCCGGACATCTTGCCGAAGACGGCGCCGCAGGCCGCGACGAGCGGCGCCAGCACCAGCGTGACC
>DASUMX010000176.1:0-6330 GCA_036277455.1 Thermoleophilia bacterium
GGGCATCTCGGCGACCGAGTCCGGGAGCAGCCGGCGCTGCTGCGCCAGGAGGTCGTCCGGGAAGTAGCGGTAGAAGCGCGCGTCCTGCAGCAGCGCCGGATCCAGGTCGAGGTCGCGCAGCATGCCGCTCTGCATCCCCCAGACCCAGCGGATCCTCGCCTCGGGCCAGCGCTTGTAGAACCAGTTCAGGTAACCCCAGGCGGCCTCGGGACGGGCGCAACTGTTGGCGATGTTGACGGCGCTGAGGCCCGTGCGCCGGCGGGCGAACGCCGGGTCGAAGCGCTGGCTGCGCGAGCCGCCGAAGAAGACGAGCCGTGGAGCCCGGATGAGGTTGTCGCGAACGAGGTTCGCCTTGAAGCGAAGCTCCGACTTGACCACGAGCTTCGAGGGATACGGCGGGTAGGTGGCGGCGCCGGCCGGCGCGGCGGCGAAGCCGGCTGCCGCGAGGGCGGCCGCCGCGGCCACGATGACGATCACGCGGCGCCTCAGGCTCCACTCCATCACGCTCCCCCTCCCTCGGCCGGTACCGGCCGTCCTCTGCGTGCTCCTGCGGCCTGCCTCCAGTATACCGGTCCCCCATCCTGCGCTCCGGGTGGTAGAGTCCGGCGGCACAGAACACCACCTCGAAAGGGAGTACCGATGCAGAGCAGAGGCGCCTACATGGCGTTGTCCGTCATCACCGGCCTGCTGATGATCGTCCTCGGCGGCCTGTTCCTCGCGCAGCCCGGGCTGAGCCTCGCCAGCGTGATCTGGCTGGTCGGCATCTTCGCGATCGTCTACGGTCTGTTCCTCGCCATCGCCGGCATCGCCGGCCGTCACGAGGGCGGAGGCTGGGGGATCGCCGTCGGCGCGCTCGCCGTGATCATGGGCATCGTGACGCTCGCCTGGCCCGCGGCCACGGGTCTCGCGATCCTCTACGTCATCGCCGCCTGGGCCATCATCAGCGGGATCGCCGACATCGCCGGCGCGTTCATGGGCGGCGTCAGCGGCGGGCGTCGCATCTGGCTGGTGATCATCGGTCTGCTGGGCATCGCCGTGGGCATCTACTTCTTCGTCCACCCCGTCACCGGCGTGCTTGCGCTGCTGTGGGTGGTCGGCGTGTACATGGTCGCTCTCGGCATCCTGCGCATCATCGCCGGGTTCATGCAGCCGCCGCGGCCGCAGGCCGCCTGAGCCGCACCGGACCGGCGCCCGGAGACGGGCGCCGGTCCGGCATCGTCACGCTTCGGCGCCGCCGCCCTCGGCCTCGCCGCGCACGGCTGCCAGGCGCTCCTTGAAGCCCGTCGCCTCGAAGATCGTCCGGACCTCATCGACCACGTCCTCCGGAGGGAACAGGTCGCCGAGCCCGAGCTCGGCGCGGACCTCCAGCAGGCGCTCCATGAAGTCGGTCCACTTCTCACCCCACGCCTCCCCGATGGCGGGGAACATGAGGTGCGGGTCGCCGCCCATGCCCTTCTCGTAGAAGTTGCCGCACCACTCGGCGAACATCTCGACGTGCGGACGTCCGCGGCCGTTCTCGACCTGCATGCCGCGCACCACCTGGTTGATGACCGCCACGCTGTTGTGGCGCGGACAGCGGCTCTGGCACGTGTAGCAGTAGTAGCAGTACCAGAGGCTGTCGTCCTCGAGCAGGGAGACGTCACCGTCCAGGGCGCGGCGCGCCGTCTCGCGTGGCGAGTACCCGGTGAAGCGCGCCGCGGGGCAGCCTGAGGTGCAGACGCCGCACTGGATGCAGCTCTGGAAGCCGTCCTTGTGGTCGTGCATGCGCGGGTCCTCGAGGATGCGCTTCACCAGCTCGGGGTCGCGCCGTGGGGCGGCCGCGAACGTGTCGTCCGCGATGTGCGCGTACGGGTTGTCCCTGGCGTCAGTCATCGGTGCGCTCCTCGGGGGTGGTGGGAACGGCCCGGAAGTACTCGGGCCAGAAGTTGACGCGGACGTCCAGCTTGAGCTCGCGCGCGGCCGAGCGGAGGTTGTCGCGGCAGAGGACGCACGTCGTCACGACGGGCGCCCGCTGCCGCGCGGCGAACTGCAGGAGCCGCGCGCTGCTCTTGGTGGCGCCCCGGTACATGCCGCCCAAGGCGCCGCAGCAGCCGTTGTGCAGCGTCGGGTAGTCGACGACCATCGCGGCGCCGGCCTGGCCGGCCGCGTCGCCGAGCGCCGCCAGGGCGGCGTCACGGTCGGCGAGACAGCCGACGTAGGGGACGAAGCGGGCACCCGCCGCCCGCAGTGTGATGCTCGAGCTGCGACCGGCCAGTCCGGTGAGCGCGTCCCAGAGCGGGACCGCCTCGATGCCGCTCTCCGCCAGGCTCGCGTCGCACGCGGGACAGGCCGTGCAGACGCGCTCCTCGGTCTCGAAGATGCTGGGTACGGCGCCCCGGCTCGGGTGGCCGCAGCAGCCGGCGTCCGCAGCTTCTTCGAGGCGGACGCCGAACCCGGCCGCGGCCTCGTGCACCAACGCGTGCAGCTCGTGGTCCTGCGGGATCGAGCAGCCGGCATAGAACGGCAACGTGACGGCGCCGGCCGGCAGCGCCTCGCCGGCCGGCAGCTTCCTGCCGCCCGGTACCATCTGCTTCGCGAGCTTCATCCCGAGCTCCGCCGCGCCGACCTTGTCCTTCGGGAGGTAGCCCCGGGAGAGCATGGCCGCGCCGAAGCGCAGGTTGTCGATGCGCCGCCGCTTGTTCAGGTGTGTCGTGGCGACAGCGGCGGCGGTGCGCTCGGCGCAGTGGATGCCGCCGTGCTCGCGCTCCAGTTGCCGCAGGCTGTGCAGGATGCCGGCGACGTCGATGCCCATCCGGCACACCGACGTGCAGGTGCCGCACTCGGTGCAGCGCCAGAGGTCGTCGCTCCTGAGGACCGCCTCGATCTCACCGGCGAGGATGAGACGGACGATGCGGCGCGGACCGCGGTACAGCTCACGGCCGCTCGGGCAGCTCGAGGTGCAGGTGCCGCACTGGTAGCAGATGCCGCACTCCTGCCTGAGGCGCTCGAACTCGTCCAGTACGGCCTGCGGGTAGTCGTGCGTGTCAGCGACCGCAGCCACAGGGCTCACCTCCCGCGCAGCCGGCGCCCGCCGAGGCGGTGGCGCCGATGAGCTCCATCTCGTGCTCGACGAGCTCGTCGGAGAGCTCGTCGCCGACGGCCCTGGCGTGGAACATGCGGATGCGCCGGCCGACGCTCATGCGGTCGACGGCGCAGAGGTGCCAGAGCTCCATGGGCAGCGGCGCCCCGCCCTCGGCCAGCACCTCCCCGGCGATCGTCATCTGCTCGAGCGCGCTCGTGTCGCCGCTGCGGTACTGGCAGCGGCCCTCCGCGCAGCCGGCGAGGAACACGCCGGCGGCGCCCAGACGGGCCGCCTCGACGATGTGCAGCGCGCTCACCCGTCCGAGGCACGGCAACTCGATGAGCCGTACTCCCTCGGGGTATCTGTCGCGCCGCTGGCCGGCGAGGCCGATGGCGGCGCCGGCGCACTCCTTGCAGTAGAAGCCGACCACCGGCTTGGCGACGCCCTGCGTCATGGTCGCGATGCGACCGAACAGGGCGTCGTCGCTGAGGTTGTGCGCGATCGCGACCTCGGGGCAGTTGGCGGCGCAGATGCCGCAGGCGCGGCAGCTCTGGGCGTCGATGACGGCCAGCTTGCCGTCACCCTTCACCTCGTCCGGCCGCGCCTCCCCCTCCGGACGGTCGACCAGCGTGATGGCGCCGAAGGGGCACATGGCCTGGCATGTGTCGCAGCCGACGCACTGGGAGGCGTCGACGCGCGAGGCTGCAGTGCCGCGGCGCCCGGCCGAGGTCAGGAAGTTGTGGATCTCGCTCGCCACGGCGGAGGCCTCGGTGTTCACCTCGATGAGGGCCTTG
Organism: Thermoleophilia bacterium; assembly: GCA_036277455.1. Taxonomy (GTDB): domain Bacteria; phylum Actinomycetota; class Thermoleophilia; order UBA2241; family UBA2241; genus CAIXSE01. The sequence goes on from DASUMX010000176.1 coordinate 3,856, forward strand.
GGCCCGGCGGCGGAGCCGCAGACGAAGATGCCCTCGCCGCTGGTCTCGGTGGCGCGGTTCTTGCGGTCGAGGATCTCGATGAAGCCGTCCTTGTCGTGGTCTACGGCGAGCGTCTGCGCGAGCTTGTCCGTGCCCTCCGCCGGCACCATGCCGGTGCTGAGCACGACGAGGTCCGGCCGCAGCACGCGCTTGCGCGCGGCGGTGACGTCCTCGACCTCGATCACCGGCCGGCCGGCCGCGTCGAACTGGACCTCGGGCGGCGTGCCGCGCAGGAACTCGACGCCGGCGCGGCGGGCGTCCAGGAACCAGTTCTCGTAGCCCACCCCGGCCGTCCGCATCTCGAGGTAGCAGATGGTGACCTTCATGGCCGGGAACAGCGCCTTGAGCCGGATCGCGTGCTTGAGCGCGATCATGCAGCAGAGGCGCGAGCAGTGCGGCAGGTGACGCTGGTCGCGCGAGCCCGCGCACTGGACCATGACGAGCTCCTCGACCGGCATCCGGCCGAGGGACGCCTGCGCCGCCCAGTCGTCGAGCATCTCGGCGAGCTCCACCTGGGTGACGACGCCGTCGTGGCCGTAGCCGAGGTAGTCGAAGAACTTCTCCGGAGCCGGCTCACAGCCGGTGGCGGTGAGGATCGCGCCGGCGTGGACCACGGTGCGGCTCGGCGACTGCGCGAAGTCGATCGCCTCCACGGGGCACTCGCCGGCGCACGCGCCGCAGAACGTGCACGTCTCGAGGTCGACGGTGCGGATCACGCGGCCGTCGTAGAACTCGGTGAAGATCGCCTTCTTGCCGGGCTCGGACGATTCGACCTCGCAGACCGTCTCGCAGGTGCCGCAGTTGATGCACGCGTCGGTGACGATGTTGGGGAGCGTGCGGATGCTCACCTGGAAGTCGCCGGGGTGGCCGGTGACCGCCTCGACGGTGGAGCGGCGGTGGATGCTGAGGTCCGGGTGGTCGATGGCGACGTTGCGGTGGAAGCACTTGCGCGTTCCCGCCTGCGCGTCGGTGGTGGGCAGGCACTGGCCGCAGTCGTTGGTGGGGAACACCGTGCCGATGCGGGCGGCCCGGCCGCCGAGGAAGGGCCGCCGCTCGACAAGCTCGACGTGGTGGCCCATCTGGGCGAGCTCGGCGGCGGCCTGCGTGCCGGCCACGCCGCCGCCGATGACCACGACGGTGTCGTGACGCTCGGCGTAGCTCATGGTGTCCGCCTGGGCGTCCGGATAGGCGATCGACGAGTCGATCACGCGGGCGGCCTTGTCGGTGACCGCGTCCACGTCGTCGCCGTGGACCCAGCTGCAGCCTTCGCGGATGTCGGCGATCTCGAGCTGGAGGCCGCGCGCCAGGAGCTTCTGGAAGCGGCGCGCGGCGAAGTCGGCGGAGCAGCCGGCGAAGACGAGCGGGCGTCCTTCGCCGGCCTCGCCCTCGGCTTCGGCGTCCATCAGCTCGAGCATCTGCGCCTGCCCGACGCGGCTGCACCAGTGGGTGCCGCGGAGGACGTCTGCGTGCAGGCCCGCGTGCCGCTCGAGCCGGTCAAAGTCGATGTTGCCGAGGGTGCCGGCGCACTCGCAGAGGAGCACGAGCGGGCGCCCCTGGCCGGCGGCGCTCACGCGCTCACCCCCTCGGCGGCCGGGGCGGAGACGCCGGCCGTGGGGGCCGGCGCAGCGTCCGCCCGTGGCGGCCGCGCCTCGATCGCGCCGGCGGGGCAGCCGCGGGCGCACGTGCCGCAGCCCAGGCACCTCTCAGCGTCGTAGATGATGGTGCGGTACACGGTGACGCGTTCCGGCACCTCGACGGGGCCATCTGGCTCGTGCTGCATGAGCCGGCGCAGCGCCGCGCCGAGCTCGCCGCGGCGGCTGCCCTCCGGCGCGTCCAGAAGCTGGTTCACGTCGAAGAAGTCGCCGCGCTCGGAGGCGCCGCTGGGGCAGTTCCTCGCGCAGGTACCGCAGCCGATGCACAACTCCTCGTGCCGGACGATCTCGCAGCCGACGCCGACGGTGCTCCGCAGCGAGCCGCCGGGTACGCGGTCCAGGATCTCGCGGCCGCGGTGGGTGAGCGGCATCAGGCAGCTCCCCTCGTCGCGCTGAGCAGGTCCTGGGAAGGCGCGGCGCCGGACGCCGCGCCGGCCCCGGCGCGCGGCGCCCGGCTCATGCCGTCGCCGGACCGGGGGAGAGGCGGCAGGCCGCCGATCACCCGGTCCATCTCGCGCACGGCGGCCACGAACTTGGGCGGCTCGCCGGCGCTCATCGTGAACATGCGACAGCGCTCGGGCTTGACGCCGACGCTCTTGAGCAGGCGCTGCACGAACGCCACGCGGTCGACGGCGTTGAAGTTGCCCTCGCGGTAGTGACACTGCCCCAGCAGGCAGCCCGCGACCATGACGCCGTCGGCGCCTTCGGCCAGCGCGCTCAGCAGGTGCAGGGGGCCGACGCGTCCCGTGCAGGGCATGAGCACGAGGCGCACCGTCGGCGGCAG
>DASUMX010000177.1:0-6395 GCA_036277455.1 Thermoleophilia bacterium
GATGTTGATGCACGCCTGGCCGACGATCATCGCCGTGATGCCGGTCGCCAGCAGCTTGCCGAACAGGTCCTTGCAGTTGAGCGCGATGCGGAAGCACGCCCACGCCAGCGCGACGTACAGGGCGAGCAGGACGAGCAGGCCGACGAGCCCGAGCTCTTCCCCGATGATGCCGGTGATCATGTCGGTGGTCTGCTCGGGCAGGAACCCGAACTTCTGCACGGAGTTGCCGAGGCCGACCCCGAACACCCGCCCGGAGGCGATCGAGATCAGCGACTGCGTCGCCTGGAACCCGCTGCCCTGGGGGTCCTTCCACGGGTCGAAGAACGTGACCAGGCGCTCGAGCCGGTACGGTTCCACGGCGATGAGCGCGAGCACGGCGGCGCAGCCCGCCGCGCCCAGCCCGAACAGGTAGCGCAGGGGCGCCCCCGAGGCGACCAGGACGGCGACGACGGCGGTCACCAGGACGAGCGTGGTGCCGAGGTCCGGCTGGAGCATGATGAGCGCGGCCGCGGGGACGATGCAGATGACGACGAGCTTCAGGAACCCCCCGAGCGTCAGGACCTCCCGGGGCCGCCTGACGACGAGCGTCGCCACGAGCACGATGCAGGCGAGCTTGGCGAACTCGCTCGGCTGCACCCCCTGCCCGCCCACGATGATCCAGCGCCGGGCGCCGTTGATCACGCTGCCGATGCCCGGGACCAGGACGAGGCACAGGCCGGCGAAGGCGAGCCCGGCGAGCGGGACGGCGGCCCTGCGGAACCAGGCGTAGTCCACGCGCGAGAGCACGTACATGGCGCCGACGCCGAGGCAGACCCAGAGCGCCTGGCGGCCGAAGAAGTAGAAGCTGCTGCCGTACTGGAAGTACGCCTGCGCGGCCGAGGCGCTGTAGGCCATGATGAGGCCGTAGACGACGAGCAGGAAGGTGACGAGCGTGAGCGTGCGCCGTTCGGCGACGCCGGGGCCGGCGATGGGCGCCGGCGGCTTCGTCGCGCGGCGGGCCGTCTCGCGTGCGGGCTTGCTTGCCGCCCGCTCACCCCCGCTGCTGCGGGTCGCGGCGCCCGCTGAGGAGCGCCGCTCGGCCGTGCGCCGCTCGCCGGCGCGCCGGTCCGCGGCGGGAGCCTTGGCGCCGCCGCGGCGGCGCTCCGCGCTGCGGCGGTCGGCGCCCGAGCGCGTACGTCGCGGAGCGTCCTCGACCCAGTCGAGGTGGTCGAGATCGACGTGATCCGCCTCGCGTCCTGACGTCCTCACTCGGCGTCAGCTCCTTGCTCTCAGCTCGCTCACCAGCCTGAGGAACTGTTCGCCTCGCTGCTCGTAGTCCCTGTATTGGTCCCAGCTCGCGCAGGCGGGACTGAGCAGGACCACGTCGCCCGGCTCGGCCGAGGCGGCCGCAGCGGTGACGGCGCCCTGCAGGTCGCCGCAGACGACGTAGGGCGTCGCCTGAGGTCCGGCCGCGGCCACCCGGGCGGCGAACGCCGCCGCCAGCCGCGGCGCCGTCGCGCCGATGAGCAGCGCCTGCTTGACGCGGCCTTCGGTCGCGGCGGCGAGCTCAGCGAACTCCGCGCCCTTGTCGTAGCCGCCCAGGATGAGGTGCACGCCCCCCGCGTAGGCGGTGAGCGCCTTGAGCGTCGCGTCCACGTTGGTCGCCTTGGAGTCGTTCACCCAGGTCACCCCGGCGACGACGTCCCCGACCTGCAGGCGGTGCGGGACGCCCTCGAACGTGCGCAGGGTCTCCGCGGCCGCCGAGACCGGCGCGCCGGCGGTGCAGGCGGCGGCCGCGGCGGCGAGCGAGTTCAGCAGGTTGTGGTCGCCGCGCAGCGCCAGCTCGTCGCGGCGGCAGAGACGGCGCAGCTCGCCGTGCACCCGCACCCACAGCACGTCGTCGGCGCCGATGCCGGCGATGAGCTCCTCCCCGCCCGGCCCGTCGGCCCTCCCCGTCAGGGCGGAGAACCAGCCGCGCCGGGCCCGGCCGCCCAGCCGCCCGGCGGCGAGCTCCTCGAGGAGGCCGGCGTCGTCCGCGCACAGCAGCGCCGCGTCGTCGGGCGTCTGGTTCTCGAAGATGCGCAGCTTCGCGTCCACGTAGGCGCGGTAGGTGCCGTGCCGGTCGAGGTGGTCCTCCGCGAGGTTGAGGAGGACGGCCACGGCCGGCCGGAACCGCTCGATGTGCTCGAGCTGGAAGCTCGACAGCTCGGCCACCACCGTCGCGTCCGGCGGGATCTCGCCGGGCATGCCGGCCAGGGCGTGGCCGATGTTCCCGCCGACGGCCACCGGCAGGCGGGCGTCGCGGAAGACGGCGCCGGTGAGCTCGGTCGTCGTCGTCTTGCCGTTGGTGCCGGTGATGCCCACGATGGGGTTGCCGAGGAAGCGGGCCGCGAACTCGACCTCGCTCCACACCGGGACGCCGCGGCGCAGCGCCTCCTGGACCACGGCGCTCGTCTCCGGGACGCCGGGGCTCTTGACCAGCAGGCCGGCGGCGCCCGGCAGCACCGCCGCCGGGCCGGTCAGGACCTCGACCCCGGCGGCCGCGAGCACCTCGAGCGTGTCGTCGTCCGGCGGCGTACCCTCGTCGAGGCCGACGATCCGCGCCGCCGGCAGCTCACGCCGGGCGAGCAGCGCCGCCGGCCTGCCGGTCCTGCGCAGGCCGAGCACGGCCAGGCAGCGCACGTCGGCGAGCTCCATCGTCCCCCCTCAGAAGGTCGCGTAGTAGGCCGCGAACCCGGCGCCCGCGAAGATGGCGGCGATGATCCAGAACCGTACGATGATCTTCGTCTCGGACCACGCCTTGAGCTCGAAGTGGTGGTGCAACGGCGCCATGAGCAGCACGCGGCGGTGGAACAGCTTGAACGAGATGACCTGCGCGGCCACGGACCCGGCCTCGATGACGAAGAGGCCGCCGATGATGACCAGCACGAGCTCGGTGCGCGTCATGACCGCCATGCCCGCGATCGCGCCGCCGAGGCCGAGCGAGCCGGTGTCCCCCATGAAGACGTCGGCCGGGAACGCGTTGTACCAGAGGAAGCCGAGCGCCGCGCCGCCGGCGCACCCGGCGACGACCATGAGGTCGGTGATGCCCGGATCGCTCGTGTTGCGCCCGATGATGAAGGCGATGCCCGCCATGGCGACCAGCACGATGGCGGAGGCTCCCGCCGCCAGGCCGTCGAGGCCGTCGGTGAGATTGACGGCGTTGGAGAAGCCGGCGAGCGTGAGGAAGATGAGCGCGTAGAACCCGAGGGTCCCGAGTTCGAGCCGGTACGAGGTGAACGGCACGTCGACCGCCGTGGTGAGGCCGACGAAGCGCAGCGCGACGAAGCCGATGAACAGCGCCAGCAGCAGCTGCAGGAGCAGCTTGTAGCGCGCGGACAGGCCGAGCGAGCGTTTGCGCACGATCTTGATCCAGTCGTCGGCGAAGCCGATCAGCGCGTTGCCCAGCGCGGCGATGAACACGGTCAGCGAGGCGACCGAGAAGCGGCTGAACACCAGATACGCGATGAGGACGGCGAACCAGATGAGCGCGCCACCCATGGTCGGCGTGCCCTCCTTGGTCTTGTGACCCTCCGGGCCGTCCTCGCGGATGTTCTGCCCGAACTCGTTGACGCGCAGCCAGCGGATGAACGCCGGCCCGATGACCAGGACCAGCACCATGGCCAGCACGCTCGCGCCCATGGCCCTAAGCATGCGGCGCTCCTTCTCCGGAGAGCGCCTCGGCCACGCGCTCCATGCGCATGAGGCGCGAGGCCTTGACGAGGACGGCGCTGCCCGGCGTCGCGACCTCGGGCAGCGCTGCCAGACACTCGTCCAGCGTCGGGAACCAGCGCTCGCCGGGCGCCCCCGTGAGGTAGTCGCGGGCGAGGTCGCCGACGGCGACGAGGCGCACGCCGGCGGCGGCGCAGTGCTCGCCGACGGCGCGGTGGTACGTGCCCGCTCCCGGGCCGAGCTCGTACATGTCGCCGAGCACCGCCACCGTGGGGCGCCCGTCGGCGATCGCGACGAGGTGGTCCACGGCGGCCTTCATGGCGACGGGATTGGCGTTGTAGGCGTCGTTGAGGAGCAGGCCGCCGCCCGGCAGCGCGGAGAGAGCGCCGCGCAGGTCGCTGAACGCCACCTGCGCGGCGCCCTCCGCCGCCTGGTCGAGGCGGTAGCCGAGCTCCACGAACGCGGCCACGGCGGCCAGCGCGTCGCGCAGGTAGTGGCCGCCGGTGAAGCTGAAGTCCATGCGCGCGCGGTGCCCGAACGCGTCGAGCAGCACGTGTGTGCTCTCACCGCGGCGTTCCTCGTCCACCACGTGCACGTCGGCGTCGGGCGTCCCGAACGTGACCACCCTGCCGCGGTGCCGGCGCACGTGGCGGTCCAGCAGGGCCTCGTCGGCCGGCACGACCGCCGTCCCGTCGGTGAGTTCCTCGACCAGTTCCGCTTTGGCGGAGGCGACGTCCTCGATGGTGCCGACGAGCTCCAGATGGACCGGGGCGATGTTGGTGATCACGCCGACGTCCGGCAGCGCCACACGGGCGAGCTCGCGGATCTGACCGGCGCCGCGCATCGCCATCTCGACGACCGCGACCTCGGTGTCCGGCTCGATCTCGAGCAGCGTGAGCGGCACGCCGATCTCGTTGTTGAGGTTCGCGGAGGTGGCCACCGTGCGGGCGACCGGCCGCAGCAGCGCCGCGAGGATGTCCTTGGTGGAAGTCTTGCCGGCGCTGCCGGTGATGCCGACGACCTTGACGCCGGAGCGGCGGCGGACGGAGGTGGCCAGCGCCTGCAGCGCGGCGACGCCGTCGTCGACGACGATGCAGGCCGCGGCCGGCGGCAGGGCCGCCGCGGTCTCGCTACGCACGACGGCCGCCGCGGCGCCTCCGGCGAGGGCGGCGGCGGCGTACTCGTCGCCGTCGAAGTTCTCACCTCTGAGGGCGACGAACAGATCACCCGAGCGGACGCGGCGGCTGTCGGTGCACACGCGCCGCACCTCGAGGTGGGGATCGGGGGCGTCGAGGCGGCCGCCGCAGGCGGCCGCGACCTCGCCGAGCGTCAGCGGCAGCACCGCGTCACCACTCCCCACTCAGACGCGCGAGCTCTTCCTCGGCCACGGCGCGGTCGTCGAACGGGATCTTGCGGTCGCCGATGAGCTGTCCCTGCTCGTGCCCCTTGCCGGCGATGACGACGGTGTCGTCTGGCCGCGCCTCGGCGAGAGCGATGCGGATGGCCTCGCGCCGGTCCGGCTCGATGACGACCCGGGGCGCCAGCTCCCGCGGCACGCCCGCGGCGATCTCGTCGATGATCGCGAGGGGCTCCTCGGTGCGCGGATTGTCGGAGGTGACGACCGCGCGGTCGGCGAGGCGGGCGCCGATGCCGCCCATGAGCGGCCGCTTGCCGCGGTCGCGGTCGCCGCCGCAGCCGAAGACCACGAGGACGCGCCCCGACGTGACGGCGCGAGCCGCCTGGAGCGCGTTCTCGAGCGAGTCGGGCGTGTGCGAGTAGTCGACCACGACGCTGAAGGGCTGGCCGGCGCGCACCGCCTGGAAGCGGCCGGGGACGCCCTCGGTGACGGCGAGTCCGCGCAGGACGGCCTCGACGGGCAGCCCGAGGGCCAGCCCGGCCGCCGCCGCGGCGAGGGCGTTCTCGACGTTGAAGCGCGCCGCGAGCCGCAGCGACACACGCTCGTCGATCCCGAGGCGCGAGCAGACGAGCGAGAAGCTGGAGCCGTCGGCGCGCAGCTGCAGATCGCGGGCGACGACGACGGCGCCGGAGGCGCCCTCCTCGTCGACCGCGCAGGTCCAGAGGTCGTCGCCGTAGGCCGGGCGGCACTCCCGCGCCAGGCGCGCGCCGAACTCGTCCGCCACGTTGACGACTGCGACGGCGTGGCCGTTGCGGCCCTCGTCCGGCAGGAAGAGCCGGCGCTTGGCGCCGAAGTAGTCCTCGAGGTCCTTGTGGTAGTCGAGGTGGTCGCGCGTCAGGTTGCTGAAGACGACCGCGTCGAAGGCGATGCCGGCGGCGCGGTCCTGGGCGAGGGCGTGCGAGCTGACCTCGAACGCGCACGCCCTGTCCCCCGCCTCCGCCATCTCCCTGAACATGCGCTGCAGGTCGAGGGACTCCGGCGTGGTGAGCTTGACGGGGTGCTCGACCCCGCCGATGCGGTTGACGACCGTGCCGAGGAGCCCGGACGGCTCTCCCGCGGCGGCGAACAGGCCGGCCACGAGGTGCGCCGTGGTCGTCTTGCCGTTCGTCCCGGTGACGCCGACCACGCGGAGCTCGCGCGAGGGGTCGCCGTACCAGCGCGCCGCCGCCAGCGCCATCGCGCGGCGCACCGACGGGACGACGACCTGCGGCGCGCCGACCCCAGTGTCGCGCTCGCACACGAGCGCCGCGGCGCCGGCCTCCACGGCCGCGGCGGCGAACGCGTGACC
>DASUMX010000178.1:0-10638 GCA_036277455.1 Thermoleophilia bacterium
TGCGGGACGGCGCCCCGACTCGATGGCCGCCGCGGCGGTCCAGTTGACCGGCCTTCGATGACGGTGCGAGCATTGCGACGGACTGGCCGGCGCGGGGAGAAAGGCCTGCTCGACGACATGGCGGACAGCGCGACAGACGGGGATCAGCGGCGCATCGGCGTGCAGGTCATCGCGCGCGCCGCCGAGATCTGCCGCGAGCTGGCGACGGCGACGGATGGCCTGACGACGGCCGAGCTCGTCGAACGGCTCGGCCTGTCCCGTCCTACCGTCTACCGCATCCTGCGGGCGCTCATGGACGAGGACTTCGTGCGTCAGGTCGCGGCCGGCCGCTACGCCATCGGGCCGGCCTTCCTCGTGATCGGCGGTTCGTCCTACGGGGGCCTGCGGCACGACCTGCGCCCCTTCATGAGGGACCTCTCCAACGAGCTGGGAGAGACCATCGACCTCGCGGTGCTGGACAGCGGCGAAGCGCTGTTCGTGGACCAGTACGTCGCGGTGCAAGGGCTCCGCGTGGTCGCCCACATGGGGGCACGGCTCCCTCTGTACTGCACGGCGAGCGGCAAGGCGCTGCTCGCGGAGTTGTCGCCCGGCGAGGCCGAACGCGAGTTACCGGAGACGCTCGAGGCCTACACCCCGAACACCGGGACCGACCGGGCCGCCCTGCTCCGCGAGCTCGAGGAGGTGCGCAGGACCGGGGTCGCCTACGACAACGAGGAGTACGTGATGGGCGTCTGCGCCGTAGCCGCGCCCGTCCGCGATGCCGTCGGCGCAGTCGGGGCGTTGACGGTGGAGGTCCCGGCGAGCCGCTTCAGCGGGCGCGAAGACACGCTCACGCGCGCCGTGCTGCGGCAGCGCGACCTCGCTCATCGCGCCCTGGTCGGGGCGGGCCAGACGAGGCGAGACTAGACCCTCCTCCCGCTCACACCGCCATGCGGATCGCTTGACGTTCCTCCCGACCGACTCTAGTCTGTGTCCGTAATGTGGGCGGTATGTCCGCATTGTGAGCTACGACGGAATGGCTGCGGTCTTGAGGCACCGGGTGCGCCATCACCGACGCACGGCATCATCGACAGCGGGGTGTCACGCCGCGACTTCCTGAACAAGGCCCGCCGACGGGCGCGGCGCCGGGCGTGGGCGGCGCCCTCGCGAGGCCCTGACAGAGGGGCGACAGGTCTACAGGACCAAGGAGACGGCCAAATGGGAGAAGCAGTCCGCCTGACGAACTCGTCGACCGGTGGCCCGGTCTTCGTCTATGTGGAGGACGGCAAGATCGTCCGCATCACCCCCATGGACCTGGACGACGCCGTCGACGCGGCCTCGTGGAAGATCGAGGCGCGCGGCAAGACCTTCCGGCCTCCACGCAAGACGACGTACTCGGTCTACACCGCCGGTTTCAAGTCCATGATCTACTCCGACCGCCGCATCAAGACCCCGATGAAGCGCGTGGACTTCGACCCGGACGGAGAGCGCAACATCCAGAATCGCGGCATCTCCGGCTACGAGCCGATCTCGTGGGACGAGGCCACCGACATCGTGGTGAGCGAGATCAACCGCGTGAAGCGCGAGGCCGGTCCCGCGGCGATCCTCTCCAGCCCCAGCTCCCACCACATGTGGGGCAACGTCGGCTACCGCCACAGCACCTACTTCCGCTTCATGAACATGATGGGCTTCACCTACGCCGACCATAACCCGGACAGCTGGGAAGGCTGGCACTGGGGCGGCATGCACATGTGGGGCTTCAGTTGGCGCCTCGGCAACCCCGAGCAGTACGACCTGCTCGAGGACACGCTGGAGAACACCGAGATGATCGTCTTCTGGTCGTCCGACCCGGAGACCAACACCGGCATCTACTCCGCGCACGAGTCCACGCCGCGCCGCTTCTGGATGAAGGACCTGGGCATCAAGATGGTCTTCATCGACCCGTTCTACAACCACACCGCCGGGCTCATCGGCGACAAGTGGTTCTCTCCCAAGATCGGCACCGACCACGCGCTCTCGTTCGCCATCGCCCACACCTGGCTGACCGAGGACACCTACGACAAGGCGTACGTGGCCACGCACGCCCACGGCTTCGACGAGTGGGCCGACTACGTGCTCGGCAAGACCGACGGCGTGCCCAAGACCTGCGAGTGGGCCGAGGCCGAGTCCGGCGTCCCCGCCTGCGAGATCCGCGCCCTCGCCCGCGAGTGGGCCAAGAAGAAGACCATGCTGGCCGCCGGCGGCCTGGGAGGCTGGGGCGGCGCCTGCCGCGCCTCGCACGGCATCGAGTGGAGCCGCGGCATGATCGCCCTCGCCACCATGCAGGGCATGGGCAAGCCGGGCAGCAACATCTACTCGACGACCCAGGGCACGCCCGTCGACTACGACTTCTACTTCCCCGGCTACGCCGAGGGCGGCATCTCCGGCGACTGCGAGAACTCCGCCGCGGGCTTCAAGTTCGCCTGGCGGATGTTCGACGGCAAGACCACGTTCCCGTCGCCGTCGAACATCAACACCTCCGCCGGCCAGCACATCCCGCGCCTCAAGGTGCCGGAGTGCATCATGGACGGCGAGTTCCAGTGGGCCGGCAAGGGCTTCGCCGGCGGCGACATCCAGCACCAGCTGCACCAGTACCGGTATCCGGCTCCCGGCTATCCCAGGATCAAGATGCTGTGGAAATACGGCGGGCCGTGGATCGGGACGATGACGGCGACCAACCGCTACGCCAGGATGTACGCGGACCCGAGCCTCGAGTTCGTCGTCAGCCAGTCCATCTGGTTCGAGGGCGAGGTGCCCTTCGCCGACATCATCCTCCCGGCCTGCACCAACTTCGAGCGCTGGGACATCAGCGAGTTCGCCAACTGCTCAGGCTACATCCCCGACACCTACGGCCAGTGCAACCACCGCGTGATCTCCTTGCAGGCCAAGTGCATCGAGCCTGTCGGCGAATCCAAGTCGGACTACCAGATCTACGCGATGATCGCCGAGAAGCTCGGCATCGGGCCGATGTTCACCGAGGGCAAGGACGAGCTGGCCTGGGTGGAGCAGTACTACAACGCCACCGACATGCCCAAGCACATGAGCTTCGCCGAGTTCAAGGAGAAGGGCTACTTCATCGTGCCGGACAACCCGGAGCGCAAGAAGACGCCGGCGCTGCGCTGGTTCGCCGAGGACCGCGAGAAGGACACGCCCGACTGGGGCCCGCGCCTGAACAACCAGGTCGGCCGCAAGGGCCTGCAGACGAGCACCGGCAAGGTCGAGTTCATCGCCACCAGCCTCAAGAACTTCGAGGACCAGGGCTTCGTGGACGAGTACCGTCCCTCGATGCACACGTACGTGCCCGCCTGGGAAGGCCCGGCTTGCGAGCTCGCCAGGAAGTACCCGCTCGGGATGCTGTCACCGCACCCGCGCTTCTCGTTCCACACCATGGGCGACGGCAAGGACAGCTTCATGAACGACATCAAGGACCACCGCGTCCTGGTGGACGGTCACTACTACTGGATCATCCGCATGAACCGCCTCGACGCGGCGGCCCGGGGCATCAGGAGCGGCGACCTCGTGCGCGCCTTCAACGACCGCGGCTCGGTCATCGTCTGCGCGCAGGTCGGCGAACGAATGCAGCCGGGCACCGTGCACACCTACGAGTCGTGCGCCGAGTACGACCCGCTCGGCAAGCCCGGCAGGTCCGCCGACCGCGGCGGGTGCATGAACATCCTCACCCCCGACCGCTACATGTCCAAGTACGCGTCGGGCATGGCTCCGAACACTGCCCAGATCGAAGTGGAGAAATGGGACGGCGGCATCTACGAGACCGAGGAGTCGGTGCAGTGAAGCAATGGTACAAAGTCATCGACGTGGCCCGGTGCCACGACTGCAACAACTGCTTCATGGCCGACAAGGACGAGTTCGTCGGCAACGACTGGCCCGGGTACACCGCCGCCCAGCCCCGGCACGGCCACCGCTGGGTGGACATCCTGCGGCGCGAGCGCGGCCAGTATGCGCGCAACGACGTGGCGTACCTCCCGGTGCCGTGTCAGCACTGCGAGAACGCGCCGTGTATCGACGCGTCGGACGGCGCCATCACGAAGCGCGAAGACGGCATCGTGATGATCGACATGGTGAAGGCCAAGGGCAACAAGGCTTTGGCCCAGTCCTGCCCCTACCACGCCATCTGGTGGAACGAAGAAGCCGACATCGCCCAGAAGTGCATCTTCTGCGCGCATCTGATCGACGATCCCACCTGGACGCCGCACACGACCCGCTGCACGCACAGCTGCCCGACCGACGCCATGGCGACCTACTTCGTCGAACCGGAAGAGATGGCGCGGATGATCGCGGCGGAGAAGCTGGAGGCCTACCTTCCGGACCTCGGCACCAAGCCGCACACCCTGTACAAGAACCTGTTCAGGTTCACCCTGAACTTCATCACCGCGGGGGTCCTTGTCGACGGCGACTGCTACGAGGGCGCGACCGTCACCTTGCGCTCGCACGAGGGTGGGATCGCCTGCGACGCCGGCGGTGCGGGCATGGCCGACGGCGGCGACACGGCGACGCTCGCGAGGCGCCGCACCAACTTCTTCGGGGAGTTCAAGTTCGACGGGCTCGAGTACGGCGAGTACGAGCTCGAGGTGGACGCCGGCGGCAAGCGGTACGCCGCCAGGGTCCTCGTCGACAACGAGTCGCAGAACCTGGGCTTCATCGAGCTCTGAGTCGAGCCGCCGTTCGAGAGAAGGGGCGAGAGGGAGAGCCGCGGGGCCTTCCCTCTCGCCTCCAGTCAGGTGGGATCGCCCGAGGCCGCTCGCGGAGAGAGGACAGCGCGTCATGACGAAGATCGTGGTGTTCAACGGCAGCCCGCGCATGGACGGCAACACGACGACGATACTGGACCTTGTGGCCAAGGGCGCCCGGGACCGTGGGGCCGAGGTCAAGTACTACACGCTGTTCAAGATGAAGTTCATGGCGTGCCAGAGCTGCTTCGCGTGCCGCGTGAAGCAGGATTGTGTCATCAACGACGAGCTGCGCGAGGCGCTGCACGAGGTCACGGCCGCGGACGCCGTCGTGATCGGCTCGCCCGTCTACATGATGCAGATGACCGGGCCCGTCAAGAACCTGTACGACAGGCTGTTTCCCCTGATGGACGGAGAGGGAAGGCCGAGGTTCGGCGCCAAGAAGATGATCAGCGTGTACTCGCAGAGCGTGGACGACGTGCACGCCTACGACTCCTACTTCGAGTACACCGCGGCCATGTATCCGTCGTTCGGCTTCGAGTGGGTGGACAACATCGTGTGCACCAACGCCAACGACCCCGAGAGCGCGGACCACGATGCCGAGCTGCAGATCCGCGCCTACGAAGCGGGCAGGGCCCTCGCGCGCTGAGTGCTCCGTCGGGCGCTACCGGCGGCGCGCCATGATGCCCCCGTGATCCGGGGACGGGCGCGCGGACCGGCGCCCGTTCGCATGTAGCGAGGCCTCTCCCGCCCCTCCCCCGTCCAACGATTGACCCGGCAGCGGGCGTTCGCTATCGTACCGTTATACGGAATAGATATTCCGTTTAACGGAACAAGCGAGTGACCTATAGTGGCACTCGCCGGGTGCGGAGGACCGCATGGCTGGCACGGACGGGCGCCGGGTGGCGCGGGCAGTCGGACAGGCGAAACACGCCGCAGGCCGGGCGAAGAAGACGGCCGCCGAGGCGCAGTTCACGGCGACGCTGGCCGGCCTCGAGGTCGCGTTGCGCGCGACGGCCGGGCGGTACCCGGCGTTCGCCGCCAGGCTGCGCGAGCGCGACCTGGTCGCCCAGATCCGCCTCGCGGGCAGGGCGCGGGGGCGCGCCTACACCATCAAGGGCGGCAGGGTGCGCTCGCGTGCGGGGCTGCACCCTGCGCCCGACCTCACCATGACCTTCGACTCGGCGGAGGTCGCGGCCCGCATCATGCGGCCGGGCCGCGACTACCTCGAGTTCATCGACGCGCTCAAGAACTTCCAGATGGTGGTCGAGGGCCCGGACGAGCTGGCCGTCTGGTTCTCCGAGACGCTGCAGATGATGCTCACCGCCGGCCTCGAGTTCGGCGTGGACGCGGGCGCTGGCGTCCGCCGCTTCACCAGCAACACCAACGGCGGGCCCGTCTTCGTCTACGTGCGGGACGGGCGCATCCTGCGCATCACCCCCATCGAGTTCGACGAGGACGACGCCGAGGCGTGGACGATCGAGGCGCGCGGGCGGTCGTTCACGCCCCCCCGCAAGACGACGGTCAGCTCGCACACGCTCGCCTGGAAGTCGCTCATCTACTCGCCGGACCGCCTGCTCCACCCCATGAAGCGCGTGGACTTCGATCCGGACGGCGAGCGCAACCCGCAGAACCGCGGCACGTCCGGCTACGAGCGCATCAGCTGGGACGAGGCGCTCGACCTGGTGGCCTCCGAGATCAAGCGGGTCAAGCGCGACCACGGCCCGGGCGCGATCATGAACGGCAGCGGCTCGCACCACACCTGGGGCGTGCTGGGCTACTGGCTGAGCGCCCGCATCCGCTTCTTCAACATGCTCGGCTGGTCGCCGGTGATGCACAACCCGGACAGCTGGGAGGGCTGGTACTGGGGCGCCGCGCACCACTGGGGCCAGAGCGCGCGCAACGGCGGCGGCGAGACCTACGGCACCGTGGAGGACCTGCTCAAGCACGCCGAGATGGTCGTCTTCTGGTCTGCCGACCCGGAGGCCACCAGCGGCGTCTACGGCGCGCACGACGGCACCATCCGCCGCCAGTGGCTCAAGGACCTCGACATCCCCTGCGTGCACATCGACCCGTTCCACAACCACACGGCCCAGTTGCTCGGCGGCAAGTGGATCGCCCCGCGCCCGGGCACGGACAGCGCCCTGGTGCTCGCCATCGCTCATGTCTGGATCACCGAGGGGCTGTACGACGCCGGCTACGTCGCCGAGCGCACCGTCGGCTTCGAGAAGTGGCGGGCCTACATCCTCGGTGAGGAGGACGGGGCGGGGAAGACGCCCGAGTGGCAGGAGGCCGAGACGGGCGTGCCGGCGCGCGAGGTGCGCGCGCTCGCGCGCGCCTGGGGGAAGAAGAAGACGTACCTCGCCGCCGGCGGCCTGATCGGCTTCGGCGGCGCTTGCCGCACGGCGACCGGCAGCGACTGGGCGCGCGGCGTGGTCTGCCTCATGGCCATGCAAGGTCTCGGCAAGCCCGGCGTCAACATGGGCTGCCTGCAGCAGGGCACGCCGCTCGACACGCACTTCTTCTTCCCCGGCTACGCGGAGGGCGGCTACTCGGGCGACCTGTACGGCACCGCCCTCAGCATCAACATGTACCAGCGCATGCCGCAGCTCGCCACCGTGAACACCGTCTCCCAGGTCGTGCCGCGGCTCAAGATCCCGGAGGCCGTCATGGACGGCCACTGCGAGGCCTATCCCACCGACCCCAAGTCCATCGAGGGCCAGTTCCAGCGCTACGAGTACCCGGCGCCGGGTCACAGCCGGATCAAGATGTACTACAAGTACGGCGGCTCCCACTTCGGCACCATGACCGACACCAACCGCTTCGCGCGCATGTACCGCTCGGACAAGCTGGAGTTCGTGGTCAATCAGGGCATCTGGATGGAAGGGGAGACGAAGTTCGCCGACGTCATCCTCCCGGCCTGCACCAACTTCGAGCGCTGGGACATCAGCGAGTTCGCCAACTGCGGCGGCTACATCCAGCACGCCTACACGCAGTGCAATCACCGCGTCGCGGTGATGCAGCACAAGTGCATCGAGCCGCTCGGCGAGTCGCGCTCCGACCACCAGATCTTCCTCGACCTCGCGACACGGCTCGGGCTCGGGTCGATGTACTCGGAGGGCGTCACCGAGCTGGACTGGTGCAAGCGGCTGTTCGACGCCACCGACCTGCCCCGTTCCGTCTCGTGGAAGGACTTCCTCAAGAAGGGCTACTACGTCATCCCGCCGCCGCCGGAGGAGCGGCGCGACCCGGTGTCGTACCGCTGGTTCGCGGAGGGTCGCGCCAAGGACACGCCCGAGCTGACGCCCCTGCCGGCCGACTACACCGAGGAGTTCGGCATGGGCCTGCAGACGCAGTCGGGAAAGCTCGAGTTCGAGGCCTCGAGCCTCAAGCGCTTCGACCCCGACGACCCGGAGCGGGCGCCCATCATGCGCTACGTCCCGGCGTGGGAGGGCCCGCACGCCGCCGAGCTCTACGGGAAGTACCCGCTGCAGCTCATCACGCCGCACCCGCGGCACAGCTTCCACACCCAGAGCGACGGCAAGGACGCGGTGGTGAACGACGTCCGCGACCACCGCGTCCTCGTCGACGGCCGCTACTACTGGATCGTGCGCGTGAATCCCACGGACGCGGCCGCGCGCGGCCTCGGGCAGCACGACCTGGTCCGCGTGTTCAACGATCGCGGCGCCGTGATCTGCGCGGTCCGGCTGACGGAACGCGTCCCGGCAGGTACAGTGCACTCGTACGAGTCGTCCGCCGTCTACGATCCCGTGGGCGAGCCGGGGAACTCCCCCGACCGGGGCGGCTGCATGAACCTGCTCACGCCGAGCCGCATGATGATCCGCAGGGCGCACGCCCTGGCGGCCAACTCGTGTCTCGTGCAGATCGAGTCGTGGGACGAGCGGGCCTGACGCGAGAGGGGACACATGCCGAGGCGGCGGGCAGACGACGAGGGCGTGGACGGCGGGATGCAGGTGATCACGCGGGCGGCGGCGATCCTGGGCGCCCTGACCGAGCCTGAGGGCGGCGGCCGCAGCCTCGCTCAGCTCGCGGCCCAGACGGGGCTGCCCAAGACGACCGTGCACCGCATCTGCGCGGCGCTCGAGCACGTCGGCTACGTGCACACCGACGCGGCCACGGGGCGGCGGGAGCTCGGCTCCAGCCTGCTGCGCCTGGCGGTGGTGGGCCGCCGCGATCTGATCGCGGTGCTCGAGCCCTCGCTGGAGCGCCTGTCGATGGACTTGAACGAGACCGTGGACCTGGGCGTGCTCGACGGCGGCCAGGTCCTGTTCGTGGCCCAGCATCCGGCGCCGGAGCGCGCGCTCATGGCGATCGCGCGCGTCGGCGCGCAGTTCCCCGCCTACACCCTGGCGAGCGGCAAGGCGCTGCTGGCGCAGCTGCCGCGCGAGGACGCACTGCGCCGCCTGCCACGGCGGCTGGAACCCACCCTCGGCGGGCGCCCGCGCACGCGCGAGACGCTGCTGCGCGAGCTCGACGAGGTGCGCGCCACCGGGGTCGCGTACGAGCGCGAGGAGATGCGCCACGGCATCTGCGCCGTGGCCGTGGCGGTCACCGACGTCGACGGCCGCGCGGCATCCGTCGCGGTGCCGATGCCGGCGGCCCGGTTCGCGGAGAGCGAAGACCACGTGGCGGCGCGGCTGCTGGCGCTGCGCGACCAGACCGAGGCCCGGCTGGGCGGAGCCTGAGGAGGCGGGGATGGACGCGTTCGACTTCTCGGGCCGGCGCGTGCTCGTGGTGGGCGCCGGCGGCCTCGGCGCCGCGATCGCCGCCGGGTTCGCGGCGCACGGCGCCGCGGTCGCCGCCGCCGACGTCGACGGCGAGCGGGCCGCCGGGCTCGCCCGAGAGCTCTCGGCGGCGCACGGCGTCACCACCACCGGCATCCGGGTGGACGTCACCGACGAGACCTCCGTGCGCGCGATGGTCGTGGCCGCCGTGCGTGAGCTCGGCGGCCTGGACGTCCTCGTCAATGCCGCCGGCGTCACGGTGCGCACGCGCGCCGAGGATCTCGCGCCGGACGACTGGCGGCGCATCCTCGACGTCAACGCCACCGGCACGTTCCTCTGCTGCCAGGCCGCCGGCGCTCAGATGGCGCGGGCCGGCGGCGGCGCGATCGTCAACCTCTCGTCGGTGCGCGGCCGCTACGGCGCCACCTTCGGCCAGGCGGAGTACTCCGCCAGCAAGGGCGCCGTGGACGCGCTCACGCGGTCGCTCGCCGCCCAGTGGGCGGAGCACGGCATCCGCGTCAACGCCGTGGCGCCGACCTTCGTCGAGACCGACCTCACGCGCTCGGTCCTGGCCGACGAGCAGTTCGCGGCCGGGTTGCGTGCCAGCATCCCGATGGGCCGCTGGGGCGAGACGGAGGACGTCGTTGGCCCGGTCCTGTTCTTCGCCTCACCGGCGGCGCGGTTCGTGACCGGCCAGATCCTGTACGTGGACGGCGGTCTCACGGCGCGCGTCTAGCTCTTTCCGCGCAGCAGGATCCTCGGTCCGGTACGCGGCCGAGCCGCGCCTCGGCGGCCCTTGCGCACGCACGGCGCCGATGCTTGACCTGCCCGAACCCCTGCACTAGTGTTCGCATCATGGACTAGTTGTTCCGCATCGTGGGCACTCGCTCGCGACGGGAACAGGCGTGAGGGGGGCCCGGTGGAGGGTCGGTCCGGCAGCGGCAGAGCGTCAGATCGCGCCGCAGGACCAGCGCACGACCGCAGCGGGCCGGACACGAGGCGAGAGGAGCACTGCGATGGCTGAGCGTGAGATCTGGGGTGTCGACAAGATCCGCAACCTGTTCGATCTGAGCGGCAAGACGGCGATCGTCACCGGCGGCTCCGGAGCCTTCGGCCACGACGCCGCCAAGGGCCTCGCGGCCTTCGGCGCCAACGTCGTGGTCACCAGCCGTCGCGCCGAGACCCTC